>JBGAGZ010000095.1:0-17079 GCA_044226465.1 Burkholderiaceae bacterium | reverse complement strand
GGCGCCGCCGGCCGCGGGCTACGGCGCCGAGTTGATCGAGTGCCGGCTGCCGGCCGGGGCCAGCATCGTCTACGAGCACCCTTCGGTGCCCGGGCTCGAGCACCACCTCTGGCTGCACGACGGCCGGCTGCGGCTGACGCTGCAGGACCAGGCTCACGAGCTGTTGCCCGGCGACAGCCTGAGCTACAAGCTCTGGGGCTATTCGCGTTTCGACGTGCCAGGGCCTGATGGCGCGCGCTACACGCTCGCCATCTGCAACCCCATGCCGACGAGCGCGCCATGAGCACCCTGATCGCCTTGCACGAGGCCCCGGCCGTGACCCATGGCGGCTTCGTCGACGGCCTGGCCGACCTGCTGCGCGCCACCGTGGCCGAGGGCGCCAGCATCGGCTGGACGGCCACGCCCGAGCCCGATGCCGCCCGCGCCTTCTGGCAGCGCTGCCTGGCCGCGGCCGACCGCGGCGAGCGCGCGCTGTGGGTGGCCACCGGCGACAGCGACCAGGTGCTGGGCTCGGTCCAGTTGGTCACCGACATGCCGGCCAACGGTGCACACCGCGCCGAGCTGGTCAAGCTGATGGTCCACCCGCGGGCCCGCCGGCAGGGCCTGGCCGGACGCCTGCTCGACGCGGCCGAGGCCGAGGCGCAGCAGCGCGGCCGCCAGCTGATCGTGCTGGACACCAAGAGCGGCAGCAGCGCCGAGCCGCTGTACCGCGCCCGCGGCTACCAGCTCTGCGGCCGCATCCCGGACTACGCCCGCGAGGTGGGCGGCCCGGTGCTGGACGCGACCAGCGTGATGTTCAAGCGCCTGGGTCCCGGCGGCACCGAGGTACGCCCTGTGCCGCACGACAGCCCCGCAGCCCAGGCGATGCAGAACGCTTTGTCCGACCATGTGCAGGCACGCTACGGCAGCGACGGCCGGGCCGGCTTTGCCGACTTCCCCGCACAAGGCTCGGTGTTCGCGCTCGCCCGCGACAGCGCCGGCGCGCCGCTGGGCTGCGGTGCGCTGCGGCCGCTGGCCGGCGAGCCCGGCTGTGGTGAGCTCAAGCGCATGTATGCCGCGCAGCCGGGCCAGGGCATCGGCGGCCAACTGCTGCGCTACCTGGAGCACGAGGCCTGGGTGATCGGCTACCGGCGCCTGAAGCTCGAAACCCGTTGGGCCAACGAGGGTGCGGTGGCCTTCTACCGCGCGCACGGCTACACACCTTGCGAGAACTACGGCCCCTACGTCGGCCGGCCCGACGCGGCCTGCTTCGAGAAGGCGATCGGGTTCTAGTGTCTCGATCAGACCCCGGCGCGCGCCGCCGCCAGCGCCTCGCGCAGCACGCGCAGGTCGCCCACATGGTTGGCCAGCAGCAGCACCAGGCGCGCGTTAACGAGCTGGCTCTGCTCGTCGCTCAAGCCCCGGTGGGTGTCGATCAGCGCCTCGTAGAAATCGTCGCCGGGCGTGAAAGCGCGCAGGTAGCGCTGGCCGGGCACGCCGAAGTTCGGTTGGGTGTTCAGCAACTCGGCCATCACGCCATCTCCTCGGCCACAGCCTGGCCCAATGCGCGCGCCACGGCCCGCGCCACGGCGCTGGCGTCGAAGCGGCGCCAGCGCGCGGCCACATGCTGGTCCGGGCGAATCAGGTAGACCGTGCCAGGGTGGGCGTCATAGCGACGTGCGAAGTCCCCCTGGTGGTCGACGAGGGCCCCACCCGCCGGCGCAGCCTCGATGTACAACGGCGTCACCTCGACCGGCAGGTCGTCCGGCAGCGTCACGGGGCCGCTCGTGCCGTAGACCAGCAGCGCAAAGCTGCCAGGCAACTGGCGCAGCAGCCAGGCCGGCGCATCGCCGCGTTGGAGTGGCGCGTCGTCCATCGGCGCGCCAGGCTGCATCCAGCCTTCGAAGGCGTCGGTGTCCGGTGTGTTCAGCGGCGAGTCCGCCAACCAGGCCGGCACCGACAAACGGCCCGAGTTCACCAGCTGCCGCGCAAACGCGTGCTCGCGCGCCAGGCCCAGCACCGCGTTGCGGAACAGCCTGGACACCGCGCTCTTGGGCGTGATGAAGTCGGTCGACCGCGTCGAGTTCAGCAGGTTCTCGTCGGCCGCCGCGCCGCGCTCGCTGGCGTAACTGTCCAGCAGCAACTCGGGCGCCACGCCGTCGACCACGGCCTTCAGCTTCCAGCACAGGTTGTCGATGTCCTGGATGCCCGAGTTCGCGCCGCGCGCGCCGAAAGGCGACACCTGGTGCGCCGCATCGCCGGTGAACAGCACCCGGCCATGGCGGAACTGCGGCATGCGCCGGCACTGGAAGGTGTAGACGCTGACCCACTCCAATTCGAACGCGCGTTCGTCGCCCAGCATCGCGCGGATGCGCGGCACGACGTTCTCGGGCTTCTTGGCTTCCTCCGGGTCGGCGTCCCAGCCGAGTTGGAAGTCGATGCGCCAGACGTTGTCCGCCTGGCGATGCAGCAACACGCTCTGCCCGCGGTGGAACGGCGGGTCGAACCAGAACCACCTCTCCGCTGGAAAGTCCGCCTTCATCACCACGTCGGCGATCAGGAAGCGGTCCTGGAAGACCTTGCCCTCGATCTCCAACCCCAGCTGGCGGCGGATCGGGCTGCGTGCGCCGTCGGCCACCACGAGCCAGTCGGCCTCGACGGCGAAGCTGCCGTCGGGCGTCTCGATCTGCAGCGTCACGCCTTGCGCGTGCGGTTGCACGCTCGCCACCTTGTGCTTCCAGCGCAGGTCCAGCGCGGGCAGCGCCTGCGCGCGGCGCACCAGGTATTCCTCGAGGTAGTACTGCTGCAGGTTGATCATGCCGGGGCGCTCGTGGCCGGCCTCGGGCAGCAGGTTGAAGTGGAAGACCTCGTCGGTGTCGAAGAAGGTGCGCCCGACGTTCCAGGTCACGCCCTTGTCGACCATGACCTGGCCGCAGCCCAGGCGGTCCAGCACCTCCAGCGTGCGCTTGGCGTAGCAGACGCCGCGCGAGCCGATGCTGACCGTGTCGTCGTCGTCCAGCAGCAGCACCGGCTGGCCGCGCTGGGCCAGGTCGATCGCCGCCGCCAGCCCGACCGGCCCGGCGCCGACCACCACCACCGGGTGGCGGCGCGGCGTGGGCTCGCCCAGCTCGGGCGGCTGCCGATACGAGAACTTCGGGTAGGTGTAGGTCGACAGCATGGGGTGCCCCGCGCCCGGTCAGCCTTCGAGCGTGGCCCACATCTGGCGGTCGCGCTCGGCCGTCCAGATGCGAGGGTCGGCGTGCTGGGTGGCCTCGTCGTAGCAGCGCGTCACGTCGAAGGGCATGCAGTGGTCGAAGATCACCCAGTGGCCGTATTTGGGCTTCAGGGCCGCGTAGGTGTCCTTGTAGACCGCGTTCAGGTCCTTGCCCGCGGCCACGCCGGCCTTCACACTGGCCCACACGTCGCTCACGAAGGCGCGCGTGCCGGCCAGGCCCGCGGCCACCTGCTCGGCCGTCGTCAGCGCCGCGCCGCGGCCCGGCACCAGTGCGCGCGGCTGCAGCGCGGCGATGTTGTCCAGCGTCTGCGGCCAATCCTGGAAGTAGGCGTCGCCGGCGTAGGGCGTGGCATCGAATTCCACCAGATCGCCCGAGAAGAGGATCTTCTGGTCAGGTAGCCAAGCCACCGTGTCGCCCTTGGTGTGGCCGCGGCCCAGCTGGATCAGCTGGACTTCGAGTTTGCCGAGCCACAGGCTCATGCGCCCGCTGAAGGTGATGGTCGGCCAGGTCAGCCCGGCCGGCACCGACTCGACGTTGCGGAACAGTCGCGGGAAACGTCCGATCTCGCTGGCCTTGTCCTGCTCGCCGCGCTCGACGATGAGGTCGTACGTGTCGCGGCTGGCGATGATGTGCTCCGGCGCATAGCCCGTGGCGCCCAGCACCCGCACCGCGTGGTAGTGGCTGAGCACCACGTACTTGATCGGCTTGTCGGTGACGGTGCGGATGTGGCGGATCACGTCCGCCGCCATCACCGGCGTGGCCTGGGTGTCGATCACCATCACCGCGTCGTCGCCAATGATCACGCCGGTGTTCGGGTCGCCCTCGGCGGTGTACGCATAGGCGTTGTCGGACAGCTTGGTGAAGCTGACCTTCTTCTCTTCGAGGTCGGCCTGGCTGGCAAAGGCTTTGGTGTTCATGCGGGTGCCCGGTTCGCGGCTGGGTGGAGTCGCATTCATCGATTGCGAATGCGTTTGCAGATTATGGCCAGCGCGTCGACAATGTGTCAAACTCGTTTGCAATGGACAAATCTCGCCGCCCCGCCCCTCCCGCCATGCCGCTCGCCGAAGAGAGCAGCCAGCGCGCCGTGCAGTCGGTCGAGGTCGGAGGGCGCCTGCTGATCGCGCTGGCCCAATGCGGCACCCCGCTGCCGCTGAAGGACCTGGCGGCGCGCGCCGAGCTCACGCCCTCGCGCGCCCACCCCTACCTGGTCAGCTTCGGGCGCCTGGGCCTGGTGGAGCAGGACACCGCCAGCGGCCACTACGCGCTGGGCCCGGCGGCGATGCAGATCGGCCTGGCCTGCCTGCACCAGAGCGACCCGCTGCGCGCCGCGCTGCCCGTGGCCGAGGCGCTGGCCGAACGCAGCGGCCATGCGGTGGCTCTGGCGGTGTGGGGCAGCTTCGGCCCGACCGTGGTGCGCCTGTTCGAAGCCCGCCAGCCCCTGCACGTGGCGCTGCGCGTGGGCAGCGTGCTGTCGGTCTTCGGCACAGCCACCGGCCGGGCCTTCGCCGCGGCACTGCCGGTGGACCGGTTGGCCGGGGCCAGCGTGTCGGCGGTGGGCGAGGCGGGCAGCTCGCTGCCGTGGGCGGGCCGCGAGAAGGAGCTGGCCACCATCGTGGCGGAGGCGCGGCAGCACGGCGGTGTGTCGCGTGCGGTGGGCCGGCCCATCCCGGGCGTGAACGCGTTCAGTGCGGCGGCGTTCGACCACGACGGTGCGCCAGCGATCGTGCTGACCGTGCTGGACCACGAAGACAGGCTGCCCGGCACCTGGGCGTCGCCCGGCGTGGCGGCCGTGCGGGACGCGGCGGCGGCCGTCACGGCCCGGCTGGGGGGGCCGGCCACGCGCTGAACGCGTGGCCGGGCGCGCTGCATCGCATCACGGCGCCGTTTTGGCGGCCTCTTGCTGCGTCGCCGACAGGCCGAGGTGCTGGCGCAGCAGCGGCAGCACCCGCACGCAGAGGTCCTTGATCTGCGGATCCTTGGTCTGCGTGGCCTGACGTTCGAAATCGGTGATGGCCAGGCGGTGCCCGTCGACCATCTGCTTCAGGTAGGCGCGGTCGAAATCGGCCCCTTCGATCTTGCTCAGGCGTTCGATCGTGTCCTGGTGGTTCCGGTCCAGGCCCACAGGCGTGGCCATGCCCCTCGCCGCAGCCAGGCGCGCCAGCTCGTCGTTGACTGGGGATTGGCCCTGCGCCAGGCTCGCCGCGAGCGCCTGCGTGGCCGGCTGGGTGGCGCGGGACTGAACCACGCGGGCCATCTCGACCTCGAGCAGGCCGTCCTGCAGGCTGCGACTCAGGAACTCCCGGTCGGCCCGCGCCTCGGCGGGGCCGAGGCTCAAGGGCGCGTCCGGCGCAGCGGCCTGCGCCCAGGCCGTGGTCACCGGCGCGAGTGGGGCGAGCATCGCCACCAACAGGCCGGCGGCCAGGCGTGGGGTGACGAAAACGCATTGTCGATGGGTCATGGCGGCACCTCCTCGAAGGCAAGGATTTGCTGCGCGCTCGCCGGGTCGTCCGCCCCAGCCGCGCTCTCCAGCCTGGCGCGCCAGGCTGGCAGGTGCTGCGGGTAGTCGCGCTGCATGAAGGCCACCAACCCCTCGCGCACCTCGCAGCGCAGGTCCCAGGACTGGCTGGCATCGCTGGACGTGAGCAACAGACGCAGCTGAATGCCCTGTTCGCTCGTGTCGGTCACCTGCAGCAGGCACAGCCGGCGGTCCCAATGGGGCGAGGCCTCGCACAGCCGTTGCGCCTCCGCGCGCAGCGGTGCCAGCGGCATCCCATAGCCCACCTGCAGGAAGACCGTGCCGGTGATCTCGGACGAGCGGCGCGTCCAGTTCTGGAACGGGTTCTCCATGAACCAGTTCAACGGGATGATCAGCCGCCGCTGGTCCCAGATCGCCAGCACCACGTAGGTGCCGGTGATCTCTTCCACCCGGCCCCACTCACCCTGCACGATCAGCACGTCATCGATGCGGATGGGCTGGGCCAGCGCGATCTGCAGCCCGGCCATCAGGTTGCTGAACACCGGCCGTGCGGCGATGCCGGCCGCCAGCCCCACAATGCCGGCCGAGGCCAGCAGGCTGGTGCCGATCTGCCGCGCCCCCGGGAAGGTCATCAACACCAGCGCGGTGCCGGCCACCAGCAGCCCGGCCATGACGGTGCGCGACAGCACCTGGGCCTGGGTGTGGATGCGCCGAGCCTGCAGGTTGTCCGCCATGGTCGACGGGTGGGCCGCGACGATGCCGGCAGCCACCCCGCCGACGGCGCGCATGGCCAGCCAGGTCAGCGCGGCCAGCAGCAGCACGCCGTTGGCATGGCGCACCGACGAAATGCCGGCCAGGTCATCGGCCGCCGCCTGCCACAACAGCTGCAGGCCGAGCAGGGGCAATGCCACTCCGGCGGGCGCGGCACAGGCGTCGAGCACCGCCGTCAGCAGCGTGCTGTGGCGGGCCAGGCGCTTCAGCACCAGTCGGCCCACGGCGTGCACGGCGAGCGCGAGCCCCACCGTGGCGGCCGCCATCAGCAAGGTCAGCAGCCACGGCCGCCAGGCGTTGGCCCATCCCGGCATCGCCGCCGCCCGCCGTCAACCTAGGCGGACTTCGGCGTGCTCGCCCAGCGTCGTGGGCGGCTTGCCGGTCACCGCCGCCTTGGCCATCTTGAACAGCTGCACGAGCTTGCTTTCCTTCACGTCCCAGTAGTCGGCGTGGGTGATGCGCACCTGCACCAGGGCCAGGTCGGGGTCGGTGTATCCCTGCGGGAACCAGGCTTCGGCCAGCTTGGACCAGAGCTTCTCCTTCTTCGCCAGGTCGTCCACGACCGCGGCGTTGCCCGAAATCGAGACATAGGCGTCAGACTCCGGGTCCGCGTAGACGACATTGACGGCCGGCGCCTGCTTCAGGTCCGCCACCGTCTCGCTCTGGCGCGACATGAAGAACCACAGGCTGCTGTCCTCGTCCAGCTTCGAGTTCTGCGTCGTCATCGGCCGCGAATGCAGGTGCCCGCTGCTCGGGTGGCGCACGGTGAACATCGCGAAGCGGATGTCCTTGATGAGCGACCACAGGCGCTCGCGGGCTTCGTGCTCGGGCACGACGGGTCGGTCGTTGGAAGGCTGGGTCATGGTGCAGTCCTTTGGTGGGTGGTGGTCGGGCGGCTGCCGTTGCCTTGCGCATTCGCCCCGTCCACCGATTCGAGCACCCGCCATCCGGCGCCTGCGTCGGGCGCGGCCGGGTGCGCTTGTAGGAGTACGCCGCCGCCTGCCGCGGTGGCACCATGGCGGGCGCGGCCTGCTGGCCGTAGGACGTGTCCTACGGCCCGGCCGAACCGTGTCTGGCAGAGGCCTCCAGCGAGCCGGCCCACACTGGCCGCTCGGCAACCGCCAAGTTTTTCATTCATCCACAGGAGTGACGACATGACATCCACCCGACGACTCTCCCGCTTCGCGCTCGGCCTGGGCGCGGCGCTGTCGCTGTCGCTGTTCGGCAGCCTCGCCTTGGGCGCCGACATCAAGCTGAGTGGCGACAATGAAGTGCCTCCGGTGCAGACCTCTGCCTCGGGCAGCGGTGCGATCACCGTGGCCGATGACGGCAGCGTGTCCGGCAGCGTCAAGACCACCGGCCTCGCAGGCACGGCGGCCCACATCCACACCGGCGCCAAAGGCCAGAACGGCGGCGTGATCGTGCCGCTGACCAAGGGTGCCAACGGCGAATGGACGGTGCCCGCCGGTGCCAAGCTCACCCCCGATCAGCTCAAGAGCTACAAGGCCGGCGAGCTGTACGTGAATGTGCACAGCGACGCGCACAAGGGCGGCGAGATCCGTGCCCAGCTGAGCCCCTAACCTGTTGCGCCTCAAGCCCCCAAGCGCGAACCGAGCCAGCAGGAGGCCCGACATGCCCACGACCCTCGGCAAGACACTCGTCGACCTGGAAACCAAGTTCTGGCAGTCCATGGTCGACCAGAACACCGACACCACCGTGGCGTTGCTGGGGGAGCCGGCGCTGATGGTCGGCCCGCACGGGGCGATCAAGTTCGACCATGCGGGCTACCGCAAGATGGCCGAGCACGGCAGCATGGTCGTCACCGCCTTTGAGCTGAGCGATGTCGACGTGGTGTTCCCCCACGAGGACACGGCGATCCTGACCTACCGTGTCAAGCAGGTCGTCGCACCGCGTGACAAAGGCGAGCCGAGCGAGCAGGTCATGAACGACAGCTCCACCTGGGTCCGCGATGGCCAGCGCTGGCTGTGCGTGATGCACACCGAGGCCCCTGCCGCGGCCCCGCCCGCCGCGCATTGACCTGTGAGCCCACCGTCGCGCGACGGTGGGCTCGCGTTGTTCAGCCGCACTGCCCCACGTAGCCGCAGGCGGTGCAGAAGTCGCAGCCGTCCTTGTGGATCAGGGTCGCGTTGCCGCACTCGGGGCACGGACGGCCGGCAATCACCGGGGCAGTGGTCACGCCGCCGTTCGCCGACTTGGGCGCCGGCGCCTCGAGGATGCCCATGGCGTGCAGCGGGAAGCCCTCTTCGTCCAGCACACCCAGCATGGCGTAGCGATGGATGATCAGCCGAGCCACGTAGGCCACGGTGCTGGGCCAGGTCTGCTGGCGGCGCTGGCCGGGCACCGGCGCCATGAAGTGGCCGAGTGGCTCACCCACGTTGAGCAGCTTGCGCAGCTTCATGCCGATCCAGGCCGGGTCGATCACCCGCATGTCCAGCGACAGCAGCCGCGCCAAGCCGTCGAAGGCCTTGGGGTAGTTGCCGGAGAAGCCGACCGCGCAAGGGCGCGTGACGAAGCCGCTGGGCGCGTCACGCGTGGCCGGCGTGGCCAGGGCCACCTCCTTCAGCGTCAGCGTGAAGCTCTCGCCGGTGCCAGGGTTGTCCACGTCCACCGCCCAGGCCAGGGTGCCGGCGGTGGTGGTGCGCGGCTCGTCGCGGCTGAACATCGCGTCCAGCACCGGGGTCGGGCCACCCTCCTGCAGCGCGCCGAGCTGCTCGCAACGCCAGCGGATCACGCTGGCCGTGGCCGCCACCACGCCGGGGAAGAGCTTCTTCTCGCCGCTGGGCGGGAAGGGCATCTCGAACGAGCGCTCTTCGGCCACCGTGGCCAGCGCGTCGAGCTTGAGCTTGAGCCACGACGGGTCGTTGGCGCGCATGTCCATCGACAGCGTCTTGGCCAGGGCCCCCAGGCCGCGCGGCTGCTCGGCGCCGTTGACCCAGACCTCGAAAGGCAGCGTGGTGCCGAACAGGCCGGTGCCGGGCCCAGCCTCGGCCGGCAGCTCGCCGACGAAGAGCGAGAAGTCGCCAAAGGGGTGCTGGATCAGGTAGCTCCAGGCCGGGTTGCCGGCGCGCAGCTCAGGGCGGCCGGGCCAGCGCAACGAGGTCAGCACCGGCGCCGGCAGCTTGTCCAGCGTGAGGCGCTGGTTGGCGTGGTCGGTCACCAGCGGCGCAAGGGCCTCGGCGGCCGGTGCGCCCACGCTCAGCACCGAGCCCAGCACCGCGTTGGGCCGGTAGGTGGCCAGGCCCTTCAGCTTCGAGCGCCAGGCGGTGAGGTACAGGCCCTGGAAGTCCTCGTAGGGGTAGTCGGCCGGCACGTTGACCGTCTTGCTGATCGAGGTGTCGATGCAGGGCGCCACCGCCGCCACCATCAGCGCATGGGCCTCGGCGCTCATCTCCAGCGCGGTGACGAAGGCTGGTGTCAGCGGTGCGTCGGGGCCCTTCAGGTGGCGGTACAGGCGCCAGGCATGGTCTTCGACCGCGTACTCCTTGAAGCCGCCGTCGGGCATGCGCTTCTTGCGGGTGTAGGTCCACGAGAACGGCGGCTCGATGCCGTTGCTGGCGTTGTCGGCGAAGGCCAGGCTGATCGTGCCGGTGGGCGCGATCGACAGCAGGTGCGAGTTGCGCAGGCCCTGGGCGCGGATGCGCTCCTTCACCTCGGCCGGCAGGCGCGAAGCGAAGTTGCCGCCCGAGAGGTACAGGTCGGCGTTGAACAGCGGGAAAGCGCCGCGCTCCGCCGCCAAGTCGGCGCTGGCCAGGTAGGCCGCGTCGCGCATGGCCTCGCTGATGCGCGTGGCCATCTCGCGCGCCTCGGGCGTGTCGTAGCGCAGGCCCAGCATGATCAACGCGTCGCCCAGGCCGGTGAAGCCCAGGCCCACGCGGCGCTTGTTGCGCGCCTCTTCGTGCTGGCGCGGCAGCGGCCAGACGGTCACGTCCAGCACGTTGTCGAGCATGCGCGTGGCCACCTTCACCACGTCGGCGAAGGCCGCCGCGTCGAAGCCGGCCCCGGGCTCGAAGGGGTTGGTGACGAAGTGCGTCAGGTCGATCGAGCCCAGGCAGCAGCAGCCATAAGGCGGCAGCGGCTGCTCGGCGCAGGGGTTGGTCGCCGCGATCGTCTCGCAGTAGTGCAGGTTGTTGTCGGCGTTGATGCGGTCGAGGAAGAGCACGCCCGGCTCGGCGTGGTCGTAGGTGGATCGCATGATCTGGTCCCACAGCTTCTGCGCGGGCACGCGGCGGTAGACCCACAGGCCGTCGGCGCGGCGGTGGGCGCCGGCCGCCTTCTGCGCCACGCCGGGCTCGGCGCGGTGCACCAGCTCGACGTCGCCGCCGGCGAGCACCGCCTCCATGAAGACATCGGTCACGCCGACCGAGATGTTGAAGTTCTTCAGGTCGCCTTCGTCCTTGGCGTGGATGAAGGCCTCGACGTCGGGGTGGTCGCAGCGCAGCACGGCCATCTGTGCGCCGCGGCGCGAGCCGGCCGACTCCACGGTCTCGCAAGAGCGGTCGAACACCCGCATGTAACTGACCGGGCCCGAGGCGCTGGACTGCGTCGAGCCGACCCATGCGCCTTGCGGCCGGATGCGCGAGAAGTCGTAGCCCACGCCGCCGCCACGGCGCATGGTCTCGGCCGCTTCGGTGAGCGCGGTGTAGATGCCCGGGAAGCCCTCTTCGACCTGGGCGATCGAATCACCCACCGGCTGCACGAAGCAGTTGATCAGCGTAGCGGTGAGGTCGGTGCCGGCGGCGGAATTGATACGCCCGGCCGGCACGAAGCCGCGGCGCTGCGCGTCGAGGAAGCGCTGCTCCCACAGCGCACGCTGCTCGGGCGCCTCGTTGGCGGCCAGTGCGCGCGCCACGCGGGCACGCACCTCGTCGACCGTCTGCTCGTCACCCTTGGCGTACTTCTCGACCAACACCTCGGCGCTGATGGGCTGGGGGGGCAACGGCGTGCGCGCGGCCGACGCGGCTGCGGCAAAGAGAGGGTCCTGGATGGGGTTCATGCGATGGGGTGCCGTTCGGTTGCGGCAGTGTGCAAAGGGGGGTGTGCAGCGACAGCGCTGTGAAAAATCACAGTGTGCACCAAGCGCCGGCGGCGCTGCCAGCCGCGCCATTCTGGCGAAGGGGGCTTGGCTGGTGTGAACACGACCATTGACCCCGCGCAAAGCAGCCCACAAGCGACCGAAATCGATCACAATTGACTCCGTCTTGCGCCGCGGCGGGCATTGATGCTTGTCAATTGACAAAAGTCAACCTGCCGTCAGTCGCTCGGAGCACACTTCTGACATGGCGCATCCCCACATCCCGATCGTTCCTGTCGCCGGCCCCGTGCTGGCGACGGCGGCTGCCACGGGCTGTGCCGGCTGCCATGCGAGTGCCAGTGGGCCGGTCTGCCGCTCGGACCTGGGTCAGCCCAGCCTCGCCCCGACCCTCGTCGGCCCCGAGGGCGCTTTGCGCGACGTGCTGGGCCGGCTTCACACCGCCTGGGCCGCCCAACTGGGCGAAAGCGCCGACGGCTTGGTTCAGGCCCTGACGCTGACCGATGACGAGGCGGACCTGACGCTGGCCGCCCCCGCCTGCGGCTTGGGCGCCCGCCTGGCCGACGTGGCCTTCCACACCCTGCGCCGGGCCCTGCCGAACACCGACATCTACGTGCACCACGCCGTCGTCTGACGATGGTGCCGAGGCGGCCTCACGGGCCGCTACACCGGATGCTTGGCCAGGCGCTGGGCGTCCAGGATGCGGATGTCGCGCTTGTCGATCTGGATCAGGCCGGCCGCCTCCAGCTCGTGCAGCACGCGCGAAAAGTATTCCGGCGTCAGCGACAGGCGCGACGCGATCGTGGCCTTGCTGACTGGCAGCGACACGGTCAGCACCTCGCCCGAGGCACAGTCTTCCACCTCGCGCTCGCGCAGCAGGTAGCCGATCACGCGCTGCATGCCGCTGTGCAGGGCATAGGCCTGCACGTCGTGCACCAGCCCATGCAGGCGGCGCGAGATGCCGGCCAGCATGCGCAGCGCAAAGCGCGAGTCGCGGCCGATCTCGGCCAGCACCGCCTCCTTGCTCACGCGCAGCACCAGCGAGTCGGTCAGGGCCTGGGCACTGACGATGTAGGGCTTGCCGGTGAACATCAGCGCCTCGCCGAAACTGTTGCCCGGGCCGATCAGCTCGATCACCTTCTCCTGGCCCGCGGGCGAGATCGCGTAGAGCTTCACCTGGCCCATCACCACGACATGGAACTCTTCGCAAGGCAGGCCCACGCGGCAGACCATGTCGCCGCGGCCCAGGCGCAGCAGCTGGCAGCCGGCGGCCAGCGGCCCGAGTTCGTCCGGCCGCAGGTCGTTGAACAGCGGCAGCACGGACAGGTAGCGCGGGATGTCGAAGCTTCGCGTTTCCATCGTGGCAAGCCTTGAGCCCACCGGGGTGGCGGGGTTCGCGCATTGTCAAAACCCCCTGGAGCGGCTGAATTGATCGGGATCAAGTGCGCCCCAGGGTGGGGCCTGCACGGGCACAATCGGCCCCTTTCAGATTCCGAGCGGCCCCGGGGCCGCGCGCCACCCGCGCCATGAACGCACCCGATTCCCCCGCTGCCGAGCCGACCTCGCCCGAACCGCAGGCTCCGGCCACCCCCGAGGCCAGCCCGGTGCTCGCCAGCGATGCCGCGCAGGACGCAGACGGGCAGTCCGCCGCACCCGACGCGTCCGCCGACGACGGCTCGGGCGCCACTGGCGGCACGGCCTCGCCGGCCGCCGCCGCCATGAGCCCCGCCGCCTGTGCCGAGCGACTGAAGACGCTGTTCCCGGCCCTGTTCGCCGGCCCCGCCAAGCCGATCAAGCTGCGCATCCAGGCTGACATCCAGGCCCGCGCGCCGGGCGAGTTCACCAAGGCCGTGCTGTCGGGCTTCCTGCGCCGGCACACCGGCAGCACCGGCTACCTGATCGCGCTGACCCGCGCCACGCAGCGGCTGGACCTGGACGGCCAGCCGGCCGGCGAGATCAGCGAGGAGCACCGCCAGGCGGCCAACGAAGAGCTGGCGCGGCGCCGTGCCATCCACGAGCAGCGCCGCCAGGCGGAGCGGCAAGCCGAACGTGCCAACGCCCAGCAGCAGCGCCAGCAGGAACAGGCCGAGGAGCAGGCCCGCCGCGAGCGCTACCAGCTGATGCGGGCCTTCGACAGCACCACGCTGACGCGCGAGAACTTCTGCGCGCTCAAGGGCCTGGCCCCAGAGGCGTTGGATGCCCTGCTGGCCCAGGCCCGCAAAGAGGCCGCCGAATGGGCGCAGCGCGCGCCCCAGCGGCCGCCGCGGGAAGGCCGGCCAGGCGAAGGCCGACCGCACGACCAGCGCCCCCGTGAAGGCCGCCCGCATGAAGGACGGCCTCATGACGGCCGCCCCCGCGAGGGTCGCCCGCAGGACGCCCGTCCCCGCGGCCCGCGCACCGGCGACGACCGCCCGCGCGGTGGTCGCCCGCCCCGTGGCGAGCAGCCCAAGGGCCCGCGCTGACGCGGCCGGCGCCTAGCGCGCCAGTGACGCGTAGGCCCGCGCCA
Organism: Burkholderiaceae bacterium; assembly: GCA_044226465.1. Classification (GTDB taxonomy): domain Bacteria; phylum Pseudomonadota; class Gammaproteobacteria; order Burkholderiales; family Burkholderiaceae_C; genus Ideonella. The sequence continues at coordinate 3,061 of JBGAGZ010000095.1, read as the reverse complement.
GCTGCTGCGGCAGCTCGGCCGGGCGGTGCACCAGGGCCCAGCCCTGGCTGCCGAACAAATGCGGCAGGTAGTCGTGGGCCTGCTCGTCGATGGTCACGCAGAACGGCGTCAGCCCCGCGGCACGCGCCGCCGCCACGGCGTGGCGGGTGTCTTCCAGCCCATGCCGGCCTTCGTAGTGGTCCAGGTCGTTGGGCTTGCCGTCGCTCAGCAGCAGCAGCAGACGCTGGCGCTCGGGTCGGGCCTGCAGCCGCCGGGTACCGTGGCGCAGCGCAGCGCCGAGGCGCGTGTAGAAGCCGGGCTTGATGGCGCCGATGCGGTCGCGCACCGGCACATTCCAGGTTTCGCCGAAGGCCTTCAACTCGTGCACGCGCAGGGTTCGCCGCACCGAGCTGAAGCCCAGCATCTCGAACGGGTCGCCGGTGGCCGACAAGGCCTCGCCGAAGACGAACAAGGCGTCGCGGATGACGTCGATCACCCGCGCGTCAGGTGTGGCGTAGGCGTCGGTCGACAGCGACAGGTCGGCCAGCAGCAGTGTGGCCAGGCTGCGCTCGCCGCGCACCCGGCGCGCGAACACCGGCGGCGACTCGCGCCGCACCGGCAACCGCCCGGCGTCGGCCTGCAGCCGCACCCAGGCGTCGAGGTCCAGCTCGTCGCCCGCTTCCAGGCCGCGTTGCCAGCCGGGTGCGGGGCGCAGCGTTTCCAGCCGGCGGCGCACGCGCCGGGCCGTGCCGCGCAAGGCCGGTGGCGGCACGAAACGCGCCGGGGACTCGGCCTGAAGGCGCTGCACGCGGCAATGGTCGGGCAGCAGGCATTGGCGCCGCGCGTCCCACTCGGGCAAGGTCTCGACACCGGCACCACCGGCCAGCGGGCGGTCGTCGGCGGCGGCGCTGGGCAGGTCGAGATCGAAGCGCACGCGCGCCGCGAGCCGCTGGCCGCCGTCGGCCACGGCCAACTGGTCCAGGTCGTCGGCGACCTTGGCGGCGTCCTCGTCGGGCGTGTCGTCGTCGGCGCGGTCCACCCGCACATGCTCGCCCCAGCTCAGCAGCGACTCGGCGCGGAAGAACATCACCAGGCCAGGACGGCGCTGGCTGTCGTCCACGCGCTCGGCGCGGCGCCGGGTGCGGTCGGTGGCCGTGGCAGCGCGCGGCGGCTGGCCGGCTTCAGGCGATGCCGCATCGCGGTCCGGCGTCGGCTGCAACTCGCTGCTCAGTGCCTGGCCGTCGACCCACAAGAGCACCGGGGCCACGTCGCCCGGCCGCAGCGTGGCCGCCAGGGCGGGGTCGTCGACAGGATCGCCGCGCAATGCCTGGGAGACGCAGGCTTCGGCCCGGCGCGCGGCCGCCGTCTTCAGCTGGGCGGGCGCGGGGCGCAGCGCCAGTTCGGCGGCGCACAGCGCGGCGTGGCGTGGCACCAGGCCCGGCAGGCGCTGCAGCACCAGGGCGGTGGCGCGCAGGTTCGTGCCCAGCCAGCCGTGGCCGAACGCCGCGGCCTCCACGGCCCCGCCTGCAGCCGCCTCGGGCCAGGCGCCGGCCAGTGCCGCCAGCCACAGGTAAAGGTCACGGTTGAGCGCCGGCTCGGCGTGGCAGGCCAGCGTGGCGGGCAAGGCCAGGCACTGGTCGTCGAGCAACGCGCGCTCGACGCGCTCGCCACTGCCGGCCACGCGCTGCAACCAGCGGCGCGGCCCGCCGGCGGCCGAGGCCGCGGCCGGCGCCACTCGCATGGCGGCCGGCCCGCCCGCGGCGCGGAACAAGGGGCCCAGCAGCGGACGCATCTCGGCCAGCGTGGCAGCCGCCTCGGGGTGCGAGCGGTCGGCCGCTCGGGTAACCCAGCGGTGCCATTGCGCGCCGACCCAGGCTTCCATCAGCGGGCCTCTTCCTTCGTCGCCGTGGCGGCGGGCGCAGGCCTGGCGGGCACGGCGACCACCGTGTGCTGGACCGGCCGGCTGCCGGTACCACGCCGCGCGCGCAGCGACTCGCGCAGCGCGTCGCTGCCTATCGTCCAACCCAGCAGCGGCTCGCGCCCGCGCGCGCCCTGAGAGTCGGCGCAGGCGTCCTGGCACAGGCCGCATTGCACGCAGGAGAACTTGGCCGTCTTGAACTGCCGCGGCGCCAGGCGCATGGGGCAGACCTCGTCGCAAGCGCTGCCCGCCGTGTCGTCACCGGTGCGGCAATCGCGGCAGTCGCGCGGGTGGCCGCGCTGCAGGCCGAAGGCCATGACCCGGGCCGCCGCGGAGCGCGGCGGGGGTGCCGGCCCTCGCTGGAAGGCCATCACCTGGGCCCGCGGGTTGGCCATCCAGGCCAGGCTCTGGAACAGGCCCACCGCGCAGCCGAAGCGGCAGAACAAGTGCCGCGCCAGGGTCAGCTCGACGAAGAAGGCCAGCGTGGCAATGCCGATGAAGCGGGCCTGGTTAGGCGTCAGGCTGGCGTGCCAGAGGCCGCCCCAGACCTCGCCCGGCGGCAGCAGGTAGGTCAGCAGCGTGGTCGCCCACAGAAAGGCAAAGCCCAGCGCACTGGCACCGAAGGCCGCGAGCCAGGCCCAGCGCACCGTGCGCGGCGACGCGCCGACACGGTCCCACAGGCTGAGCCGGCCGATGGCTCGCTTCAGCAGGCCGTTGAGCATCTCGACCAGCGAAAAGTGTGGGCACAGCCAGCCGCAGTAGAGCCGACCGTAGCGCCAGGCCACGGCCAGGAAGGCGCCAATGAACAGCAACGCGGGCAGGAAGCCGCGCAGCAGGATACCGATGGCCGCGGCATTGGCGCTGATGTGGCCGGCGCGAAAGTCGTCGATGCCCAGCGACCAGGGCTGGCCCAGGAACCACAGCTGGGTGGCGTGCAGGTCGAAGCGCAGCAGGTCCAGCGCCGGCGCGAGCAGGAACAGCGCAAAGAACCCGATCTGAAAGAGGCGGCGGCGGCGCTGCATCGTGGCCTGCTGACTCATGAACTGCCCCTGCGTGAAGCCCCAGAGTCTGCGCAATCGAGGCGCCAAGCGGAGCCGGGGTAGGGCCCCGGCAAGCATTGGCAACGATGAGTGCGCTGGCGCTGGGGTCCCGCCCGGAGGGCCG
>JBGAGZ010000094.1:0-17083 GCA_044226465.1 Burkholderiaceae bacterium | reverse complement strand
ACGTCCAGGCACGCCGACGCGGCCGCGAAGCTGGCCTGGGCCTTCCGTGCGGCCAACGACCAGTACGCGACGCACTACCCGGCCGCCGTCGGCTTCCACATGACGAACACCGACTCGACGCCGTTCATGGACGAGGTGCCTTCCATCTCGCTGCGCGAGAACGAGCGCGGCATGCAGATCGGCGCCGGCTGGAACCCGCACTGGCACCAGCCGACCGACCTGTATGCGTCGTACTCCGACAAGGACTTCCTGCTCGGCCTGAATGCGGCCCAGACCACGCTGGCCGCGATCGCGCAGTTGACCGGCGCCCGGCTCAAACCCTGAGCGGCGTGCGACCGGCGCGTTGGCCTTGACGACTGTTGAGGCTTGGGGGATTCCCAGCGCGTCAGCCCATGGCTACGCTTCGCGCCTTGTCATGCGTTGGGGGGCCGCCATGCGGATCCGTGCTGTGTTGTCGTCGATGGCCGTCGCGGCCGTGACGCTGGTCGTCATGTCTTCGTCCCAAGCCGCCACGGGCCTGCAGCTGAGCCCGAAGGAAGCACTGGGCCGCAAGCTCTTCTTCGACCAGAACCTGTCCGAGCCCAAAGGCCAGGCCTGCGCCAGCTGCCACGACCCCAGCCACGCCTTCAGTGACCCGCGGCAAGGGGCAACGTCCGAAGGGGTGATTCCCGGCCTGTTCGGCCCGCGCAACGCGCCGAGCGCGATGTACAACGTCCTGACGCCGCCGCTGCTGCCCGGGGGCGACGGCGGCAAGAAGGGATTCTCCGGCGGCTATTTCCGCGACGGGCGCGTCGACTTCCTTGAAGACCAGGCCAAGCAGCCCTTCCTGAACCCGATCGAGATGGCCAACCTCGACGCCGCGGCGGTCGTGGCCAAGGTCAAGGTGGCCAAGTACGCCGCCGACTTCGTTGCGGTCTATGGCGCGGGCGTCTTCAACGACACGGACACGGCCTACAATGCGGTCGCCGACGCGCTCAGTGCCTTCGAGCGCGGCAAGACCTTCCAGCCGTTCAGCTCGAAGTTCGACGCCTACCAGCGCGGCGAGGCCACGCTGACCGATGCCGAGATGCGCGGCCTGACGGCGTTCGTTGCGGCGGACAAGGGCAACTGCGCCGCCTGCCACTCGCCGACCTCGGTCGAGAAGGGCGGGCGCAAGTCGGTGTTCACCGACTTCGGCTACGACAACGTCGGCGTGCCACCCAACCCGGACAACAAGTTCTACGGCATCCCCGCCCAGTTCAACCCGGACGGCAAGCAGTTCGTCGACATCGGCCTGGGCAAGGTGGTGCTGCAGGACTTCACCCGCGGCCAGTTCAAGGCACCAACGCTGCGCAACATCGCCATCACCGGGCCCTACATGCACAACGGCTACTTCAAGACCCTCAAGGGCGTGGTCGACTTCTACAACACCCGCGATGTGCGTCCGGTGTGCGCCAAGCGCTTCACCACCGAGGCGAAGGCCCAGCGGCTGGGCTGCTGGCCGGCCGCCGAAGTGGCCGAGACCGTCAACAAGGACGACATGGGGAACCTGGGCCTCACCGACCAGGAGGTCGACGACATCGTGGCCTACCTCGGCACCCTCACCGACGGCTGGACGCCGCCGGCCGCCCGCGCCGGCAAGGCGGGGGCTACCCGGCCTCGGTGAACCGCTTGGACATCTGGGCCAGCACGATGCCCGGCATGGGCCGCGTGTGCTCGGTGACGCGGTAGCCGTGGCGCTCGTAGAAGGGCACGTTGCCCGGCATGGCGGTGTTGGTCGTCAGGTCGATGCGCTCCACGCCCCGCAGCTCGGCCTCGAGCGCTTTCAGCAGCCGTGAGCCGATGCCCGCACCATGGTGCGCGGGCTCGACCACCAGGCCGCGGACCGTGCAGACGCGGCCGTCGACGATGCCTCGCACGCAGCCGGCGAGCACGCCGTCGAGGGTCGCGACCAGGGCGATCTCTTGGGCGATGTGCGCCGAGATCGCGCCCACCTGCTCCATCAGCGGCGGAATGTCGCGCGTGGCACAGCGCCGGGCCTCTTCAGCGAAGGCACGCTGCTGGAGCGCGAGCATCGCGGCGGCGTCGGTGGCCTGAGCGCGTCGCAGGGTCAGCATGGGGCGCTCGGCAGGGTCATGTGCCCGGTGCGGCGGGTCGGCACCCGTCAGCCCAGGACCTGCGACGTCTGGGCGTCGAACAGTTCCATGTGCGGCGGCTCGGCCGCCAGCGCCGCCAGCGCCTTGACGAATGCCCGGGACGCCGGGACCTGGAAGTGCTGCAGCAGCGCGGCTTTGTCGGCCCATTGCTCGACGAACACCAGGCGCTGCAGGTTTTCCGTGTCCTGGTGGACGGCGTGCGAGAGGCAGCCCGGCTCCTGGCGCGACCGGGCGACATGCGCCTGGCTCAGTGCCAGGGCTTCGGCATGGCGGCCGCTCTGCGTGATGACGGACCCCAGGACGATGATCATCTGACGACCCCTTCGGATGCGGCGCGCACCGCTGCGCGCTTCGCCGTGCAGCGTACCCGAGGCCGCCCGCGGTCGCCGGCGCACGGGGGCTCCGACATCTAGACAAGAAGTTCTAGAACGAATATTCTACGAACATGTCGACCAACGCAGGCCCCCGACCATGACGGCGCCCAAGCCCACCGCTGCCGAGCTGGAACTGCTCAAGGTGCTTTGGCAGATCGGCCCCTCGACCGCCAAGGCGGTGCACGCCGAGGCCAGCCGCCAGCGGTCCGAGCTGGCCAGCGCCACCGTGCTGCGCCAGCTGCAGGTGATGCATGGCAAGGGGCTGGTCACGCGCGACGAACGTCAGCGCTCGCACGTCTATGCCGCCAAGCAGGCGCAGGGCCAGTTGCAGACCCGGTTGCTGCGTGACTTCATCGGGCGGGCCTTCGGCGGCTCGGGCAAGGCGCTGGTGCTGGCCGCGCTGCAGGGCCATGTCAGCAGCGCCGAGCGTGCCGAGATCCAGCGCCTGCTGGCCGACACCGACGGCGACGAGGCCAAGCGATGAGCGCCTGGCTGGACGATGGCGTCGGTCGCCTGGGCATGGCTCTGCTGCATTTCATCTGGCAGGGCGCGTTGATTGGCTGCCTCGCGGCCGCCGGCCTGGCCTTGCTGCGCAACGCGAGGCCTCAGGCGCGCTATGCGTTGTGCGGCCTGGCCCTGCTGCTGTGCCTGCTGTGGCCGCTCGGGCAGTTGCTGGTACCGCAGGCGCCGATCGCCGAGGCCGTGGCGGTCGCGTTGCCGGTTCATGTCGATCCGGTCCGGCTCGTGGCGCCAGCGCGTGGGCGTCCGCTGTCGGTCGACGCGCTGCAGGCCAGCCTGCCCACCGTGGTGTTGCTGTGGAGCGTGGGCACGGCGCTGATGGCGCTGCGGCTGGTGCTCGGCCTGGCCTGGGTGCACCGGCTTGGCGCTGCTGTGCCTCGCCCGGTCGACCCGGTCTGGGCGGCCCGGCTTGCCGCACTGGCCAGGCGCATGGGCCTGCGTCGGGTGCCGTCCCTGCGTGTTCACGACGGCCTGGACGGGCCGATCACGGTGGGCCGCTGGCGTCCGCTGATCCTGCTGCCGGCATCGCTGCTCACCCGGCTGCCCGTCGAGCTGGTCGAGGCCTTGCTGGCGCACGAGCTGGCCCACGTCCGCCGGCTGGACTACCTCGCCAACCTCGTGCAGAGCGTCGTCGAGGCCCTGCTGTTCTACCACCCGGTCGTCTGGTGGCTGTCGCGGCGCATGCGCGTCGAGCGTGAGCAGATCGCCGACGACCTGGCCGCGCGCGCGCTCGGCGAGCCGCGGCGCCTGGCGCTGGCCCTGTCCGAGCTTGCAAGTTGGCAATCGACCCACCCACCCCTCGCCCTCGCGGCACAAGGAGGACACCTCATGTCACGCATCCACCGCCTCGTCCGCCCGACCCGCCAACCGCTCGGCGGCAAGCTTCTGCCGCCGCTGGCGGGGCTGTTCGTGCTGGCGGCGGCGGCCCACGCGGCCAGGCTGACGGCTGCCCCCCTGCCGCTGGCGGCCGCAGTGGTGCAGGCCACACCGGCCGCTTCAGCCGCGCCGGCTGGGAAAGCTGTCAACCACGCCGGCACCGCTGCCGACGCTGCGCAGTCCTTTGCCTTCGCCCTCGTGTCCGGGTCGGACGGCCCCACCACCATGTCGGGCAACGACAAGGACATGCGCGAGGTGCGTGCCAAGCAGGCGGCCCTGCACGGCAGCTTCCTGTGGGTGCGCCAGGGCGCGCAGCGCTACCTGGTGACCGACCCCGCGGCGCTTGCCGAGGCGCAGGCGCTGTGGGCACCGGTGCGGGCCTTCGACGCCGAGATGGAGCAGCTCGGCCGGCAGCTTGATGCCCAGGCTGACATCGTGGGGCGCCGGGCCGGCGAGATCGAGGCCCTGCACGCGGCGCCGTCGGCCGAGCTTGATGCGCTGGGCAAACAGATGGCGGTGCTGCAAAAGCAGCGCGACAAGGCCCAGAAAGAGATCGACAAGCTCTCGCGCCGCATGGCCGCCACGCGCGATGACAAGCTGCTGGCACAGCTCGAGCAGCAACAAGACCGGCTGGAGCAGGCGCTGGAGCCGCTCGACGCTTCGATCGACGCGCTGGCCGAGCAGATGGAGCAGGTCGCAGAAGCCCTGGACCAGGCCATGAACCAGCACCTGGCCCAGCAGGACGAAGACGCCGACCAGGCCATGGAAGCCCTGAGCCAGCAGATGGAGGCGCTCGGCGAGCGGCAGGAAGCCGCCGCCCAGGCGGCGGAAACCCAGCTGCGGGCGTTGATCCAGGACTTCGTCAGGCGAGGCCTGGCCAGGCAGGGCTGACGCCTCGCGTCAGCCCCGACGAGGCGCCTGACTCAGTTGCCGCAGCCCAGGTCCTTGATGCGCTTGTAGGCGTCCTTGGCTTGCACCAGGCCGTAGCCGAACTCGACATCGCGGCCGGCGGCGCCCAGGTCCAGCGCCGACTTGTCGAGCGAGATGCGGATCTGCTCGCCGGTGCACTCGGGGAAGTGGCTCCACACCAGCGCGGCGACGCCCGAGACATGCGGCGTGGCCATCGAGGTGCCGTTGAAGTAGGCGTAGTTGCTGGCTTCGACGGTGATGGTGGTCGACTCGCCCAGCTGGGTCAGCAGCTTGGCGCCTTCGGTGTCCGACGCGCTGACCGCCTGGATCGTGGTCTGGCCGTTCAGCGTGCCGGCGAAGCTGCCGGGCACGTTGTTGTAGATCACCGCACCCACGCCGCCGCTGTCGACGCAGTTCTGCACCTTCTGCGCGAAGGTGATGTTGCCGCGCTGGATCAGGCAGACCTTGCCCGCCACCTTGGTGTCCACCACGTCGCCCAGGCCGAAGTTGGCCAGCGCCGCGGTGACCGTGCCGGCGGCCGAGCCGTCCAGGACGATCGGCTGGTAGCTCTCGGTGCCGACCGAGAGCTGGCCCATCATGCCGTGTCCGTCGGGCACGGTGGACAGCACCAGCACGCCCGGCGCCGCGATCTCGACGTCCGCATTGGTCTGCGAGAAGCTGGCGTGGGCCTTGTCAGCGTCCAACGCTGCCACCGACATCACCGACTCGTAGCCCGCCGGGTACGAGATGGCGTTGTTGCCACCGTTGCCGGCGGCCGCGATCGACAGCATGCCGGCCGCGCGCAGGTTGTCGAAGGTCTGGCGCTCGGTCTGGTTCTGCCCGCCACCGCCCAGCGACATGCTGATGATGTTCGAGCCGGCCGCCTGGCACTTCAGCGCGGCATTCGCCAGCGTGGACGAATACGCCCAGGCGCCGTCGTCGCCGAAGACGCGGACGATGTGCAGCTTGACCTTGTTGTTCGGCAGCACGCCGACCACGCCGACGCCCTTGTTGTTCAGGGCCGCGATGGTGCCGGCCACGTGGGTGCCGTGGCCAAAGCCGTCCTGGTCCCAGGGGCCGGCGCCGGCCAGGTCATCGTCACCGGACACGCGGCGCTTCGGCAGGTCTTCATGGCCCTTGTCGAAGCCGGAGTCGATGATGCAGACCTTCATGTCGCCGGCGGCCTTGTCGAGGTCGGGCACCTTGTCGGCCTGCACCATGCGGATGCCGTAGGGCGTCAGCTGGTGCTTCTCGTAGGGGTCGCGCGAGGGCCGCACGAGCTTGGTCATCGGGTAGCGCTTGAGGTCTTCCTCGACCAGGGCCACCGACGGGTGCTGGCGCAGCGCGGCGATCGCTGCGGGCGACAGCTCGGCGGCGAGGCCGCGCCCGTCCAGCAGCTCGAGCTTGACCTGGCCGCCCATCTGGGCGATGGCGGCGCGTGCCGCCGCTGCCGCGCCAGGCTTGAAAGTCACCACCATGCGCTGGTCAGCCGCCTGGGCTGCACCCGCCAGGGCCATCAGCAGGGCCAGGCCCGTGCTGCAGCGTGCCACCGAGAATTTCTTCGTGCTCATCCGTCGACTCCAATTGAGGGTAGGGAGAAAAAGCGAGCATCGATATTCGGTGCCTGCCGTCCGCGGGTCAATGGATGAGCTTGGGGGTCTTCCCGGGTCGCGTGCTCAGGACCAGCTGCCGCCCAGCGCCTTGATCAGCGCCACCGTGGCCTGGTATTGGGCGGCCCGCACCTGCAGGGCCTGGCGGCGGTTGGCCAGCTCGGTGCGGCGCGAGTCGAGCAGCTCGAGCTGGCTCACCAGGCCGTTGCGGTAGCGGATATCGGACAGCGCCAGCGCCCGCTGGGCCGAGCTGACGGCGTCGGCCTGCGCCTGGCCTTGCGCGGTGAGCAACGACAGGTTGGCCAGCTGGTCCTCCACGTCCTTGAAGGCCTGCAGGACCTGCTCGCGGTAGGCGGCGGCCACCTCGTCGGCCTGCGCCGCGGCGCTGTCGACGCCGGCCTGGCGGCGGCCACCGTCGAACAGCGGCAGGCTCAGCAGGGCGTTGATGCCCCAGAGGCCGGCCGAGGTCTTGAACAGGTCCGACAGCTCGGGCGAGGCCCCGCCTGCCGCGGCCGTCAGGCTGAGGCTGGGGAACCAGGCGGTTTGCGCCACGCCCAACCGGGCCTGCGCGGCGCGGTAGCTGGCCTGCGCTGCCGCCACGTCCGGCCGGCGCGCGAGCAGGCTGCTGGGCAGCCCGGCGGGCACCGCCGGCACCGACTCGGCCCAGGCCCCCTCGGCAATGCGCAGGTCGCTGGGCAGGTCGCCCACCAGCACGGCCAGGGCCGTCTCCAGCGCCTGCCGCCGGCGGTCGAGCGCCAGGGCCTGGGCCTCGTTGGCCGCCACCTCGGTGCGCACGCGCGCCACGTCCAGGTCGCCCAGGTCGCCGGCGGCATGGCGGCGCTCGGTGAGCTTGAGCGTGTCGCGGTAGGCCTCGACGGTGTCGCGCACCACGGTGCGCTCGGCGTCGATGGCGCGCAGCGAGAAATAGGCCTGCGCCACGTCCGCCTGCACCAGCAGGTGGGCCTGGGCGAGCAGGGCCTGGGCTGCCTGCGCGTCGAGCCGCGCCGCCTGGCTGGCCTTCGACAGCCGCCCCATCACGTCGGCCTCGTAGGACGCGTCGAGCCGCAGCTGGTGCAGGTTGCCGGCCTGGCCCAGCGAGCGGTAGTAGTCGCCCCCCGCCCGGGTGGACGAAGCAGAAAGGCCCAGCTGGGGCATCAGCGCCGCTTCCTCGTGGCGCACGAGGGCGCGGGCCCGCGCCAGGCGCGCCGCGGCCGCCTGCAGGCTGGTGTTGCGGGCCATGGCGCGGTCTTCCAGCGCATCGAGCTGGGGGTCGGCAAAGGCCTGCCACCACAGGGCAGGCGCGGGCGCGGCGGCAGCGGTCGGCGCCGCGTTCCTGTAGGCCGCCGGCAGGGCCGGCAGCGCCTGCGGGTCGGGCACCGGCACGTCGGCGCAGCCGGCCAGGACCAGGGCATTCACCACGGACAACAAGAGCATCTTGGCGTAGGTCATCGGGGGTCTTTCCTTCAAAGGGCTAGTCGTCGCTTCGGCGCGGCGCCGAAAGCACGGGCCGGGCATGGCCGCCGCCGTGGCCGTCGTGCAAGGCGTTGTGCATGGCCTCGGTGCCGGCGAAGGCCTCCATGCGGTGCTCTTCCTGGCCATGCAGCTTGAGCGGGCGGTTGCCGGCCAAGGCCCGCAGCAGCACATAGAACACCGGTGTCAGGAACAGGCCGAAGGCCGTCACGCCGATCATGCCGGCGAAGACCGCCACGCCCATCGCCGAGCGCACCTCGGCCCCGGCGCCAGTGGCGACGACCAGCGGCAGCACGCCCATCACGAAGGCCACCGAGGTCATCAGGATGGGGCGCAGCCGCAGCCGCGCCGACTCGATGGCCGCTTCCCTGGGGGTGCGGCCGGCGAACTCCAGCTCGCGGGCGAATTCGACAATCAGGATCGCGTTCTTCGCCGACAAGCCCACCAGCACCATCAACCCGATCTGCGTGAACACGTTGTTGTCGCCGCCCGAGAGCCACACACCGGTCATGGCCGAGAGCAGGCCCATCGGCACGATCAGCAGGATGGCCAGCGGCAGCACCAGGCTCTCGTACTGGGCGGCCAGCACCAGGAACACCAGCAGGATCGCGAGCGGGAAGATCCACACCGCGGAGTTGCCGGCCAGGAATTCCTGGTAGGTCAGCTCGGTCCATTCGTAGCCGATGCCGGGCGGCAGCGTCTCGGCCGCGATGCGCTGGATCGCGTCCTGCGCCTGGCCCGAGCTGAAGCCCGGCGCCGGGCCGCCGTTGATGTCGGCCGACAGGAAGCCGTTGTAGCGCGTGGCCCGCTCCGGCCCGACAGTCGGCTCGATCTTCATCAGCGCCGACAGCGGCACCATCTCGCCGGTGGCCGAGCGCACCTTCAGCTGCCCCACGTCCTCCGCGCGCGCACGGTACGGCGCGTCGGCCTGCACTCGCACGCTGTAGGTGCGGCCGAACTTGTTGAAGTCGTTGACGTACAGGCTGCCCAGGTAGACCTGCATGGTGTCGAACACGTCGGTCACCGCCACGCCGAGCTGGCGCGCCTTGGTGCGGTCGATCGCGGCGTAGAGCTGCGGCACGTTGACCTGGTAGCTGGTGAACATGCCGGCCAGCTCGGGCGTCTGGTAGGCCTTGGCCATGAAGGCCTTGACCGCCTGGTCCAGCGCCGCGTAGCCGAGGCCGCCGCGGTCTTCCAGTTGCAGCTTGAAGCCACCGGTCGTTCCCAGGCCCTGCACCGGCGGGGGTGGGAACATCACGATGAAGGCGTCCTGGATCTGGCCGTATTGCGCGTTCAGGCTGCCGGCGATCGCACCTGCCGACAGCGCCTTGCCGCGGCGCTCGTCGAAGGGCTTGAGCGTGGCGAACACGATGCCCGAGCTGGAGCTGTTGGTGAAGCCGTTGATCGACAGCCCCGGGAAGGCCACGGCGTGCTCGACGCCGGGTGTCTTCAGGGTGATGTCGGTCATGCGGCGGATCACGTCTTCGGTGCGGTCCAGCGTGGCGCCGTCAGGCAGCTGGGCGAAGCCGATCAGGTACTGCTTGTCCTGTGCCGGCACGAAGCCGCCAGGCACGACCTGGAAGAGGCCGAAGGTCAGCGCCACCAGGCCTGCGTAGATCACCAGCGCCGGCGCCTTGCGGCGGATCACGCCCTGCAGGCCGTTGCCGTAGGACTCGGAGCCGCGCTTGAAGAAGCGGTTGAAGCCGGCGAAGAAGCGGCCGAAGACGCGGTCCATGCCACGGGTCAGTGCGTCCTTGGGCGCGTCGTGGCCCTTGAGCAGCAGCGCGGCGAGTGCCGGCGACAGGGTCAGCGAATTCACCGCCGAGATCACGGTGGACATCGCGATGGTCATCGCGAACTGGCGGTAGAACTGTCCGGTCAGGCCGCTGATGAAGGCCAGCGGCACGAAGACGGCCACCAGCACCAGCGCGATCGCGATGATGGGGCCGCTGACCTCGCGCATCGCGCGGTAGGTGGCGTCGCGCGGCGACAGGCCGGCCTCGATGTTGCGCTCGACGTTCTCGACCACGACGATCGCGTCATCGACGACGATGCCGATGGCCAGCACCAGGCCGAACAGCGACAGCGCGTTGATCGAGAAGCCGAACAGGTGCATGACCGCGAAGGTGCCCACCACCGACACCGGCACCGCCAGCAGCGGGATGATCGAGGCGCGCCAGGTCTGCAGGAAGACGATCACGACCAGCACGACCAGCGCCACCGCCTCGAGCAGCGTGTGCACCACCGACTCGATCGAGGCGCGCACGAACTGCGTCGGGTCGTAGACGATCTCGTACTCGACGCCCTCGGGCATGCCGGCCTTCAGGTCGGCCATCGCGGCGCGCACCTGGTTCGAGATCTCGATCGCGTTCGAGCCGGGCGCGGCGAAGATCGGCACCGCCACGGCGTCCTTGTTGTCCAGCAGCGAGCGCAGCGCGTAGCCCGAGGCGCCCAGCTCGATGCGGCCGAGGTCGCGCAGCCGGGTCACCGCGCCGCCGTCTTCGGCCTTGACGATGATGTCGCCGAACTCTTCCTCGTTCTGCAGGCGCCCCTGCGCGCTGATCGACAGCTGCGTGTCCACGCCCGGCAGGCCCGGCGAAGCGCCGACCACGCCGGCCGCGGCCTGGATGTTCTGGCTGCGGATCGCGTCGACCACGTCGCCGGCCGACAGCCCGTGCTGGGCCACCTTCTGCGGGTCCAGCCACACGCGCATCGCATAGTCGCCCGAGCCGAACAGCTGCACGTCACCCACGCCGCGCAGCCGCGCCAGGCGGTCCTTCACGTTGAGCACCGCGTAGTTGCGCAGGTAGGTCTCGTCGTAGCGGCCGCTGGGCGACAGCAGGTGCACGACCATCGTCAGGTCGGTCGAGCTCTTGATGGTCGTCACGCCCAGGCGCTTCACTTCTTCGGGCAGCCGGGCCTCGGCCTGGGCCACGCGGTTCTGCACCAGCTGCTGGGCCTTGTCGGGGTCGGTGCCGAGCTTGAAGGTCACGGTCAGCGTCATCAGGCCGTCGGTGGTCGCCTGGCTGCCCATGTAGAGCATGCCCTCGACGCCGTTGATTGCCTCTTCCAGCGGCGTGGCCACGGTCTCGGCGATCACCTTGGGGTTGGCACCGGGGTAGTTGGCGCGCACGACGACCTGCGGCGGCACGACCTCGGGGTATTCCGAGATCGGCAGGCCGCGCACGGCGATCAGGCCGGCCAGCACCATCAGCACGGAGATGACGCCGGCGAAGATCGGGCGGTCGATGAAGAATCGGGAGAGGTTCACGGGGTCCTCCGTCCTGTGGGGCGTGTCAGCTCTTCTTCTGCGTGGCCGCGGCCATGGCCTGCACTTCGGGCTTGGCGTCCATGGCCACCGGCGTGGGCGCGAGCAAGACGCCCGGGCGCACACGCTGCAGGCCGTTGACGACGACGCGGTCGCCGCGCTTGAGCCCCTTGGTCACGATGCGCAGGCCGTTGACTGGCGCGCCCAGCTCCACCTCGCGGTACTCGGCCTGGTTGCCCTGGCCCACCACCATCACGAAGCGCTTGCTCTGGTCGGTGCCCACCGCGCGGTCGTTGACCAGCAGGGCCTCGGTCTTGGCGGCGGTGCCCACGCGCACCCGGGCGAACTGGCCGGGCAGCAGGCTGCCGTCCGGGTTGTCGAACACGGCGCGCACCCGCACCGTGCCGCTCTTGGCGTTGATCTGGTTGTCGATCAGCTGCAGGTGGCCGGCCAGCGGTGTGCCGTCCTGCGCCATCGTGCCCATCTGCACGGGGATGCGTTCGAGCCGGCTGCGCTCGGCCAGGGACTTGGCGATGACGCGCTCGTCGGCGTCGAAGCTGGCGTAGATCGGGCTGACCGACACCAGCGTGGTCAGCACGGGCGCACCGGGGCCGGCCGCCACCTGGTTGCCCACCGTGATCTCGAGCTTGCCCACCCGCCCGGACACCGGTGCGCGGACCTGGGTGTAGCCCAGGCTGAGCCGGGTCGACTGCACGCCCGCCTGGGCCGCGCGCAGCCCGGCTTCGGCCTCGAGCAGCGCGTTGCTGCGCTCGTCGAACTCGCGCTGCGCGATGGCGTGGTCCGCCAGCAGGCGCTCGGCGCGCGTCCGCTCGGTGCGGGCCTGTTGCAGCCGGGCCTGCGCCGCGGCCACCTCGGCCTCGGCGCGCTCGACCTCGGCGGCGTAGGGCGCCGGGTCCAGCGAGATGAGCAGGTCGCCCTGGCGGACCAGCGCGCCCTCGCGGAAGTGCACCTGCTGCACCGTGCCCGCAACGCGGGGCCGCAGCTCGACGCGGTCCACCGCCTCGAGCCGGCCGGAGAACTCGTCCCACACCGAGACCTCGGAAGAGGCGACCTCGGCGACGGACACGGCCACGGCTTGCGGCGCCGCGGCGGGCGCGGCCTTCGCGGTCGCGCGGTGGCCGGCCAGCGTGGCCACCACGGCCAGCCCGACGACGGACAGAGAGATGGCCAGACCGGCCTTGCGCAATGAAGAATTCAAGAGGCACCCCTTTCGAGCAACGATTGCGCAAAGTCTAGGGAGCGCGTCTTTCCGGCGTTAGATCAATCGTGGAATCTCTTTGCCTGATCCTCCGCTGCGAGGGGCTTGGCGAATGCACCTGCTGCGCACAAGGTCAGCCGCTTTGCGCGATCCTCTCGATTGATTGCACAGTCCTCCAATCAGGCGCTGCGGGTGATGACGGTGCGGCCAACGGCGGTTAGGGTGGCGACCATGCTGACTTCATTCAAGCGCGCGGAGCAAGGTGATCGCTCCGCCGAGCAAATGCAGATCACCGTGATGCGGGCCGAGCTGGCGACACAGATCGAGCGCCACACCGGCGAGGACGGCGCGCGCCAGACGCCGATCCCCGGCCTGCTGCTGGGGCGCTGCTCGGAACAGCAGCCCCCGGTCCACACGATGTACAAGCCCGCGTTCTGCCTGATGGCGCAGGGCACCAAGCGCGTGGTGCTGAACGACGAGCTGTATGTGTACGACGCGAGCCGCTACCTGGTCGTGTCGCAGAACCTGCCGGTCTGCACCCAGCACACCGACGCATCGCCCGAGAACCCGGTGCTCGGCATGCGGATCGAGTTCGACACCAAGGACATCACCTCGGCCGCGCTGCAGATGAAGCCGGTCGAGCGCTCGACTGGCCATGTGTGCCAGCGCGGCATGTTCACCGGCGAGCTGACGACGCCACTGCTGGACGTGGTGCTGCGGTTGGTGAACCTGCTCGACACGCCGGACGACATCGCCACGCTGGGGCCGCTGTACCTGCGCGAAATCCTGTACCGGCTGCTGAGGGAGCCGGAGGGCTGGAAGCTCGCCCAGATGGCCGCGTCGGACAGCAACGGCCTGCGGGTCGCGCGCGCCATCCACTGGCTGCAGGCCCACTTCAGCGAGCCGCTGGTTGTCGAGGAATTGGCGCGCGAGGTGCACATGAGCGTGTCCTCGTTGCACGGCCACTTCAAGGCGGTTACCGCGATGAGCCCGCTGCAATTTCAAAAGCAGCTGCGGCTGCAGGAAGCGCGCCGCATCATGCTCACCGAGCGGGTGGACGCGGGCTTGGCGGGCCACCGCGTCGGCTACGAGAGCCAGTCGCAGTTCAACCGCGAGTACAGCCGCTTCTTCGGCGCGCCACCGGCACGCGACATCAAGCGCCTGCGCGAGGAGCAGCTCGGCGCGGCCTGATCGGCGGTGCGCCGCTGGCCTCAGCCGCTGGGCGAGCGCAGCAGCTTCTTGCGCCGCTCGGCGTCCAGGCCTGGCGTGGCGTGCATGTCGGTGTCGACCAGGCCGGCGTCCAGGTCCTTCTTGGCCTGCTTGATCTTCGGGTCGGGTTGCCTGGCGACTTCGCCCTCGCTCTGGTCGCGTTCGTGCGGCAGCTTGGGCGTGCCGCCCACCTTGCCGGGCGGCTGGTTCTGGACAGGGGTGGCGGTCATCGTGGCTCCTCGAAAGATGGGGCGGTGACCCTCACTCTGCCTGGGGCACGCCGACTTGCGTGTCGGACAAGCGCCCGACTTCCCCTCAGGGTGTGGTCGCCAGACGGATCTCCGGTGCCATCGAAACCATCGTCGAGGGCCCGAAGATCGTGGCGAAGGCCACGTCCTTGGCATCGCGGCCGACGGCGATGCGCACCAGGCCCTCGACCGGTGCCAGGCGGGTCGGGTCGAACATCACCCAGCGGCCGCCAACGAAAGCTTCGAACACCGCGTGGAAGTCGGGTGGTGGTTCGTCGAAGCGGGCATAGCCGACCACCAGCCGCGCTGGGATGTTCAGCGCGCGGCAGAAGGTGACGCCCAGGTGCGCGAAGTCGCGGCAGACGCCGGCGCGCTGCACGAACACGTCGCGGGCGGTGGTGGTGGCTTGCGACGACCCGAGGCGGTATTCGATGTTCTTGTGGATCCAGTCGGCCACGGCCTGCACGCGCGATGCGCCGGGCGGCAGGCCGCCAAACAGGCGCAGGGCGGCGTTCGCCAGATGGTCGGACTCGCAGTAGCGTGTGGGCATCAGGTTGTGCAGCACCGCGTCTGGAAGCTCGGCGATGGGCACTTCCGGCCAAGTGGGGTCGACCGGCACCGCCTGGCGCCGAACCCGCGCCTGGTAGCGCAGGTCCAGCAGGCCCGCGTCGGCGTGAACACGCGTGAACCGATGGTGCACCGTCGGGTCCTCGTACACGTGCAGCGGCAGGCTCGGCGTGACCACCAGCGACTCGGTCAGCACCGCCTGGTCCATGCCGTGCAGGGCGTGCAACTGGAAGAGGAAGTCCGAGGGGCCGTTGACCTGGTATTGCAGGCGGCAGTCGATGTCGAAGGTCCGGGTTTCGATGGCGGGCGCCGAGGCGCCACCTGAGGCGGCCGCGGCTTCGTCGAGTGGGCGCTGGGCGATGGCGGGAGTCATGGGCTTGGCGTGGTGAGGGCGCCGGGTCGTTGACTTCGGCTTGACACCGCATTGCAACCGCGCGCAGGCACGGGTTGCGTCAGCCTGCGGCGCGACGCCGGGTAGGACGAGCGGCCGCGATGCCGGCCCGCGCGTGCTTCGAGCCCGTATGCGCTTCTAAACTGGCGCCCATGACGCCCATCCGTTGTCTGCTGGCCGTTCTTCTGCCTCTGGCCTGTGGACCGGTGCTCTGTGCTGCGCCACCGGCCGAGGTGGACGCCCTGGTGCAGCGCCTGGGCGACGCGGACCCGGCCGTGCGCGAGCAAGCCGCGGCGCAGCTGGGGCGGATGGGCCCGCAGGCCCACGCGGCCGTGGGGCCCCTGATCGCTGCGCTGGGCCAGGAGGACCCCTACTTGCGCGGCGCGGCCGCTGTGGCCCTGGGCCAGATCGGCGAGGCCGCGGTGCCCGCGCTCACACAGGCCCTGGCCAGTGACGACGTCGAGCGGCGCTGGTCGGCCACCATCGCGCTGGGCCGCGTGGGTGCCGCGGCGAGCCAGGCGCTGCCGGCGCTGACCGGCCTGCTGGCCGACCCCAGCGCGCAGGTGCGGCAGGTGGCCGCGGCCACGCTCGGTGGCCTGGGCGAAGTGGCCGCCCCGGCCGCACCGGCGCTGACGCGCTGCCTGAGCGACCGCGACCCGGCCGTGCGCCGCAGCGCCACCCTGGCCCTGGCCCGCGTGGCACCCGTGGACCGGGCCCATCGGCTGCGACACGAGGCCCTGGTCGCCACGCTGGACCTGCTCGTGCCCACGCTGCTGGCCGAGCACCATGTGCCGGGCCTGGCCATCGCCCTGGTCCGCGACCGCCAGGTCGTCTGGTCCAAGGGCTACGGCCTGCGCGCGGCGGGGGCCGGCGAGGCGGTCACGCCGGACACGGCCTTCGAGGCCGCCTCGATGAGCAAGCCCATCCTCGCGATGCTGGCCATGCAGCTGGTGGACGCCAAGCGCCTGGACCTGGACCGGCCCATGGTGGCGTACGGCCCGGACGAGCTGGTGCCCGACCAGCCCGAGAAGCGGCTGGTGACGGCGCGGATGCTGCTCTCGCACACGTCCGGCTACCCCAACTGGCGCCCCGGGGGCGAAGAGCGCGAGGGGCCGCTGCCGCTGCTGTTCACGCCCGGCTCGCGCTTCGGCTATTCGGGCGAAGGCGTCTTCTACCTGCAGCGGCGCATCGAGCTGATCAGCGGCCAGCCGCTGGATCGCCTGGCGAAGCAAAGCCTGTTCGAGCCCCTGGGGCTGCAGCACAGCGACTTCGGCTGGACGCCGCAGATCGGCGCCCGGCAGGCCACGGGGCACGGGCCCGATGGCGCAGCGCAGCCGCCGTCGAAGTACCTGCACCCCAACGCGGCCTACTCGCTCTACACCACCGCCGGCGACTACGCGCGGCTGCTGGTGGAGATGATGAAGGCCGAGCAGGGCGAGTCGCCGCTGCTGTCCCGCGCCGCGGCGCGGGAGATGCTCAGGCACCAGGTGGCGGCCGATGCCCGCGAGCCCATCGAGCGCCCCGGTGCCGCCCAGGGCCAGGCCGCCTACTGGGGCCTGGGCTGGGCCCTCAACCGCACCGCCCAGGGCGACATCGCCCACCACAGCGGTGCCAACCGCACAGGCTTTCGCAGCTTCTCGCAGTTCTCGCCCACGCGCGGCAGCGGCCTGGTCATCCTCACCAATGGCGCCGGTGGCGACGAACTCTGGACGCGCTTGGTGGCGACCATCGGGGATCTTTGATCGGCCTGTTCGGACTTAGCGAGGCGAGAGGGCACTTCCGACCCATTCCGGTCATTGGCCTGGATTCGAAGCGGACCTTATGTCGTGCGCCTCACGCCAAGTAGACCGACCATCGTTGCCCTACTGACGTCCTTTGCGAACCAGTCTGAGGTAGGAGCTAGTTGAACTGTCTGATCGTAGATCGTAGGCTTGACCCACAAAGAAGGAGGCCACCCGCACATACACGCCGTCGCCTTGAATATCCGCCGTGGACGAAAGGAAGTCGTGGGATGAGGGCAAGTCTGGGAACGCCTCGCGATCAATTGCGGGACGCGCCGTGCTGTAGTCAACAATCGAAACGAGTTCTTTTATGTTTGGGATGCGCCATCCGCCCTTGCGATTGTCCCCGGCGTGGTGCAACGCTTCCTTCCACGCGAACAGCAATGCAGTGCCTTCGCAAGCCAGTGTTGTGCTATTCCAGGCCATGCCTTCTGCGCAGCGGCGCCATACAAGGCCAGTCATTGTGTCGCTGATCTCTGTGCCGTCATCCGATGGTATGAATCGAGG
>JBGAGZ010000093.1:0-17313 GCA_044226465.1 Burkholderiaceae bacterium | reverse complement strand
GGCCAGCATCGCCTGCGCAATGACCTGATCGGGTTGGCGCGGCGTCGTGCTCATGCGCCTTTCCTTCGTGCGGAGCCGGCACGCTGGAGCTCGATCGCATCGATCTCGGCGTCCATGGCCGCCATGGCCTCGTCCTGCGGGACGCTCGGGCGCGGATCGTCGAGGGATTCCTGGATCTCGGCGGCGAGCCACCGGTTGTGCGCCGCAGCCTGGTGGGCCGTGCGCATCGCCTCGGCCTGGCTGGAGCGGCTGCGGCTCATGTCCTTTTCGTCGGGGTTCCAGTCGGTGGCGTCGAGCTGCGCCACGGCGATGCCAACCTCGCGCAGCAGGATCATGGCCGAGGCCGGGTTGCCGAAGCGGCGCGGCTCGGTGCTGCGGGCCTTGGCCAGGACGGCGTCCTGGCCGCTTCGGGTGGCGATGCGCAGCATGAAGGCGCCGCCCTGGCCCTTGAGCGTGACGCCGGCGACGCCGCCGGCCGCCGCCGTGGCGCGCAGTTGTTCCAAGGTCATGCTGTGCATAGGATCCACCGCATAGGAGATGGAATCATTGTGCACGGTTGACAGAAGTCTTGCAACGGCCGCCGGCCCAAGCGCGACACCAGGGCGACGAGGTCCCTGGCCAAGCCAGCGCTGGCGGGAGCAGCGCTCATCTCGTATGCTTCTGGCACGATTGTCGCCCAAACCGCAAATGCGCGACAATAATGTTTATGTCAACTAGACAGGCGATTGAACAGCTGCGACTCGCCACTGACTCGCCCTCCATGAGGACCGTTCGGTCGGCGCTGGACGGCCATCAACTGTCGTTCGACCTGCCAACCGAAACCCGACACTCGCGCCGTGCCGATGAAGCACAGCCTGCCCAGCACTGTCGGGCCGCAAGTCTCCACACTCTTGCAGGACACGAAAGACTGACTTGGCGCGCGCAGGCATTCCGCAGCGCGGCAGACACGGCCACAGTCACGGTCATGCGTCGCCTCAGCGGTGGCGCGGCGCCAAGGAGCCCTTCATGTCTCACGCCTTCGCAGAGATCGCCTTCACGCCGTCAGTCAAGGCCGCGCAGCAGCGCGACGGCAGTCGGTCGAACTACGCTAGCAGTTTCGAAGGCGAAGCCGAGGTATTCAACGACCGCCTTGGCGAGGCCGAGATCGACTTCATCGCCGCGCAGCGCAGCTTCTACATGGCCACGGTGTCGGAGACCGGATGGCCCTACCTCCAGCACCGCGGCGGCCCGCGTGGCTTCCTGAAGGTGCTGGACGACAGGACCATAGCCTTTGCCGACTACGCCGGCAACCGGCAACTCATCAGCGTGGGCAATCTGGCCACGAACGACCGCGTCGCGCTGATCCTGATGGACTATGCGCAGCGGGTTCGGCTCAAGCTTCTGGGCCGCCTGGTGGTGCAGGACCTGGCGCCACATGCTGAATTGGCCAGGACATTGATCGACCCTGCTTACCGCGCGCGGCCACAGCGTGCGATGGTCATCCGCGTCGAAGGCTTCGACTGGAACTGCCCGCAACACATCCCCGCGCGCATCGATGCCGAAGACGTGCAGCGCGCGCTCGACCAGCGCGATGCGCGCATCGCCGAGTTGGAGGCGAGGCTTGCGCAACGCGCCGCTGACCCGTCTGAATCCGGCTGAACGCCCACCACTCGTCGCCTCGCTGCGCGACCGAGGACTTCCCTGTCTGCCTGCTCCGTCCCTGCCTCGTCCCTGCATTGTTCGCGTCGAGACGAAGGCTCCCTGTTGCCCGCGAACCATCCATGTCCCCAAGGAAAATCGTATGTCCATCACGCTCCACGGCTTCCCGCTGTCCGGCCACTCGCACCGCGTTCAACTTGCGTTGTCCCTGATGGGGCTGCCGCACCAGGTGGTGCAGGTCGACCTGAAGAACGGCGCCCACAAGTCTCCTGAGTTCCTCAAGCTCAACCCCTTCGGCCAGGTGCCGGTGCTTGAAGACGACGGCACCACCCTGTTCGACTCCAACGCCATCCTGGTCTACCTGGCCAACAAGTACGACGCCGACCGCCGTTGGCTGCCGCGCGACCCCAAGGGCCAGGCCGACGTGCAGGCCTGGCTGTCGGTGGCGGCTGGCCAGATCGCCTTCGGCCCGGCGGCGGCGCGCCTGATCACCGTCTTCGGCGCCAAGCGCGATGCGCAAGAGGTCATTGACCGCGCCCATGGCCTGCTCAAGGTGATGGACGCGCAACTTGCCGCGCGCCCCTTCCTCGTCGGCCACGGCGCCACCCTCGCCGACATCGCCGGCTACAGCTACATCTCCGCCGCGCCTGAAGGCAACGTCGACCTCGCGGCCTACGTGAACGTGCGCGCCTGGCTTGCCCGCGTGGAGGCGCTGCCTGGTTTCGTGCCGTTCCCGAAGACCCCGGTCGGCCTGGCCGCCTGACCTTCATACATCGCGCCAAGCCAGGAACCGAGCATGGACACCGCCATCGCGCGCCACGACAACCCCTTCCACGCCGGCGAGCAGGCGGTGCACGAGCGGCTGGGTATCCGCGAACGCATGGTCGGGCTGGGGCAGCGGGTGATCCGCACGGCGATGCCCGAGCAGCACCAGCGCTTCTTCGAGCAGTTGCCCTTCATGCTGGTCGGCTCCGTGGATTCGGCCGGACAGCCGTGGGCGTCGACGCTGGTGGGCCAGCCGGGCTTCGTGCAGGCCCCGGGCGCCAAGCGGCTGGACTTCCATGCGCGCCCGATCCCGGGTGACCCGCTGGCCGAGGGCCTGGCCCCGGGCGCGCAGCTGGGCTTCCTGGGTATCGAGCTGCACACACGCCGGCGCAACCGCGTCAACGGCCATGTCGTCGCCAGCGATGCCGGAGGCTTCAGCGTCGAAGTCGACCAGTCGGTGGGCAACTGCCCGCAGTACATCCAGGGGCGCGAGTTCACCTGGGTACGCGACGCCTCCGACGCGCAGCCGCGCAGCATCGAGGCGCTGGCCGCGCTGGACGCCGAGGCGCGCGCGCTCATCGAGCGATCGGACACCTTGTTCATCGCCACCCAGGCGCCCGCTTCCGCCGACGGGGCCGACGTCACCACCGGCCGCGGCGCCGACGTCTCGCATCGCGGCGGGCGGCCCGGCTTCGTGAAGCTCGAGGACGAGCTCACTTTCCTTGTGCCCGACTTCACCGGCAACTTCTTCTTCATGACGCTGGGCAACCTGCAGCTGAACCCTCGCGCCGGCGTGCTGTTCATCGACTTCGACACCGGCGATCTGCTCACACTGACCGGCACCGCGGAGGTGGTGTGGGGCGGCGACGAGCTGAAGTCCTTCGACGGCGCAGAACGCGCCTGGCGGTTCCGCGTGCAATCAGGCTGGCGTCTGCGCGAGGCGCTGCCGCTGCGCTGGGCCTTCCGCGACCTCTCGCCCAACTCCGCCCTGACTGGCACCTGGGTCGAGGCCGAGGCGCGGCGCGAGGCCCAGCGCCTGGCCCAGACCTGGCGGCCCTGGCGCGTCACGCGCGTCGTCGACGAGAGCCGCATCATCCGCTCCTTCCACCTCGCGCCGGCCGACGGCCATGTGGTGCCGCCTTTCCAGGCCGGGCAGCACCTGCCCATCCGCGTGCAGACGGTTGCGGGCGAGCCACTGCATCGCACCTACACGATCTCGCAGGCGCCCAGCGACGAGGGCCTGCGCTTGAGCATCAAGCGCGAGGGCGTGGTCTCCAGCCACTTGCATGACCACGTGCACGAAGGCGACGTGATCGAGGCGCTCGGCCCGCGCGGACAGTTCACGATCGACGCGACGCTGCGCCGCCCGGCGGTGTTGATCGGCGCGGGGGTGGGCATCACGCCAATGGTGGCCTTTGCGCGGCATGTCGTCACCGAGGGATTCCGCCACCGCCGCACGCGCCCGCTGCACCTGATCCAGGTGGCGCGCAGCGAGGACCTCCGCGCCTTCGGCGCCGAACTGCGCACGCTGGAGCAACGGGCCAAAGGGGCGATGAAGCTGCATGTGGTGCTCGACGAGGGCGAAGGCGCACCGGACGGCGCGCACAGGGGCCCCCTGACGCTGGACTTGCTGAAGACCCTGCTGCCCTTCGACGACCACGAGTTCTTCCTCTGCGGCCCACCCGGTTTCATGCAGGCGCTGTACGACGGCCTGCGCGACCTGGGCGTGCGCGACGCCCGCATCCAAGCCGAGGCCTTCGGGCCGTCGTCGCTGAAGCGCCGACCCGACGGCGCCACAGCCGCACCCACGCCGCCGGCACCGGCGGCGAAGCAGGCCACGGTCATGTTCATGCGCAGCGGCGACGCTGCCGAGTGGACGCCCGAGCGCGGCACGCTGCTGGAGTTTGCGGAGGGAAAGGGCTTGAACCCGCCCTTTTCGTGCCGCGCCGGACACTGCGGGTCTTGCGCCACGCGCATGACGGCCGGGCGCGTCACCTACGCCGAACCCACGGCCTGGAGGCCGGCCGAAGGCGAAGTGCTGCTGTGCTGCGCAGTGCCCGCCGCCGGCGGTGGCGAGCGAATCGCTCTTGACCTTTGAGCGCGGGGGGCCGTCAACCTGTGGCGGGCGACTCCGGCCACGCCTGCATGGCCAGGTCGGCCAGCCTCTTCAGCAGGACCGGCTTCGCGCCGTCCCTGGCCTGAACCGCCAAGCCCTGGACCACCATCGCGAAGTACGCGGCCAGCGTGGCCGTATCCGAGTCAGCGGGCAGTTCACCGTCCTGGCGGGCGCGGTTCAGTCGCGCGCGGATGGCCGACTGCGCGGCTTGTCGACGCTCCGCCACTTCGGCCACCAGCGGGCCCTGGGCCGCCGACGCCTGCAATTCCCCGGCGGCCACCATGCAGCCGAGCGGGTGCCGAGCGTCGGCGAACTGCCTCGCCGCGGCCTGCAGCATCTGCTCGATGGCCGCGCGTGCGCTGCCCGTGCCGGACATCGGCTGGCTCAGAAAACCCCCGTAGCGCTGGCCATACAGCGCCAGCGCTTCGCGGAACAGCGCCTCTTTCGAGCCGAACGCGGCATACAGGCTGGGCGGTGCAATGCCGATGGCGGCCGTCAGCTGTGCCGTCGAAGTGCCTTCGAAGCCATGGCGCCAGAACAGGTCCATCGCTGTGTTCAGGGCTTGTTCCCGGTCAAAGGCCCTGGGCCGGCCGGCGCGCTTCGGGGCGGGTGCGTTGTCACTGTCCATCGCATTAGTGTAGCAAGCCATAAAAAATAGCTTGACGCAAACCCTTGCGCCCTCTTATTCTGTATCGCCTACTACACAACAGGTCGACCACATGCCCACCACCTCACGTCACTTCCAACTGGCTTCCAATGGCAGCACCCTCGAATTGCGCCGCGGCACACGCAATGGCTTGGTGCCCCAGCCGCAGCAAGTGCTGATCCGCATGGGCGCGGCCAGCCTCAATTACCGAGACCTGCTGACCTTGCAGGACCCGGCGTCGAACCGAGAAGGGCTGATCCCCTTGTCCGACGGCGCAGGGACAGTCGTGGCGGTCGGCGCAGGCGTCACCCGTTGGAAGGCTGGCGACCGGGTCAGCGTCAACTTCTTTCCCGCCTGGAAAAGCGGTGGCTTTTCTCCGGCCGTTCTGGCCACTGCGCTCGGTGGCGGACAGACCGACGGCATGCTGAGCGAGCACGTGCTGGCCGACGCCGGCGCGCTGGTGCCCGTTGCCGACCACCTGACCCTGGCCGAAGCCGCCACGCTGCCTTGTGCTGCCGTGACGGCCTGGCATGCGCTCTTTGAGCGTGGCCAATTGCAGCCCGGCGAAACCGTGCTGGTGCAAGGCACCGGCGGCGTGGCCTTGTTCGGCCTGCAGCTCGCTGCCGCACACGGCGCCAAGGTCATCGTCACTTCCTCGTCCGATGCGAAGCTGGCGCGTGCGCGCGCCCTGGGTGCCTGGAAGACCATCAACTACAAGACGCAGCCCGCCTGGGACGCGGCTGCGCTCGACATCACCGAGGGTCGCGGGGTCGACCACATCCTCGAGCTCGGCGGGCCGGACACCTATGACCGGTCCATCGCCGCCATCGCACCAGGCGGGCGCATCGCGCAGATCGGCGTACTCACGGGCTTTGCGTCACGCCCCAACATCCTGCCGCTGCAGTTCAAAAATGCCAGCATCGACGGCATCTGCGTGGGTTCGGCGCAGCACTTCGAGCGGCTGAACCAGTTCCTGTCGGCGCACCGCATCCGGCCAGTGATCGACAAGAACTTTGCGTTCGACGATGCGCCGGCCGCCTATGCGCACCTGCAGTCGGGCAGCCACTTCGGCAAGGTGGTGATCGACCTGAGCTGACACCTGCCGACGCCCCCGACTGGGCAGCGCACAAACCAGCCGGCGCTGCCCATACCGACCAACCGATCCTGACGCCGATCTCCGCTCGCCTGCCGCGGCGTCGGCCTTCCTTCGAACGAGACTGTTTCCATGACATCGCTTTCACTGCACACCGTTGACACCGCACCCGAGGCCAGCAAGCCTCTGTTGGCCACGGCCGGCCGCGCCTATGGCTTCGTGCCCAACCTGCTGGCCGGCATGGCCACCTCGCCCGCGCTTCTGGAGGGCTACATGACCCTGGCCGGCATCTTCAACAAGACCACGCTGACCGAGACCGAGCGGCAGATCATCCTGATGACCTCGAACCGCCTGAACGGCTGCGTCTACTGCATGGCCGCCCACTCTGCCATTTCAATCGGCGCTGGTGTGCCTGCCGATGTGGTGGCGGCGTTGCGAGCCGGCACCCCGATCGCCGACGCCAAGCTGGAAGCCCTCCGCCGGTTCACCATCAAGATCGTTGAGAGCCGCGGTTGGCCGGCCGCAGACGACGTGCAAAGCCTGCTGGAGGCCGGCTACACACACCAGACGGTGCTCGACGTGATCCTGGGAACGAGCCTGAAGGTGATGTCGAACTACACCAACCACGTCGTTCAAACGCCCCTGGACCCGGCCTTTGCACAGCATGCCTGGGCGGCAGCCGATTGATCGACGGTGGGTGCGGACAGCCCGTGCCATGCGACTGGCTACTGCGGCCACGCCAGACCCGCTGCCGTGCGCCTTCAGTTCAATGCTGGATCGGCACGCAGCGTGTCCACCGCCAGGTCGATGAAGGCGCGCACCTTCTGCGTCGCGCGCCGCCCCTCGTGATGCACCACATGCACGGGCAGCGGTGCCGATTCGAAGTCCTCCAGCAGGACCTGCAGCGCGCCGCCGCGTACATGCGACGCCACCTGGTAGCTCAGCAGCCGCGTGATGCCCAGGCCCGCCACCGCAGCTGCGATGGCAGAGTCGTTCGTCGTCGTGCGCATCCGTGGCTGCATGCGCTGCAACAGGGACTTGCCTGCATCGTTGAAGCGCCACTCCGACACCGGGGTCACGCCCGAGGCCGAAACGATGGCGTGCCGCGCCAGGTCTTCCGGGCGCTGCGGCACGCCCTGCGACTTCAGATAGGACGGCGCGGCCACCAGCACACGGCGAACGCGCCCGACGCGCACGGCCTGCAGCGACGAATCGGGCAGCTCGCCGATGCGCACCGCGACGTCGATGCCCTCCTCGACGACATTGACCACGCGGTCCAGGAACAGGCACTGCGCGTCAACCTCGGGATATTGCTGCAGATAGCGCACCAGGATCGGCGTGACGTAGAGCTGGCCGAACAGCACCGGCGCCGTCAGCGTGAGGGTGCCGCGTGGGGCGGCGTGCGTGCCGGTCGCGACCGTCTCGGCCTCCTCGATGTCGGCCAGGATGCGGCGGCAGTCCTCGGCGAACCGGGCGCCGGCGTCCGTGACCCGCACCACGCGCGTGGTGCGGGTGAGCAGGCGCAGCCCCAGCCGTTCTTCCAGTTCGGCCACCGCCCGCGTGACGACCGGCGGCGACAGGTTGAGCTTGCGCGCCGCACTGGCAAAGCCGCCGCTGTCGACGACGGCGACGAAGGTGGTCATGGCTTGAAGGCGGTCCATGTTGTTTCCGATTCAGAAAGGCTGTCTTGGCTGGCACAGGGATTCTCTGCGCAGCCGCCATCACGCAAAGTCCGTCTGCCAACCCGACCTGAGCCCGGAGCCTTGACCATGCTGCCCGCACCCTTCTTCGGTGAAGTTCCCAACGACCTGGGCTACGAGGCTGCCTGGCTAGGTCGCGACGTGATGCGGGCCTTGATGGGCATGCCGCGCCACCAACCTTTCCACGACCCCACAGGAACCCGCCATGACCGCCACGCCCACACCACGTCCGCCGCTGCCCCCGTTTACACGCGAGACCGCGGCGCAGAAGGTGCGCCTTGCCGAGGACGCCTGGAACACGCGTGACCCACAGCGCGTTGCGCTGGCCTATACGCCGGAGACGATCTGGCGCAACCGCGCCGAGTTTCCAGTGGGGCGCGCCCAGGTGCAGGCCTTCCTGGAACGCAAGTGGGCGCGCGAGCTGGACTACCGGCTGATCAAGGAACTGTGGGCCCACGACGGCCACCGCATCGCGGTGCGATTCGCCTACGAGTGGCACGACGACGCCGGCAACTGGTTCCGCTCCTACGGCAACGAGAAC
The DNA here is from genome assembly GCA_044226465.1 of Burkholderiaceae bacterium. GTDB lineage: Bacteria > Pseudomonadota > Gammaproteobacteria > Burkholderiales > Burkholderiaceae_C > Ideonella. The sequence continues at coordinate 8,814 of JBGAGZ010000093.1, read as the reverse complement.
TGGGAGTTCGACGACCTCGGCTACATGCACCGGCGCTTCGCGAGCATCAACGACAAGCCCATCACCGCTCAGGAACGAAAGTTCCATTGGCCGAAGGGCCGCCGGCCCGACGACCACCCGGGTCTGACCGAGCTGGGTCTGTGAACGCAAGGGCAGCGCCCATGAACCAGAACCCTGTCATCGAGACCGACGTCGCCATCATCGGCGCCGGCACCGCCGGCATGTCGGCGTACCGCGCAGCATTGGAGCACACGCCAGGTGTGCTGGTGATCGAAAGCGGCGTTTACGGCACCACCTGCGCACGGGTCGGCTGCATGCCGAGCAAGCTGCTGATCGCCGCGGCAGAAGCAGCGCATGCCGTGGCCGGTGCCGCGCGCTTCGGCGTCATGGCCGGGCCTGTGGCCATAGACGGCCGCGCAGTGATGGCGCGCGTGCGCAGCGAACGCGACCGCTTCGTCGGCTTCGTCGTCGACGCCGTGCAGCGCTGGCCAGCCGAGCACCGGCTGATGGGCTACGCCCGCTTCATCGACAACCACACCCTGCAAGTGGGCGCGACGCAGGTGCGCGCGCAACGCATCGTCATCGCCACCGGCTCGCGGCCGAATGTGCCCGCGGCCTGGCGCGCGGCGTTGGGTGACCGGCTGATCGTCAACGACGATGTCTTTGAGTGGACCGACCTGCCACGTTCGGTCGCCGTGGTCGGTGCGGGTGTCATTGGCCTGGAACTGGCGCAGGCGCTGCACCGGCTGGGCGTCCGGGTCCGCCTGTACGGCCGCGCGGAGCGGGTCGGCCCGCTCACCGACCCGGCACTGCAGGCGCTGGCACGTCAGGTGTTCGCAGCTGAACTGCCCGTGAGCACCGACCTCGCGCAGATCGAGCCGCGCCGCGACGGTGACAGCGTCGTCGTGCGCGCCACCGGCCGCGACGGCAGCGTGCATGAGGAGCCCTTCGAGTGGCTGCTCGCCACCACCGGACGTCGGCCGAATGTCGACCAGCTCGGCCTGGAACACACCACGCTGCCGCTGGACTCGAACGGCATCCCGGTGCACGACCGCCGCAGCGCCCAGGTGGCCGACCATCCGGTGTTCATCGCGGGCGACGTGAACGAGGACCGCCCGCTGCTGCACGAAGCGGCCGACGAAGGGCGCATCGCCGGTGACAACGCCGGCCGCTTCCCCGATGTGCGCATGCGGCCGCGTCGGGCGCCGCTGGCGGTGGTGTTCAGCGAGCCCCAGATCGCGCTGGCCGGCGCAAGCCACGCCGAGTTGTGCGCCAGCGGCGTCGCCTTCGAGACCGGCCGTGCCTCCTTTGACGACCAGGGCCGCAGTCGCGTGATGGGGCGCAACCAGGGTGCGCTGCACGTCTATGGCGAGGCGGGAACCGGCCGCTTTCTCGGCGCCGAAATGCTGGGTCCGGCGGCCGAGCACATCGGTCACCTGCTGGCCTGGTCAGCGCAGCGCGGCGACACCGTGCAGCAGATGCTGGACAGCCCGTTCTACCACCCGGTGGTCGAAGAAGGCCTGCGCACCGCGCTGCGCCAGCTGCAGCGCGCGCTGCGCATGGGGCCGGTGCCGGTGGAGCGTTGTCTGGACTGCGGCCCCGGCGCATGAAACACAGCTTCTGAAAGCACAACCATGATCGACGTCTACACCGCCAACACGCCCAACGGCGTGAAGGTTCCCATCGCGCTGGAAGAACTCGGCGTGCCCTACCGCGTGCACCGCATCAACCTCGGTGCCAGCGAGCAGAAGCGCCCGGAGTTCCTGCGCCTGAACCCGAACGGCCGCATCCCGGCCATCGTCGACCTTGACGGCCCGGGCGGCGCACCCTTGAGCGTATTCGAGTCAGGGGCCATCCTGTGGTACCTGGCCGAGAAGTTCCCGGGGCTGATGCCAGGCGACGCGATCGAGCGCATCCGCGCGCTGGAGTACACCTTCTTCCAGGTCGGTGGCGTCGGGCCCATGTTCGGGCAGGCGGGCTGGTTTGCGCGCCACAGCGAACAGGTGCCGCTGGCCATCGACCGTTACCAGGCGGAAGCCAATCGCCTGACCGCAGTGCTCGAATCGCGCCTGCAGAGCACACCGTGGCTGGCGGGCCAGAGCTACTCCGTGGCTGACGTCATGACTTTCGGCTGGTTGCGCGCGCCGCAATACGCCGGCGTGCGTCTCGAGGACTACCCGGCGGTGCAGGCCTGGGTCGAACGCATCGCGGCGCGGCCAGCGGTCGTGCGGGGGCTGCAGGCGATCGCTTGAGTGTGTTGCGCCCCGAAGCCGCAATGCGGCACGGTGGCACGCAAAGCAGCACAGCCGGCGCGCCGGCCCTCACGCCGGGACACGGCCGATGTGCTGCGCCAGCCACTCGGTGGGCGTCTGCCCCAGCCGCTGGGTAAAAGCCCGTGTCAGCGCATTGGGGCTGCCGTAGCCCACCTCGTCGGCAATGCTCTTGACCTGCCGGCCCTGCGTCAGCAGCCCCTGCGCGACGCTCAGGCGCCAGCCGGCCAGGTACTCGATGGCGGGTTCACCGACGACCTCGCCGAAGTGCGCCGCAAAGCGTGCGCGCGACATGCCCGCCAGGTCCGCGAGCCCCTGCAGCGTCCAGGGCCGTTCCGGCGCGGCATGCATGGCATTGAGCGCCTTGGCCAGACGAGCGTCCCCCAGGCCCGCCACCACGCCTGAGCGCAGCAGCCCGTGTTCGATGGCATGGCGCAGCAGGTAGACCAGCACGACCTCGCTGAGCCGGTTCAATGCCGCGTCGCGGCAGCTGCGCTCGTCGAAGGCCTCGGTGAACAGCGCCTCCAGCACGCCACGCATGGCCGGGGCCTCGCGCAGAGGCAGCACCAGCAGCGGCGGCAGGCCCTGCACCAGCGGGTTGCCGAAGGAGGCACCGAACTCGACCGAGGCGCAGACGAGGTCGGCGCCGTCGGCCTCGTCGGCGCCGAGCCGGTGCTGGCTGGCGCGCGGGAAGAAGATCAGGCTCGGCTCGGTGAGCTCCTGCACCCGGCCGTCAGGCGCCGTCAGCTGCAGCCGGCCAGCCTTGAGCAGATGCAGGTGGCCGACGCCCTCGACGGCGTCGAAGTTGACCAGGCTGCACAGGTTGCCGGCGTAGAACACGCGAGACCTGAGTTCGAAGCGTTGCAGCAGGGGGGCCAGACGATCATCCATGGCGTCATCTTGGCCGCTGCGGGCCGATGGGTGAAGCGCTGGCGCGGACAAGAGTCCGTTTCCGAGCCAGCAATGACGCGGGTCGCATCAGAAGCGCGGCGGCGCCCATCGGGCCGCGAGCAGGTGGTCGAGCGTCCAGCGCCCGCCACCGCGTCCGACCAGGTAGAGCAGCAAGGTCGCCCAGCTCAGGTGGGTGGGCCAGGCCGCCGGGTAGACGAAGAGCTGGATCACGAGCGTCATGCCCAGCAGCGCGGCGGCCGACAAGCGGGTGCCCAGGCCCAGCACCAGCAAGACCGGGAAGGCGTGTTCGGCGTAGGCCGCCAGGTGGGCGGCCACGTCGGGCGGCAACAGCGGCAGGCGGTACTCGTCTTCGAACAGCGACACCGCGGTGTCGGTGACGCTGAGCAGGCCTTCGACCTTGGTGCGGCCCGACAGCAAGAACACGCCAGCCATGGCAGCGCGCGCGCCGAGTGCCAGCAGATCGTGGCTGATCCAGGCGCTGACGCGGTCGCGCAGCGCCAACAGGCGATGGGCCGGGCGGGCAGGGGCAGAGTGCACAGACGTAGCGTTCATGTCATGAATCCATTGAGAAGGGTGGAGGCTCTTGCTCGGCAAAGGCGCCTTGCGCGAACAGCGTGGACAGCAAGACCTGCAGGTCGGTTTCGGGCGCCGCCTGCAGCGCGGCCTCGACCGCATCGGCCAGGGGCAGGCCTTGCGCGCAGGCTTGCAGGAAGGCGCAGCCGGCGGAGTCGATCTCGCAAGTCAGCACCTCGTCGCCGGGGCGGGTGATCAGCACCGCCTGGCCGCGCCAGGGCACGGCAGATCGTTCGATGTCGGCGGCGCGCGCGGTCGACCACAGGTCCCAGACCGGTAGCGTGCTGTCGCCGTGCCAGTGGGTGGCCGGCGCCAGTTGCAGCCGCGCCGCCGCTAGACGGCCGGGGTCTTGCGCAGCCCAGCGTGCGAAGTCCAGTGGCACGGCGTCGGCCGCCACGTGCGCCAGCGTCCACATCCGGTCCAGCTGTGCCAGGTGCTGCAGGTACGGCCAGTCGCTGTCGGGTTCGCACCCGCGCAGGAACTCGGCGAAGGTCTCTCCGTGCAGGATCAACCGCGCATCGGTGGGTGGGTGCAAGTGCGCAAAGTGGGCCGCCAGCGGGCGGAACCAGGGCTCGCCGAGCCAGCGGGCGACACTGGGAAAGTTCGCCTCGAGTGCGGCGATGCTTGCCTGCAGACCCGTGTTGGCATACACCGCAAAGCCTGGATCGAAGGCTTCGGGCAGGGCCTCCTCGGGCAGTTCGCCCGATCGCCAGGCCTCGATTGCCCCCAGCCAGCGCGAGTGGAAGTTGTTGGGCCGGTTCACGAAACGGCCTCCACGGTGTCGAGGATGCGTCGGGCGTTGTCGGCTTCGGCGAGCATTGCTTCGAAGGCAGGCAGGGGCCCATCCCATTCGATGAGGGTCGGCCGTGGCCCGATGCGCTTCATCAGCCGCCTGAACAGGGCCCAGGTGCCCTCGTGCACCGGCGCGTCGTGCGAGTCGATCCACAGGGCCTCGCCCAGGCGCGGATCGGCCGAGTGGCCGGCCAGGTGCACCTCGGCCACGGCGTCGGCGGGCAGGCGGTCCAACCAGTCCTCGGCCGCGAATCCCAGGTTGTGCGCGCTCAAATGGACATTGGCGACATCCACCAGCAACTGGCAGCCGCTGCGCCGCACCAACTCACACAGGAAGTCGACCTCGTCCCAGGTGTGGCCGGCCATTGCCAGGTAGTGCGACGGGTTCTCGACTGCCAGCGGCCGGCCCATCGCCTCCTGCACGATCTGCACGTGATCGACCACGCGCTGCAGCGACTGCGCGTTGCGCACGAAGGGCAGCAGGTCGGGCTCGTAGCGCGCGCCCAAGCGCGACCACGCCAGATGTTCGGACACCCGCACCGGCCGCACCCGGCCCACCAGCGCCGCAAAACGGCGCAAGTGATCCGGGTCCGGCGGTTCGGCGCCGGCCAGTGACATGGACACGCCATGCAGCGATACCGGGTGCACCTCACCCAGGGCCTGCAGCAATCGCGGACGAGGGCCGCCGTCGACCATGTAGTTCTCGGCGTGCACCTCGAACCACAGGCCCGGCTGACGCGCCGCCAGCGCCGGCTGCAGGTGCAACGGCTTGAAGCCGAGCCCGGCGGCGAGATGGGTCATGGCCTTGCCCCAGCGATGTTGGTGGCGGGGCTGGCTCAGGCCTTCAGGGGCGTCAGCGAGCCGTGGCCCTTGGGGGTCTTGATCGCTACGCAGGTGCCGGCCGGCACCTTCTTCCAGGCATTGCCCTGGTAGTCGACCTTGGAGGTGCCGGCGCAACTGGTACCGGGGCCGGCAGCGCAGTCGTTCTGGCCGGCCAGCGAGACGCCGTAGCACTTCTCCATGGCAGGCTTGGCCGGCTTGTCGGCGGCCAGTGCGGCGCCTTGGGCCAGCGCGGCCAACGCCATCACACTCAACACGGTGCGGCGGGTGGACATGGTGTTTCTCCTTGAGATGGGTTGCGGTTCGTCGCGACGGAAGGCGCGGGCAGGCTCACGGGCCTGCCCGGCCCCGCTCAGGCCAGCGACTTCGGGGTCTTGCCCTTGATCAGCGGCCAGTTGACGTCGGCCTTCTTGTTGTTGCCGGGCACGTCTTCCAGCCACTTCTTCTGCACGTCCTTGTTGACGTTCAGGTAGAGCTTGCCGTCATGGATGCGCCAGGCGTTCGGGTCGCCGTCGAGCTTCTTCTCCAGCGCCACGCCCATCGCGCAGAAGCCGCCGTACTGAGGCGCGTACTTCGCCGGGTCGGCCTTGAAGGCATCACGATTGGCGGCGCTGGTGAAGTGGTAGGTCACGCCGGCATGGGCGGCGTTGAATTCGGCCTTCCCGGCCGTGGGCGCGCCAGCGGTGAAGTAGGCCACCGGGTCGTGGCCCTTCAGGCCTACGCCCTTGGCGTCGACGTTGACGGCAGCGGTGGAGTTCTCGTCGTAGGCATGGGCTGCGATTGGCGCGAGCGCGGCGCCAAGGGCGATCGCAGTGGTGACGGCCAGCAGGCTGGCGCGCAGGGTCTTGGTGTTCATGGTGTGTTCCTTGTGTCGTATCGGTTCGGGTGGGAGGGGAAGTGCCTCAGCGCCGAGTCACGCCGGCGTGAAGGCGCTGACGCGGGGGAAGTCGACGTCGGTGTGGGCCACGTTGTTGACGTAGTTGGTCAGCACGTTCAGCGCCACGTGCAGCACGATCTCCACCGTCTCGGCGTCGTTGAAGCCGGCGGCGCGCAGCGCGGCGATGTCGGCGTCCTGCACGCGGCCGCGCTCGGCAGCGACACGCTGGGCAAAGCGCAGCGCAGCGCCGTTACGGGCGTCGGCGGCGCGGCCGTCACGGGCCTGGGCGATCTGCTCGTCGCTGAGCTTGACCAGGTTCTTGCCGATGTAGCTGTGCGCGGCCAGGCAGTAGTCGCAGCCATTGAACTCGGCCACGGCCAGCGCCAGCGACTCGCGCAGCCTGGCGTCGAGCGCGCCCTTGTCGAGCGCACCGCTGAGCGACAGATAGCCTTCGAGCGCGGCGGGCGACTGACCCAGCAGCTTCATCAGGTTGGGCACGACGCCGAGCTTCTTGTGCACGGCGGCGAGCAGGGGTTGGGACGCGGCAGGAGCGTCGGCAACGGCGGGGATGGACAGACGGGACATGGCGAGACCTTTCAGGGGGTTGGAAGCTGCGACAGGTGCAGCGGGGCGGGGAAAGGGGACTTCAGAGCGCAGCGCGCACCCACGACGAGAGTTGCTTCTCGTCGTGAAGACCGACCAGCCGCGAATGGGCTTGGCCGTCCTTGAAGAGGATCAGCGTGGGGATGCCGCGGACGCCGTGCGCGGCTGCCAACTCGGGCTCGTCGTCGACGTTGAGCTTGCGCACCTGCACGTGGCCTTCGAACTGCCGGGTCAGTTGCTCGAGCCGGGGTGCCAGGGCACGGCAGGGGCCGCACCACGGAGCCCAGAAGTCGACGATGACGGGGCCCGGTTCGGTGGCGATGAAGGCAGCGAACGACGCGGAGTCGAGCGCGGCGATCGTGGTGGAGTTGGCGGTTTCTGACATGACGGACACCTCTTGCGGTGATGGGACCGCGGTGTGTCGCGGCATGTCCGTCACTTTAGGAATCAGCCCCTCAGGTCAGGTGCCTTGGCGTCTCGCAGAAGTGGCTCATCGTCGCGGTCGCCCAATTGCCGCTGCTCGGCGATTGGGCGGCCCCGTTGGACTGTCAGAGGCGGTGGCCTCGTCGAGTCACCGTGGAGTCAACCCGCCGAAGTGAACGACCGGTTTGGCCCGGAACGGAGGACGGCAACGGGTCGATTCCGGCCGACCGTCCCGTCGATCTGCCTGCCGTAGACCGGTCGGTGACCGACGGCCCTGCGCCGCGTCGAAGCAATCGGCGGTGTCAGTTGGAGTCGAGCTCGCCGCCCAAGATCGCGATGATGTCCTGACGCTCACCGAGCAGCCGGACCACGTCCAGATGGTCCCCTCGCTCGAAGTAGCACCACAGCAGCGGATACTTCCCCACCCGCCACGTCCGCAGCCCAGGTATGCCCAGCACCTTCCCGAGCCTCGGCGAACCCATGCCCGGTTCAAGTTCGACCTGGTCCAGCGCCTCGTTCGTCGCTTTGGCCACCTTCAATGCCAAGCGGGTGCCACCCTCCTTGCGGTAGTACCGGACCTCGCCCTGCTGGTCGCGCAGCGCCTGCGGGCGCAGAACCGCCGGCTTCAATCGATCTCGCCGCGAGCGATCGCCAGCAGTTCCTTCTCGTCGGCCTTGGTGCGACGCCGACCGGGCCCGGATGCCAGCCCTTCTTCGATGAGATCGCGTAGCCGCTTCTTGGCCTGCTCTTCCTGGTCGCGCCGGACCAGGTCGCGGATGTACTCGCTGGTGTTGCCGTAGTTGCCGGCGGCGACCCGGTTGTCGATGTACTCACGCATCGATTCGGGCAGGGCGAAACTCATGGTCTGGCGGCTCATGTTGGAATCTTGGGTTGTTTGACAACAGTTGTCAACACCGCCCGCCGGTACCCTCGCAGCTCAGCGATCGCGGAGCTGGTCACGATGCCGCCCCAGTTGCCGGGATCGGCGCACGCTGGATCCAGCGCCGCGGCGAACTTCTCAACGCCGAACTTCATCGTGCCGCGGAAGTTGATGTGCGAGAAGTGCGCTGGCCCGATGCGACGGAGCCAGTCGTCTTCGACGGGGATCCCATCGCGCCTGAGCCTCACGACCACCTCATGCATCCGAGCGTTGTTCCAGGCCAGCACAATATTCGTCAGCAGCGCGTGCGAGCCGGAAATCGCCTTTGTCTCGTCGCGCCGCCGGCCGCGCTCGGGCGCCACCTTGCCCGAGTACACGGCGCGTTGGAGCTAATGCACCGACTCGCCACGGTTCAGCAGGGTGTGGATCTCGCGACGGAAGTCTTCGATGGCGACGTAGTCGCACAGGAACACGGCCCGCAGCAGCCGACCCAGGTGCTCAGATGCCCGGTGCAGCGGATCACCCTGGGCTGCCGACCCGAAACGCTGCAATGCCAGCGTCGCGGAGATACGGCCAGACCGGATCGACGCCGCCAGGCGCAGCAGCTCGTCCCAGCCGCGCTCGATGGCGGCCATGGAGGCGCG
>JBGAGZ010000092.1:0-17427 GCA_044226465.1 Burkholderiaceae bacterium | reverse complement strand
CCCATGCCATCTATCGCCCCCCGGGCGCGCCCGGCAATTACATCATGGTCCACGGTACCTGCTCGTCCGCCGGTTGCTTCGCGATGACCGACGCCTCGATCGCCGAGGTCTATGCGCTGGCGCGTGACGCCTTTTCCGGCGGCCAGCAGCGCCTTGCGCGGGTCGAACTCGCTGCGGTCTTGCGCAAAGGCCTGGCGCATCGCGCCGGTCATGGCCAGGCGGATGTCGGTGTCGATGTTGACCTTGCGCACGCCGCTGCGGATGCCGCGCTGGATCTCTTCCACCGGCACGCCGTAGGTGGCGCGGATGTCGCCGCCATGCTCGCGGATGATGGCCAGCCATTCCTGCGGCACGCTGGACGAGCCGTGCATCACCAGGTGCGTGTCCGGCACGCTGGCGTGGATGGCGGCGATGCGGTCGATGGCCAGGATGTCGCCCGTCGGCTCGCGGCTGAACTTGTAGGCGCCGTGGCTGGTGCCGATGGCGATGGCCAGCGCGTCCACGCCGGTGCGGGCGACGAAGTCCTTGGCCTGCGCCGGGTCGGTCAACAGTTGGTCGTGGCCCAGCGTGCCCTCGGCGCCCACGCCGTCTTCTTCGCCGGCCTGGCCGGTTTCCAGCGAGCCGAGGCAGCCCAGCTCGCCTTCCACCGACACGCCCACGGCGTGCGCCATTTCGCAGACGCGGCGCGTCACGTCCAGGTTGTAGTCGTAGCTGGCGGGGGTCTTGGCGTCTTCCTTCAGCGAGCCGTCCATCATCACGCTGGTGAAGCCGCTGCGGATGGCCTGCACGCACACCGCCGGGCTGGCGCCATGGTCCTGGTGCAGCACCAGCGGGATGTCGGGGTGCTGCTCGACCGCGGCCAGCACCATGTGGCGCAGGTAGGCCTCGCCGGCGTATTTGCGCGCGCCGGCCGAGGCCTGCAGGATCACCGGGCTGCGCGTCTCCTGCGCCGCTTCCATGATGGCGTGGATCTGCTCCAGGTTGTTGACGTTGAACGCCGGCACGCCGTAGCCGTGTTCGGCCGCGTGGTCCAGCAGTTGACGAAGGGCGATGAAAGCCATGGGGATGCTCCGGCCGAGTTGAAGAAGAAACGGAAGAGGCGAAAGGACGCTGCGCGCTCAGGCCGCCACGGCCGGGCTGGCCGGCGCGGCGTGCTCGGCCTGGGCGCCCAGGACGCCGGTCAGCAGAGCGGGCAGGTCGCCCAGGTGCTCGATGAAGCCGTCGCACGGCAGGCTGCGCGGGTCGGCGCCCTCGTTGTAGCCGTGCAGCACGCACAGCACCGGCACGCCGGCGGCGCGCGCGGCCGTCACGTCGTTGACCGAGTCGCCCACCATCAGCACCTGCGCGGTGGGCACACCCATGGCCTCGCAGGCAAACAGCAGCGGCTGCGGGTCGGGCTTGTTGCGCTCGCAGCTGCCCGCGCCCACGACCAGGTCCACCCAGTGGCTCAGGCCCAGGTGCTGCAGCAGCTCGGTGGCCAGGCGCTGGTGCTTGTTGGTGACCACGGCCAGGCGCAGGCCCTGCGCGTGCAGCTCGGCCAGCGCGTCGGCGGCGCCGGGGTAGGCACGCGACTGGCTCTCGCCCAGCAGGTGCAGGCGGCCGTAGTGCAGGATGAAGCGCTCCAGCATCGCGGCCTGGCCGCCTTCGTCCACCACCGCACCCAGGCGGGACAGCGCCCGCGCGATCAGCACCGCGGCGCCCCGCCCGATCATGTGGCGCACCTCGCCCGCCGGCAGGCCGCGCAGGCCCCGCTCGGCCAGCACCAGGTTCAGCGCGGCGGCGATGTCGTCCACCGTGTCCAGCAAGGTGCCGTCGAGGTCGAACAGCACGGCTTGCAAGGGCACGCCGCGCCACTGCGGGCCGTGGGTGGGGCGAGGCCGGATCATGCGACGACCTCGGCACCCACCAGGGCCCGCGCGCGCTCGACGACACGCTGCACGGTCAAGCCCAGGGCTTGCGCCACCTTGGCGGCGGGGGCGGATTCGCCGAAGCGGTCGATGCCGACCACGTCGCCGTCCAGCCCGGTGTAGGCGCGCCAGAAGTGGGTCACCCCGGCCTCGATGGCCAGCACCGGCAGGCCGCGCGGCAGCACGCTGGCACGGTAGTCGGCGCTCTGGCGGTCGAACAGGTCGCAGCAGGGCATGGACACGACCCGCGCGGCGATGCCCTCTTGGGCCAGCGCCTCGCGCGCCTGCATGGCCAGCGCCACCTCAGAGCCCGTGGCCAGCAGCGTGATCTGGGCCGGGGCCTGGGCGCCCGCCAGCACGTAGCCACCGCGGTGGATGGCGGCGAGCTGGGCCGCATCGCGCTCGTTGTGCGGCAGGTTCTGCCGAGAAAGCACCAGGCAGGTCGGGCCGTCGCGCCGCTCCAATGCCTGCTGCCAGGCGACCAGCGTCTCCACCGCGTCGCAGGGCCGCCAGACGCTGTTGTGGGGGATCATGCGCAGGCTGGCCACATGCTCCACCGGCTGGTGCGTGGGCCCGTCTTCGCCCAGGCCGATGCTGTCGTGCGTGAAGACGTGGACGACGCGCAGCTGCATCAACGCCGCCATGCGCACCGCGTTGCGGCTGTAGTCCGAGAAGGTCAGGAAGGTGCCGCCGTAGGGAATGTGGCCGCCGTGCAGCGCGATGCCGTTCATCACCGCGCTCATGCCGAATTCGCGCACGCCGTGGTTGATGTGGTTGCCCCAGTGGTCGCGCCGCACGGCCACGCTGGCGCGGCAGTCGGTGAGGTTGGACGCGGTGAGGTCGGCCGAGCCGCCCAGCAGCTCGGGCAGCGCCGGCACCAGCGCTTCGAGCGCGTTTTGGGATGCCTTGCGCGAGGCGACGTTGGACTTGGCGGCCACGGCCTGGGCCAGCGTGGCTTCGCAGGTCGCGGCCCAGTCCTCGGGCAGCGCGCGGCGCTGCACGCGGCGCTCGAACTCGGCGGCCAGTGCCGGGTGGTCCTGGGCATAGGCGGCGAAGCGGCGCGCCCAGTCGGCCTGGGCGGCGGCGCCCGCCTCACGCGCATCCCACGCGGCGCGGATCTCGTCGGCGATCTCGAACGGCCCGGCCGCCCAGCCCAGCGCGGCGCGCGTCGCGGCCACCTCGGCCGCGCCCAGCGCTGCGCCGTGCACCTCGTGCGTGCCGGCCTTGTTCGGGCTGCCGCGGCCGATCACCGTCTTGCAGCAGATCAGCGTCGGGCGCGTGGTCTCGGCGCGGGCCTGGTGCAGGGCCGTGCCGATGGCGGCCGCATCGTGGCCGTCCACGCCGCGGATCACGCGCCAGCCATAGGCCTCGAAGCGCTTGGGCGTGTCGTCGGCGAACCAGTGCTCGACATGGCCGTCGATGCTGATGCCGTTGTCGTCGTACAGCACCACCAGCTTGTGCAGGCCCAGCGTGCCGGCCAGCGAGCAGGCCTCGTGGCTGATGCCTTCCATCAGGCAGCCATCGCCCACGAAGACCCAGGTGCGGTGGTCGACGATGGTGTGGCCGTCGCGGTTGAACTCCTCGGCCAGCAGGCGCTCGGCCAGCGCCATGCCCACCGCGTTGGCCAGGCCCTGGCCCAGCGGGCCGGTGGTGGTCTCCACGCCCGGCGTGATGCCCACCTCGGGGTGGCCGGGCGTCTTACTGTGCAGTTGGCGAAAGCGCTTCAGCTCGTCCAGCGGCAGGTCATAGCCGGTGAGGTGCAGCAGGCCATAGAGCAGCATCGAGGCATGGCCGTTGGACAGCACGAAGCGGTCGCGGTCGGGCCACTGGGGGTCGCCCGGGTTGTGGCGCAGGTGGCGGCGCCACAGCACCTCGGCCATGTCGGCCATGCCCATGGGGGCGCCGGGGTGGCCGCTGTTGGCCTGCTCCACCGCGTCGACGGCGAGCATGCGCAGCGCGTTGGCGAGCGTGCGGTGATCGGGGGTTGGGGTGTTCACGGCGGACCTTTTGCTCAATGCGCGCGGCGCTTCAGGTCCATCAGGCGCAGGATCATCGGCGTGAAGATCAGCTGCATCGCCAGGCCCATCTTGCCGCCGGGCACCACGATGTTGTTCGGCCGGCTCATCCACGCGTTCTGCAGCATGGACAGCAGGTACGGGAAGTCGATGCCCTTGGGGTTGGCGAAGCGGATCACCACCATCGACTCGTCGGCGCTCGGGATGTCCTTGGCGATGAAGGGGTTCGAGGTGTCCACCGTCGGCACGCGCTGGAAGTTCACGTGCGTGCGGCTGAACTGCGGGCAGATGTGGTTCACGTAGTCCGGCATGCGGCGCAGGATGGTCTCGACCACCGCCTCCTGGCTGTAGCCGCGCAGGGTCTGGTCGCGGTGCAGCTTCTGGATCCACTCCAGGTTGATGATGGGCACCACGCCCACCAGCAGGTCGACGTGCCGGGCGACGTTGACGTCCGGCCCGACGAAGCCGCCGTGCAGGCCTTCGTAGAACAGCAGGTCGCTGTTGTCGGCCATCGGCTCCCACGGCGTGAAGGTGCCGGGCTCGCCGCCCAGTTCCTTGGCCTCGGCGGCGTCGTGGATGTAGCGGCGCACCTTGCCGCCGCCGGTCTCGCCGTATTCGCCGAACGCCTGGGCCAGCTCGGCCAGCAGGTTGCTTTCGGGGCCGAAGTGGCTGATGGGCGGGCCTTCGCCATGGTCGGCCGCGTGCACCTTGGCGCGCATCTCGACCCGGTTGTAGCGGTGGAACGAATCGCCCTCGATGACCTGGGCGGTGATGCCTTCTCGCCGGAAGATGTGCGAGAAGCTCTTCATCACGGTGGTGGTGCCGGCGCCGGACGATCCGGTCACGGCGATGATGGGGTGGCGGGCTGACATGGTGGGCTCAAGGCGGAAGTGAAGAATCGGGTGTCTCTGCTCAGACCAGGGCCTCGGGCCGGTACAGCGAGCGCTCGTTGAACAGCGGCGAGACGAAGGGCTTGTCGGTGCCGGCTTCGTACTCGGCGTGGTAGCGCTCGATGCGCTCCACCTCCTGCCGCGAGCCGAAGATCACCGGCACGCGCTGGTGCAGCTTCTCGGGCGCCAGCTCCAGCAGGCGCTCGCGGCCGGTGCTGGCGCGCCCGCCGGCCTGCTCGACCAGCATGCCGATCGGGTTGGCCTCGTAGAGCAGGCGCAGGCGGCCGGGGCGCGACGGGTCCTTGGTGTCGCGGGGGTACATGAAGACGCCGCCGCGCATCAGGATGCGGTGCACCTCGGCCACCATCGAAGCGATCCAGCGCATGTTGAAGTCGCGCCCGCGTTCGCCCGAGCGGCCGGCCTGGCACTCGGTCACGTAGCGGTGGATGGGCGGCTCCCAGAAGCGCGCGTTGCTGGTGTTGATGGCGAACTCGCCGGTCTCCTCGGGGATGGCCAGGTGCGGGTGGGTGAGGATGAAATTGCCGATCTCGCGGTCCAGCGTGAAGCCGTGGGTGCCCTTGCCCACCGTGAGCACCAGCATCGTGGCCGGGCCGTAGATGGCGTAGCCGGCCGCCACCTGCTCGCGGCCGGGCTTGAGGAAGTCGGCCGTCACTGGCGCATCCTTGCCCTGGTGGCGCAGCACCGAGAAGATGGTGCCCACCGCCACGTTGACATCGGTGTTCGACGAGCCGTCCAGCGGGTCGAAGGTCAGCAGGAACTGGCCGCGCTCGAACTCGGCCGGCACCGCCATCACCTCTTCCATCTCTTCAGACGCCATGCCCGCGACCAGGCCGCCCCACTCGCAGCTGCGCACCATCGCGTCGTTGGCCAGCACGTCCAGGCGCTTCTGGGTCTCGCCCTGCACGTTCTGCTGGTCGATCTCGCCCAGGTAGCCGCCGAGCGCGCCCTTGGCGGTCATCGCAGCGATGGCCTTGACGGCGGCGGCGACGTCGACCAGCAAGGCGCCGAGGTCGCTGGCACCGTCGATGCCCTTGAGCTGCTGGATGAGGAACTTGGACAGGGTGGTGCGGCCGAGGTGCATGGATGCCTCCGTCAATGGTTGGTGTTCTGTGGCGCGCCCTCGCCCACCGCGAAGACGCGGCTGGCCCGGATGTCGGCCTCGGCGATCGTCGTCAGGTCGTCGCGGCTGAGCGCGCGGTCGCGGTCGGCGAACAGCCGGCTGGCCTGGCGCAGGCGGGCGCGGTCCAGCGCGTTGCGCACGCTGCGGGCGTTGGCGAAATGCGGCTGCTCGATGCGGCGGCCGATGTAGCTGTCGAAGGCCTCGCGCGCCCCGGCGCCGAAGCGGTAGTTCATGCCGCCGAGCATGCGGTCGGCGATCTGCAGCAGCTCGTCGGGCGCGTAGTCGGGGAAGTCCAGGTGGTGGGCGATGCGCGAGCTCATGCCAGGGTTGGACTGAAAGAAGGTGTCCATCCGGTCCTTGTAGCCAGCGAGGATCACCACCAGGTCGTCGCGCTGGTTTTCCATCACCTGCAGCAGGATCTCGATCGACTCTTGCCCGTAGTCGCGCTCGTTGTCGGGGCGGTAGAGGTAGTAGGCCTCGTCGATGAAGAGCACGCCGCCCATGGCCTTCTTCAGCACCTCGCGGGTCTTGGGCGCCGTGTGGCCGATGTACTGGCCGACCAGGTCGTCGCGGGTCACCGCCACCAGGTGGCCTTTGCGCACATAGCCCAGGCGGTGCAGGATCTCGGCCATGCGCAGCGCCACGGTGGTCTTGCCTGTGCCGGGGTTGCCGGTGAAGCACATGTGCAGAGATAGGTTGGCCCCCAATCCCCCCGAGGGGGGCGGGCCGCTTTGGGAGCGGCCCTGCAGCGGCCCCGGCGTCTGCGCCGCCAGGCCCAGGCCCATGCGCAGCTTGTCGATCACCAGCAGCGCCGCGATGTCGCGGATGCGCTGCTTGACCGGCGCCAGGCCGACCAGGTCGCGGTCCAGCTCGTCCATCACCGACTCGACCTGGCTTTGCGCCAGCACCTCGTTGACGGTGCGCGCCGTGGCGGCGGGCGCCGACGCGGCGGCCTCGGCAGCAGGGGCGGCCGCGGCCGACGAGCCGGGGATGGCGTAGAGCGGCGCGTTCATGTCGTCAGGCCGCCTGGGGCAGAAGCTCGGCCGATGCGCCTTGCAGCTCGGCACGCATCGCCGCGATCACGGCGCGGTAGTCCGGCTGGCCGAAGATGGCGCTGCCGGCCACGAAGGTGTCGGCGCCCGCCTCGGCCACGCGGGCGATGTTGTCGACCTTGATGCCGCCGTCGACCTCGAGCCGGATGTCGCGGCCGCTGGCGTCGATCAGCCGCCGCGCCTGCTCGATCTTGCGCAGCGCCGACGGGATGAAGCTCTGCCCGCCGAAGCCGGGGTTGACGCTCATGATCAGCACCAGGTCGACCTTGTCGATCGCCCACTCCAGCACGTCCAGCGGCTCGGCCGGGTTGAAGGCCAGGCCGGCCTGGCAGCCCGCGCCGCGGATCAGCTGCAGCGTGCGATCGACATGGCGCGACGCACCGGGGTGGAAGCTGATCAGGTCGGCGCCGGCCTCGATGAAGCGCTCGGCGATCGCGTCCACGGGCTCGACCATCAGGTGCACGTCCAGCGGCACCCAGCTGCCGTCGGCCCGCTGGGTGTGCTTCTTCACCGCTTGCGCCACCGCAGGGCCGATGGTGAGGTTGGGCACGTAATGGTTGTCCATCACGTCGAAGTGGATCCAGTCGGCGCCGGCGGCGATGACGCTGCGCAGCTCCTCGCCCAGGCGGGCGAAGTCGGCACTCAGGATGCTGGGGGCGATGCGGTGCTGCGCCATGGTGTCACCCTGTGTAGCGCTGGGCCTCGGGGCGGTCCGTCGCGTAGCTGTGCACGGTGTAGCGCACCGAGCGGCCGTTCACCTCTTGCCGCACCACGCCGAAGCCGGGCTCGGTCGCCGGGCGGTTGACGATGAAGCTCATCGCGATCGATTCGACGCCGCGCGTCGAGTCGAAGGCCATCAGGCGGATGTAGTGCTGCGGGAAGGCCTGGCGGCAGGCGTTCAGCTCCATCAGCACGCCGGCCGCGTCGTGCAGGTCGAACATCGGCATGCCGTACATCTCCCAGTAGGTGTTGCGGGGATGCGGGTCGTCGGTGTATTCCACGCTCCAGGCGTAGCCCTTGCTCAGGCCGTAGTCGATCTGCAGCGCGATCTCGGCGTCGGTCAAATCGGGCAGGAAGCTGAACTGGCCCTGGGTGATGCGGCCGGTGGGGTTGGTCATCATGGTCGGTGTCTCCTTCGGGCTCAGGCCACGGCGGCCGTGACGGCGTAGTCGGACGTGTCGGTCGAGGCGTAGTTGAAGGACACGTCCTTCCAGGTGTCCAAGGCCTGCTTCAGCGGCGTGCAGAACTGCGCCGCCTTCTGCAGGATCTCGGGGCCCTCTTCCTTGATGTTGCGGCCCTCGTTGCGGGCCTTGACCATGCATTCCAGCGCCACGCGGTTGGCCACCGCACCGGCCTGGATGCCGCCCGGGTGGCCGATGGTGCCGCCGCCGAACTGCAGGATCACGTCGTCGCCGAACAGGTCGATCAGCTGGTGCATCTGGCCGGCGTGGATGCCGCCCGAAGCCACCGGCATCACCTTCTTGGTGTCGGCCCAGTCCATGTCGAAGAACAGGCCGCGCGGCAGGTCGGTCTTGGTGTAGCTGTCGCGGCAGACGTTGTAGTAGCCCTGCACGGTGAGCGGGTCGCCCTCGAGCTTGCCGACCGCCGTGCCGGTGTGCAGGTGGTCGCAGCCGGCCAGGCGCAGCCACTTGGCCATCACGCGGAAGCTCACGCCGTGGTTCTTCTGCCGCGTGTAGGTGCCGTGGCCGGCACGGTGCATGTGCATCACCATGTCGTGCTTGCGGCACCAGCCGGCCATGCTCTGGATCGCCGTCCAGCCGATGACCAGGTCGACCATGACCACGACCGAGCCCAGTTCCTTGGCGAACTCGGCGCGCTCGTACATGTCTTCCATCGTGGCCGCGGTCACGTTCAGGTACGAGCCCTTGACCTCGCCGGTGGCGGCGCTGGCCTTGTTGACGCCGTCCATCACGTAGAGGAAGCGGTCGCGCCAGTGCATGAAGGGCTGCGAGTTGATGTTCTCGTCGTCCTTCATGAAGTCCAGCCCGCCCTTCAGGCCCTCGTAGATCACGCGGCCGTAGTTGCGGCCCGAGAGGCCCAGCTTGGGCTTGGTGGTGGCACCCAGCAGCGGGCGGCCGAACTTGTCCAGCCGCTCGCGCTCGACCACCAGGCCGGTCGGCGGGCCCTTGAAGGTCTTGATGTAGGCCACGGGGATGCGGATGTCCTCCAGCCGGCAGGCCTTGAGCGGCTTGAAGCTGAAGACATTGCCGATCAGGCTGGCCGTCATGTTGGCGATCGAGCCTTCTTCGAACAGGCACAGGTCGTAGGCCACCCAGGCGAAGAACTGGCCCGGTTGCCCCGGCACCGGCTCGACCTTGTAGGCCTTGGCGCGGTAGCTGTCGCAGGCGGTGAGGCGGTCGGTCCAGACCACCGTCCAGGTCGCCGTGCTGGACTCGCCGGCCACGGCGGCCGCCGCCTCGACCGGGTCCACGCCTTCCTGCGGCGTGATGCGGAACAGACAGATGGTGTCCGTGTCCTTGGGCACGTAGTCCTGTGCCCAGTAGCCCATCTGGCGGTACTTGAGAACCCCAGCGCTGTAGCGCTGCTTTGCGTCGGTGATGACGCCCTGCTCGACCGGTTTGTTCATTGCCTTTGCTCCATCGTCGAGGCACCGATCTGGCGCCATGCGATGGACTGTAGGAAGCCGATCAATTCAGGGAAAGTCAGATATAGTTATCTGATCAGTAAGAAATACTGAATGAAAAACGTCACCCTCCGGCAGTTGCGCGTGTTTGCCTCCGTGGCCAAGCACCTGAGCTTTGCCCGCGCCGCCGAAGAGCTGAGCCTCACGCCGCCGGCCGTGTCCATGCAGATCAAGGAGTTCGAGGCCCAGGTGGGCCTGCCCTTGTTCGACCGCTCCAGCCGCACGGTGTCGCTCACCACGGTGGGCGAGTACGTGCTGGCCCACGCCCGCCGCGTGCTGGCGGTGATGCGCGACGCCGAGGACATGGTGGCGCGCTTTCGCGGCCTGCGCGGTGGCGTGCTGGACGTGGGCATGGTCAGCACGGCCAAGTACTTCGTGCCACGCCTGCTGGCCGAATTCCGCCGCGAGCACCCGGGCATCGAGCTGCACCTGCAGGTGGGCAACAACCGCGAGCAGATCGTGGCGCTGATGCAGCAGGGCGACGTGGAGCTGGCCATCATGGGCCGCCCGCCCGCCGAGTGGGCCACGCGCGCCGAGCCCTTTGCGCAGCACCCGCACGTGCTGGTGGCCGCGGTGGACCACCCTTTCGCTCGCATGGAACGCGTGCCCGCCATGGCGCTGCAGGACGAAGAGGTCATCATGCGCGAGCCTGGCTCGGGCACGCGGGCCGCGTTCGACGAGTTCCTGCAAGCCCATCACCTGCGCCCGCGGGTGGTGATGCAGATGTCCAGCAACGAGTCGATCAAGCAGGCGGTGATGGCCGGCATGGGCGTGAGCCTGCTGTCGCTGCACACCATCGGGCTGGAGTTGGAGCAGGGCCTGATCGCCACGCCCGAGGTCGAGGGCCTGCCGGTGATGCGGCGCTGGCACGTGGTGAACAACCTGGCCAAGACGCTGTCGCCCGCGGCCGAGGCCTTCCGCTACTTCATCCTCGAGCGCGGCGAGGCCTACCTGGCCGAGCACTTCCCCCCGGGGCCGCGCGTGGCCCCGCGCTGAGCGGGCGCCACGGGCTGGCAGGAACGGCGAGCTGAAGCGCTCGCTGCGCGCCGGCATCGGCATCGGCGCGACCATCGAAGGCCGCGCCACGCCCGATCAGCTGCGGGCCGCGACCTCGGCGTAGTGCTCGAGCATGCCGCCCCAGCCGTTGGGCGACGCAAAGGTGTCGCGCATCGCGAGCGCGTCGGCCCCGTAGGCCTCCAGCCCGCGGTGCTCCAGCGTCACCTGCGTGCGGCCGGCGTCGAGCGCGACGAAGTGCACCTCGACCTCGGTGTGCAAGCCGGGGTCGAAGACCCACTGGCTGCTGAGCTGCCAGCACAGCAGCACGCGCGCGGGCGGCTCCCAGGCCAGCACGCGGCCCCAATCGCACTCCACCCCGTCGGTGCCGCGCTCGAACCATCGCCCACCGGCGCGCGGCTCGACCACCACCGCAGCGCATTCGGCCTGGCCGATCTTGTGCGTGGCCATGGGCCACCAGGTTTCGATGCGGGCGGTGAAGACCTCGAAGGCCAACGCCTGCGGCGCCTTCACCGTGAGCGTCTTGCGAACGACGACGGGTTCAACAGTGGATGTGCTCATGGTGTCCTCTTGGTGTGCTGGCGTGCGGCGGCTTCGGCGGCAGCCTGGAACCGGGCCAAGCCCACGTCCCAGAGGCTGTCGATGAAGTCGCGCATGGACGCGACGGTGTCGCTGTTGGGGCGGTAGAGGTTGCGCGTGCCGACGGTGTCGAAAGCCACCAGCCCCGCGTCGGCCAGCACCTTGAGGTGTTGCGACACCGCCGGGCGGCTCACGGGCAGCTTGCCCGCGATCTCGGCCACCGACAGCGGCGACCGGGAGAGCAGGTGGAAGACCTCCAGCCGCGTGGGATCACCCAAGGCGGCAAAGCGGCGGGCTTGGGGCGCGAGCTTGCCGGCTGGCAATGCGGGTGAAATCATTCGGTAAGCATACACTTACCGAAAGGCGTGTCAAGCAGGCTTCTGTTCTCAAGCAGTCTGGGCCCGGCTAGGCCGGGGGGAACATGCGGCGCGCCTGCTCGAAGACGGGATGCATCCATTCCTCGTCTTCATCTTCCGGCGCGTCCATGGCCTGCATCACGCCGAGCATCGCCTCCATCACCCGGGCCGAACGGCGGCCGATGGATTCCAGGCTCGCAGGGCTGCAGCCCACCGCCAGCATTTCGGCATAGCCCTTGTGCGCCTCTGACGCGGTGGCACAAAGAAGGCGCACCACCCGGCACTGCAGTGCCACCTGCTTCGCCTTGTCTTGGGCGCTGATCAAATCCTCGGTCATGTTCCACCTGTTCGAGACTCGTCGCCGTCAGTCTGGCACCGCCGGCATATGGAAAGCCTCAGGATGTGCCGCTTCAGGCCGGCCGGCGCTGCCGCTGCCCGGCGTACAGGCGCAGCCCGAAGGCCCCGGCCGCGGTGCCGCGCAGGCGCATCACCTCGTCGCGCATGGTGGCCGGCACGGCGTCCACCGCTGGATACGACGCGCCGCACGCCACCGGCAGCAGCACCGGCGAGGCCAGCGCGGCAAAGCTCAGGTCGGCCGCCGTGAACCGCCCGCCGACCAGGAACGCCCGGCCGTCGCTCAGATGCTCGTCGACCTCGCCGAACACCTCGTTCACCCGCTGCAGCGAGCGCTCGGCACTGTCCGGCGTCACGCGGAAGGCCGAGCGGATCGTCGGCACGATGACGGGCATGATCAGCGCCAGCAGCGCCGCCTCCAGGCGGGGCACGCCGCGCGACATCATCTGGCGCAGCAGCCCGCGGTGCGGCAGCACCTGCGCATAGGCCCAGCGGCGCGAGTGCGGCCCCAGCACGGTGTCGAAGCGCTCTTCCCAGGCATCGACCTCGCGGCGCAGCGCTTCGTCGCGCGGGTACAGCCGGTCGCCCCCCATGGCGGCGTCGGCATGGACCAGGATGTCGGTGGAATCGAGCAGGCGGCGCTCGCCATGCACCAGCACAGGCACGCTGCCGCCACCCTGGCGGCGCGTGGCCAGGCGGTGCCACAGCGGAATATGAGACGACTCGCGGTAGGGCAGCCCGAGCCAGTCCAGCGCCCAGCGCGCCTTCTCGGCGTAGTGGCTGTGCGGCATGGTGATCAGCACGGCGCGGTCGTCGTGGTGGGCGGGCATGGTGGATGCGCTGGTGGGCGGGCGCGCCAGGATAATCCTTCGTCGCCCCTTGCTGGAGAACGCACGTGAAGACCTACGACATCGAAGTGCAACGCCTGAAATCGCTGCGGCACGACAAGGGATTGATCGAGCTCGGCGTCGACGCGCTGGTGCTGCCTCGCGCCGCGCGCGACGACCAGGCCGGCACCAGCTGCCTGCGCCTGCCGGTCGAGCATGCCCGCTCGCTGCTGATCCTGCTCAAGCAGCAGATCGCCGAGCTGGACAAGCTGCAGCCGCGCAGCCGCCGCTCGGGCCGGTGCTGAGCGAGGGGATGGCGATGAACAGCGAATGGACCACCCCCTTCGAACGGGGCAACGGCAATCAGACCACCACCTGGGCGGAGTGCATCGCCTTCCATCAGCGGCTGGCCGATGCCTTCGGCCAGTGGCTGCGCTTCGAGGAAGCCGGCCGCTCCGACGGCGGCACGCCGATCCACGTCGGCGTGTTCTCCACCGACGGGGTCTTCGACCCGCGGGCGATCAAGTCCGCGGGCCGGCCGGTGTTCTTCAACAACAACGGCATCCACCCCGGCGAGCCCGAGGGCGTCGACGCCTGCATGGCCTTGCTGCGAGACCTCTGCCTGAGCGCGGACCGCCGCGCCGCGCTGGGCCGCACGGTGCTGGTCTACATCCCGGTCTACAACGTGGACGGCGCACTCAACCGCGGCGACGCCAGCCGCGTCAACCAGGTCGGCCCGGAGGCCTTCGGCTTTCGGGGCAACGCACGCCACCTCGACCTGAACCGCGACTTCATCAAGGCCGACAGCCTGAACGCCCGCACCTTCGCCGAGGTGTTCACGCGCTGGGACCCGGACGTGATGGTCGACACCCACACCTCGAACGGCGCCGACTACCAGCACGTGGTGACGCTGATCGCCACCCAGCCCGATAAGCTCGGCGGCCGCACCGGCGCCCATCTGCGCGCGGCGATGCTGCCGGTGCTCTACGCCGGCATGGCCGAACGCGGCTTCCCCATGTGCCCCTATGTGAACCCGGTGAAGGAGATCCCCGACGACGGCATCGCCGACTTCCTGGATTCGCCGCGGTTTTCCACCGGCTACGCGGCGCTGCACCACACCATCGGCTTCATGCCCGAAACGCACATGCTCAAGCCCTTCGCGGCGCGCTACCACGGCACCCGCGCGCTGGTGGATGCTGCATTGGCCCACACGGTGGCACAGGGCGACGCGATCCGCGCCGCGCGTGCGGCCGACCGGGCCGCCATCGCCGGCGGCGCAACGGTGGCGCTGGACTGGTCGCTGGACGTTCAGCGCAGCCGGCCGTTCCGCTTCAGCGGCTTCCAGGCGGTGTTCGAGCCCAGCCGCCTGGGCCGCTACCAGCGCCTGCGCTACGACCGTGGCCAGCCCTGGGAAAAGGACATCCCCTACTTCGACCGCTACCAGGCCACCGCCACCGCCGCGCCGCCGCGCGCCTACGCCCTGCCCCAGGCCTGGCACGACGTGGCGCGGCGCCTGCAGGCCCACGGCTTGCCGCTGCAGCAGGTGGCACGGGCCGCGCGCGTGCGTGCCGAGGCTTACCGCGTCGAGCAGGTCGACAAGCGCCCGCTGCCCTTCGAGGGCCGGCACCTGCACGAGCGCGTCCAGGTGCACGCCGAGCCCCTGCTGGCCGAGCTGGCGGAAGGCGACTGGCTGCTGCCGCTGGGCGGGCCGCACGACCGCTTTGCCGTGGAGACGCTGGAGCCGCAGGGCATCGACAGCTTCTTCCGCTGGGGCTTCTTCGACAGCGTGCTGGACAAGAAGGAAGGCTTCAGCGACTACGTCTTCGAAGACGAGGCCGAGCGCCTGCTCGCCACCGAGCCCGAGCTGGCCCGCCGCTTCGAAGCCTGGAAGGCCGAGCACCCCGAGCAGCTTTCCGACCCCGAGGCCGTGCTCGGCTTCATCTTCCTGGCCGCGCGCCGCTACGCCGAGCCCGAATGCCGGCGCTACCCGGTGTTGCGCCTGCTCGAGTTGCCCGAAGCTTGAGGGGGCGATCCTAGGGGGTTACCGCCCCCTTCTTCATCACCAAGCGACGCTCGACCGGCCTGCTGCCCGGCGCCACAATCGCCGGGCCAGAGCGACCAGGAGCACACACGATGAAGGCCCCGTTCTACCCCGTGATCTACGTGCGCGGCTACGCCATGACGGCCAACGAGCGCGACGAGACCACGGCCGACCCGTTCTGCGGCTTCAACAGCGGCTCGACCGTCTACCGTGCGTCCATCGGCCGCGACGAACCGCCCAAGAAGTTCGTCTTCGAGTCGCCCCTGCTGCGCCTGATGCGCGACTTCGACTACCAGGAGGTCTACGAGAACGGCAGCGACATCGTCGACCCGGACTGGCACCCGCGCGGCACCAACACCGGCATCTCGTCGCGCTCGGTCATCATCTACCGCTACTACGAAAGCGGCTCCAAGCTGCTGGGCAGCGGCAAGCCCAAGGAGATCGAGGAGTATTCGCGCGGCCTCGGCGAGCTGATCGCGCGCGTGCGCGAGCTGGTGCTGGCCCAGGAAGGCGGCGACCCGAAGGACTTCAAGTGCTACCTGGTGGCCCACTCGATGGGCGGGCTGGTGGTGCGCGGCTTCCTGCAGAACCCGGCGCTGGGCACGGCCGAGGCGCGCCAGGCGGTGGCCAAGTTCTTCACCTACGCCACGCCGCACAACGGCATCGAGGTGGGCGGCTTCAACGTGCCGAGCTGGATGGGCCTCAACGAGATGGACACCTTCAACCGCGAGCGCATGGCCAAGCTGCTGTGCATGCAGGACGTGTTGAAGAAATACGGCCGCGTCGATTTCATGCCCGCCTCGGCCATGCCCATCGACAACGTCTTCTGCATGGTCGGCACCAACCGGGCGGACTACGACGTGGCGGCCGGCCTGTCGAGCGCCTTCGTCGGCCACGGCAGCGACGGCCTGGTCAAGATCGAGAACGCCTCGCTGTGGGCGCTGGACGAGAACAACCAGGTCACCCAGCCGGCGGCCATGGGCTTCACCTACCGCTCGCACTCGGGCTACTTCGGCATCGTCAACAGCGAGGAGGCCTACCAGAACCTCACGCGCTTCCTCTTCGGCGACGTGCGGGTCGACATCTGGCTGCGGGTGGACAGCGTGCGCCTGCCGCCCACGCTGCAGGACAAGGACGTGGACGCGCTCTACCAGTTCGAGCTGCGCGCCGGCCCGCGCGGCAAGCGCTGGCAGCTCACGCGGCGCCTGGCCGAGGAGGACTCGCCCGCCTGCCGCACGCACGCCCAGCTGACCGACCCGGCCAACGCGGCGCCGCGGCAGATCTACCTGTCCACGGTGTTCCTGGCCAACCGCTCGCGGGTCAACCAGGACGACCCCTCGCTGGCCTACTCGATGGACCTGGGCATTCGCGTGCCGGACTACGAGGTCAAGGGCCGCTTCTGGGCCGGCGGCCACTTCGAAGGCTCTTACCTGTTCCGCGACGGGCTGGTGGTGAAGATGGTGCCGCCGCCCGTGCCTGGCGGGCCGTGGCAGGTCGAATACGGCTGGCAGTCGCAGGCCGTGGGCACGGCCACGAAGGACCTGGCCTACCGCGAGCTGGGCGAAGGCAAGCTGGAGCTGCGCATCCCGTTCTCGAACGACGGCGCGCCGGGCATCACCGGAGAGGTGCTGCTCACCGCCTCGGCCTGGAACGTGAACGCGGCGGCCTGAAGCCCGGCGCAGGCCCGGTCAGGCCGGGCCGGCCCCGGCTTGCGCCAGCCGGGCCAGGAAGGCCGGTGGCACGTCCACCGGGCGGCGCGTGTCGGGCCCGATGAAGACCACGCCGATCTTGCCCAGCGCGACCTCGCGGCCGGTGGTCTTCTCGCGCAGTTCGTAGACCAGGTCGAAGCCGCAGCGGTTGAAGTCGCGCGGCGTCATGCGCAGGTCCAGCACCTCGCCGTAGTAGGCCTCGGACTTGTACAGCGCCACCATGTCGGCCACCACGATCTTGGCCTGCTCGATCGAGCGCTCGGCATAGCCCAGCCAGCGGAAGAACCGCACCCGCCCCTCGGAGACCAGGGTCAGCAGCTGCGCGTTGTCGAGGTGGCCGCCCTGGTTGACGTGGCTGATGTAGACCTGCACCTCGGTGGCGAAGGCGTAGCGGTCCGGGGCTTGGAATTGCAGGCGCGGCATGGGCAAGGGGTGCGAGCGGGGAGATGGTGCGATTCTCGTCGGTGCGCGAAGATGCTCTTTGTCGAAAGCGCCCGCCCTCGATCGTCGTGCCGTCGTCACCCTGCCTCACCCGCCTTGGAGGAAGCCACCATGCCCCGATCGACCTCGTCTACCTCGTCCACCCGCCTGGCGGTCCTCGTGGCCACCCGCAAGGGCGCCTGGCTGTTCCACGGCGATGCCAAGCGCAAGGCTTGGGCAGCCGACGGCCCGCACTTCCTGGGCCACAACATCAGCCACGTTCAGCTCGACCCGCGCGACGGCCGCACGCTGCTGGCCGCCGCCAAGACCGGCCACCTGGGGCCGACCATCTTCCGGTCCACCAACCTCGGCAAGACCTGGAAGGAGGCGAAGCAGCCGCCGGCCTTTGCCGCGCCGACCAATGGGCTGCCGGCCCGCTCGGTCGACCACACCTTCT
>JBGAGZ010000130.1:0-2350 GCA_044226465.1 Burkholderiaceae bacterium | reverse complement strand
CTGGGCGTCGACATCAAGTTCCTCTACCGGGTGGTGTTCGCTGCCGGCGTGGCGATCGCGGTGCTGGCCGGCATGGTGGCCGCGCCGGTGTCGTCGGTGTACCCGGGCATGGGCAACCAGGTGCTGATCATCTGCTTCGTGGTGGTGGTGATCGGCGGCATCGGCTCGATCCGCGGCGCGCTGCTGGCGGCCCTGCTGATCGGGCTGGTGGACACTTTCGGCAAGGTCGTCTTCCCGCAGGCGGCCGGCGTGCTGGTCTACGTGATGATGGCGCTGATCCTGCTGTGGAAGCCGGACGGGCTGTTCAAGGCCTGAGCGCGATGGCGGACCTGGGCAAGACGTCGTTCGTGGCCGCGGCCGCCCTGGCACTGGCCCTGGTGCCGGTCGTCGGCGGCAGCTTCGCGGTGGACCTGGTGACCAAGATCATGATCTTCGCGATCCTGGCGCTGAGTCTGGAGCTTCTGGTCGGCATGACCGGCCTGGTCTGCTTCGGCCAGGCGGCGCTGTTCGGCCTGGCGGGCTACGCGGCAGTGCGGCTGTCGCCCGAGTCGGACTCGGCCTCGCTGTGGTGGCTGCTGCCAGCCTGCGTGGGCGTCTCGGCGCTCTATGCACTGTTCATGGGCGCGCTGTCGCTGCGCACCCGGGGCGTGTACTTCATCATGGTCACGCTGGCCTTCGCGCAAATGGCCTACTACCTGGTGCACGACACGCCGCTGGGCGGCGGCACCGACGGCATCTACCTCTACTTCAAGCCCACGCTGGCCATCGGCGGCTGGGTGCTGGCGGACCTGGACAAGCCGCTGCCCTTCTACTACCTGGTGTTGGCCTGCCTGCTGGGCGTGTTCGTCAAGCTGGCGTTGCTGGCGCGCTCGCGCTTCGGCCGCGCGCTGGCCGGCATCCATGCGAACGAGCAGCGCATGCGCGCCGCCGGCTACTCGACCTACCCCTACAAGCTGGCGGCCTTCGTGCTGTCGGGCGCCATCGCGGGTGTGGCCGGCTGCCTCTTCGCGGTGAAGGACGGCTTCGTCAACCCCGAGCTGCTGAGCTGGCACCAGTCCGGCGCGGTGCTGATCATGATCATCCTCGGTGGCCTGGGCTATTTGCGCGGCGCCGTGCTGGGCGCCTTCGCCTTCGCGCTGCTGCAGGAGCTGTTCCAGAGCGAGGCGGTGTTCGGCTCTTTCGCCAAGCACTGGCACCTGAGCCTGGGCGCCACCATCATCGCCTGCGTGGCCTTGCTGCCGAACGGCCTGATCGGCCTGCCGGCACTCGTGCGGCAGCGCCTCTTCGGCGAGGCGGCGAAATGAACGAGCCACTGCTGCGCTGCGAGGGGCTCACGCGCCGCTGGGGCGGCCTGGTCGCGGTCGACGGCGTGTCGCTCGCCTTCACCCGCGGCCAGGTGCATGCGGTGATCGGCACCAACGGCGCGGGCAAGTCCACGCTGATCAACATGCTGTCGGGCGAAATCCCGCCATCGGCCGGCACGGTGACCCTGATGGGCGAGGACGTGACCGGCTGGACCCAACCGCGCCGGGCCCGCGCCGGCCTGGGCCGCAGCTACCAGCGCAACACCATCTTCCCGGCCTTCAGCGTGCTGGAGAACTGCCGCCTCGCCGCCCAGGCACGCCACCAGCGCCCCTGGGCCTGGTGGCAGGCGGCCGCGCGCTGCGAGGCGAGCCTGCACGCCGCGCGCGAGGCCAGCGCCCGCGCCGGCCTGACCGACGTGCTCGACCGCCCCGCCGGCCTGCTGAGCCACGGCCAGAAGCGCCAGCTGGAAATCGCCATGTGCCTGGCCACGGCGCCGCAGGTGCTGCTGCTGGACGAGCCGCTGGCCGGCATGGGCGCCGAGGAAACCGAGCGCATGCTGGCCCTGCTGGCCGAGTTGCGGCCCGGCCATGCCACGCTGCTGGTCGAGCACGACATGGACGCGGTGTTCCGCATCGCCGACTGGATCACCGTGATGGTCAACGGCGCGGTCATCGCCTCCGCCGCACCCGACGCGATCCGCAGCGACCCCGCGGTGCAGGCGGCCTACCTGGGCGGGCATTGAGATGGCCTTGGGTGCTGCTGACACGCCGAGGGCCGCGTTCGACTTTGTGTCGCCGTTCGGGGCGAGGAGCAGGCGACGGTGGCGCGTGGGTCGGCGGCTTGGGGCACGTTCTCCGGCCTCGCTCGCGGGGAACTGGGTTGCGCTTGCCGAGGGCTCTCCGTTGGCACCGTGTCCTCGTGCAACGGTGGGGGCGACCGCGAATGAAGGCCTGCGAACGCACCCCAAGCCACCGACCCTGGCACCCGGGTGGCAGGCCACGGCGTGCCACGCCACGGACGATGCAGCAGGGTGGCGACGGTGCCC
>JBGAGZ010000091.1:0-19464 GCA_044226465.1 Burkholderiaceae bacterium | reverse complement strand
CAGCCATCACGCGGTCCCCGCCAGCGCCAGCGAGTTGCTGCGGAAAGCGTGTTTCTCTCCGCCAGCGAGAGTCGGCGGCGAAAACGATTCGGTGGCGATGGCATGGCCGTGACGGTGCACCAGCAGCAACGATGGCGCGCAAAACTTCGATAGGCGTTCTGCGGACGATCGTGTCAGCGGCCATCGAGACATCGTGCGACCTTGCGTCACGGCGGTCCGCAAGGTCTCTACAGCTTTGTCTGACTGTGCCTTCTCTGGGTTGCCGAACGACGTCAGGATCGCCATCGCCCATGCTGTTCGCTCCAGCTCGTTGCGTGGATCGCCGATCAGCCACACGAGGTCGGCCATGTCGCTTTCCAGCAGGTGTCTGTGAGAACAGTGTCCACCGCGCGCGTTCGTGACCGGCGCTCGCGGCATCGACCAGATACGAGCGCCCCTCTTCTCCGCGGCAGCCACCAAAAGTGCAACCCTGCAGCAGCAGGCCCCACCAGTATTGGGCCGCGTGGTCACCCGCTTTGGCAGCAGGCTCCAACGCGGCTAGTTGGTCGTACCGACCATCGATGATTTGCTGCAGCACCTTGGCCTCGTCGACGCCTGCATGAGCAACTGTTGTCGCCAATAGGCCCGCCAGCATCCACAGCTCAGCCATCAGCTGACAAACGCGCCCACCGAGCGCGAACCGCGGTCTACGAATGGCGCTCATCTGCCGCTACCCACTCCACTGCCACCCCCGCCGCGGCGCTCAGTCCTCGAACAGCGGCTCTTCCAGCGCCAGCCCAGGCGCGACCGACATGCCGAACAGGCTGCCTGACAGCGGCATGGCCGCGATCTGGGCGCTGGTCAGCTCTTGGCGTGCGCTGGTCACCAGCAGTTGGTCGCCGGCCGGGCCGCCGAGCGCGGGGCAGGTCAGGTTGGGGGCCGGTGCGCTGTAGCGGGCGAGCAGGCGGCCATCGGCGCTGTAGCGGGCGACGCTGCTGTTGGTCCATTCCGCGTTCCAGAGGCAGCCTTCGGCATCGACGATCGAGCCATCGGGGAAGCCCTCGTCACTCCCCTTGAGTGCAAACAGTTGCGGCTCGCCGACGCTGGCGGTATCTGAGTCGTAATCGCAGCGCATGATACGGCGCGTGGGCGAATCGGCGTAGTACATGCGCCGCCCGTCCGGGCTGAAGCAGATGCTGTTGGTGACCGCCACGTGGCCCAGTGCCAGGCGGCGCAGGCCGTGGGCGCGGCTGTACTGGTAGAGGCTGCCAATCGTCTTGCGCCGGCCATCCACGATGGCTTCGTCCAAGGTGCCGAACACCAACGCGCCGCTTCGGTCGCAGCGGCCGTCGTTGATGCGGGTGCCGGTCACGTCCAGCTCCACCGGCAGGATGTGTTCAGGTCGCCCCTGGATCACGCCCACGGCCTGCAGGTCGGGCAGCACCAGGCGAGCCAGGCCCTTGGCCATGCCCAGCAGCAGCGCGCCACTGCGGCCATGCGCAAAGCAACCCACGCGGTCGGGCAGGCAGACTTGCAATGCGGTGTCGGCGCCGGGTGTCCATGCGTAGAGGGCGCTGCCCTCGATGTCGGTCCACCACCAACGCCCGCTTCGGGCATGCCATTGCAGGCCCTCGCCCAGCTCGTGGGTCTGGGCAAGCACCAGGGACAGGGTGTTTTCGTTGTTGTCGTGCATGGGTTGAAGTCAGCTCATCAAGGGGCCATGGGCAGCACAGGCTCCACCGTCACCCCCACCTGCGGCTGCGCCCTGCCCCCGCCGCGGATGACGCCGCGCAGCGGGGCCACGTCGGCGTAGTCGCGGCCCCAGGCCAGGCTGACGTGGTCGGTGCCGGCGGGCACGGCGTTGGTCGGGTCCAGCGCGACCCAGCCCTGGCTGGGGCACCAGACCTGCACCCAGGCGTGGCTGGCGTCGGCGCCCACCAGGCGGGGCTGGCCGGGCGGCGGCTGGGTGAGCAGGTAGCCGCTGACGTAGCGCGCCGCCAGGCCCAGCGAGCGGCAGGCGCCGATCATGACGTGGGCAAAGTCTTGGCACACGCCGCGCAGCTCGGCCAGCGCCTCGGGCGCGCGGGTGGCCACGCTGGTGGTGTTGGGCTCGTAGTCGAAGCGCTGGTTGATCAGCTGCATCAGCGCCAGCGCGCCGGCCACCACGGATGAGCCGGGCGTGAAGGCCTCGCGCCCCAGCGCGGCCAGGGCCGCGTCGCGCGGGGCATAGGCCGAGGGCAGGCTGAATTCGACCGCCTCAGAGCGCACGGCGCCGGCGTGGTAGCGCAGCTCTTGCGCGGCGTCTTCCCACGGCGGGCTGTTGGCGGGGTCGGGCGCCGGTATGCGGCGCATGCCCGCCTCGAAGCTGCTGACCACGTGCAGCCGCTCGTGCACGCGGGCGTGGCTGAAGGCGACGCGGGGGTTGCCCCAGCTGTCCACGCTGGTCTGGCCCTCGGGCACGCCGCCGTCGGCAATCGGGCGGCCTTGCAGCCATTCGTCCGGCGGCGGGTCGATGAACAAGCGCCAGTCGCGCACCGTCTGGCGCGGCGTGTCGCGCGGGGCCAGGTGGGCGATGTGGTGGGCCAGCTCCACCGGCGCGTCGTAGTCGTAGACGGTGTCGTGGCGCACCTTGAGCCAGACGAGGCCGTCGCCCGCGGGCTCGTTGGCGGCGGGCGGCTCGGCGGCGCCTGTTGTGCTCGCGGTCGTCATTGCCACACCGCGCGGTCCACCGCGCCCACGTGCGAGAACAAGCGCCGGCCCAGCGCGTCGGACAAGGCCAGCGCCTGGGCGCTGCAGTCGTTCAGCGCGCCGATCAGCGCGGTGTGGCTGCCGGCCTCGTCGGGCGTGGCCATGGCATCGAGCGGCCAGTCTTCGGGGTGCGGCAGGGTCTGGGCCATTTCATGCGCCCACAGCGGGTCATGCCGGGCCAGCTTGACGAAGCGGTCGCGCATGGTGCGCGCCACCCAGGCCAGGCTGCGCGGGTTGTCGGTGTCGTGCACCAGCAGGTGCAGCAGCGGCGGCACCTCGCGCCGGGCCTGGAACTGCGCACGGTAGGTGATGGTGGAATCGAACAGCCCCAGCACCAGGGCAAAGCCGTCGTCGCGCTTGTGCAGGCCGTGCTCGAAGGCGGTGGCCAGCGCAAAGGCCAGGAAGTCCAGCCGCTCGATCTGGCGGCCCACGCTGAGCAGGCGCCAGCCGTCGTCGCGGGTCATGCGGTCGGTCTGCGCGCCGGTGATGGCGGCCAGGTGGGTGGTGACGCGGCCGAGCACGCCCATGGCGTCGGCCAGCGGCTCGGCCGCAGGGCTTTGCATGACCGATTCGTAGTGCTGGCGGAAATGGTCGCCCACCTCGTGGATGAGCTTCCAGTGCTCTTGCGACAGGCGCTCGCGCAGGGCCTGGGCGCAGCCGCGCAGCGCGGCCAGGTTGTAGGCCACGCTGTGGCTGGCCTCGGCGTCGCCCAGCGCGTAGACCAGCGAGCGCTCGAACACGCGCAGGCTCTGCTCGGGCGAGGGCACGCCGGCGCCCACCAGGCCGTGGCGGCGGGCCAGTGCGTCCAGCACGCGCAGCACCGCGGGCGAGGCGCCGTGGATGAAGCTGCCGGTGAGCGATTCCAGCGTCAGCCGGGCCAGGCGGACGGAGTTTTCCGCGCGCTCGGTGTAGCGGCCGAGCCAGAACAGGTTTTCGGCCGAGCGGCTGGTGACGGTGCGGTGCCAGCCGGCCAGGTCGGCCGCGGTCAGCGGCTTGGGCAGCAGGCTGGTGTTGTCGATCTCGCCTTCGGTCTGGACCCAGGTGTCCGCACTGGCGCTGCCGCGCTGCATGCTCAGCCAGGGGTCGTGCGCGCCGTCGCGGCGGTGGCTCACGCGGGCCAGGCCACCGGGCAGCACGCGCCAGCTTCCGGCGCCGTCTGAGATGGCGAACACGCGCAGCACGGTGGCGCGCGGCTCCAGCGCCCCCTCGCGCCACACGGGCGTTTCGCTGGGGCGCACGCGGGCCTGCAGGGTGTGGGCGGCGGGGTCGGCGTCGATGCGGGCCTGCAGCGTGGCGCGGGCACCCGGCGCCATGGCGGCGGCCACCAGCGGGGCGAAGCCGCTGCTGCCGGGCCCGCCGGTGAGCGTGTTGGCCGGGAAAGTGGGCGCCACCACGTAGTCGGCCAGCTTGGGGGCCATGCGCTTCCACACCGCCTCTTCGCCACACCACCAGTTGGTGGTGGCGGGCAGCAGCAGCTCTTCGCCCAGCAGCTTCTCGGCCACGCCGGGCCAGAAGGCGGCCAGGCCCGGGCTTTCCAGCCAGCCGGCGCCGGGGGCGTTGGCCACCACCACCTCGCCGGCACGCAGGGCCTGCAGCAGGCCGGGCACGCCCAGGGCCGAGTCGGGGCGCAGCTCCAGCGGGTCCAGGTAGTCGTCGTCCACGCGGCGCAGCAGCACGTGCACGCGTTCCAGCCCATGCAAGGTCTTCAGGTAGAGGCGGTTGCCGCGCACGGTGAGGTCGCCGCCTTCCACCAGCGTGAGGCCCAGGTAGCGGGCCAGGAACACCTGCTCGAAATAGGTCTCGTTGTGCGGCCCCGGGGTCAGCAGCACCACGCGCGATCGCTCGCCCGCGGGGCTGAGGCGCAGCAGGCCTTGCAGCAGCGTCTGGAAGCTGGCGGCCACGCGCTGCACGCGCAGGTCGCGAAACGCCTCGGGGAACTGCTGGGCGATGATCAGCCGGTTTTCCAGCAGGTAGCCCAGGCCGGACGGCGCCTGGGTGCGCTGGCCCAGCACCCACCAGCCACCATCCGGGCCCCGGGTGAGCTCGAAGGCTGCGATGTGCAGGTGCACGCCGCCGCGCGGCTGGATGCCGTGCAGCGGCCGCAGGTATTGCGGGTGGCCCAGCACCAGCGAGGGCGGCAGCAGGCCCTCGTCCAGCAAGCGGCGCTCGCCGTACACGTCCGCCAGCGCGGCGTTGAGCAGGCGCGCGCGCTGGGCCACGCCGGCCTCGATGCGGGCCCAGTCTGGCGCGCCGATGAGCACGGGCAGCAGCTCCAGCGGCCATTCGCGCGGGGCCTCGCGGCTGTCTTCGGAATAGACGTTGTAGGTGGCGCCGTCTTCCTGCACGCGGCGCTGCACGCGGTGGGCGCGGTTGGGCAGGTCTTGCCAGCCGGTGGTGCCGTTGGCGTCGAAGAACTGGCGCCACAGCGGGGCCAGGGCAGCGCGCGGCGCGGCGGGTGTGTTCAGCCGGCCGTGCAGCTCGTCGAAGTGGCCGTCGCTGCCCTGCAGCGCGGTGACGGCGGCCAGCACGGCGGGCTCGGGCAGCTCGTCGGGCAGCAGGCTGGTCTGGCGGGGCGGGTCGCTGCTGGGCGGCAGGCTGTTCGTCGGCATGGGCGGATCATGCCTGCAAGCAAGAAGGCGGCCCATCGGGGGCCGCCCTCCTGGCGCGCAGGCGCGGCGTCAGGGCCGGCGCAGGTCCAGCGTGAACGGGAACTCCAGGCTGTGCCTGGGCGGCGGCACCTCGCGCTGGCCCGGCGTGTGGCCGATGGGGAAGAAGCGCGCCAGTCGGCGGCTTTCGGCCTCGTAGGCGTTGACCGGGAAGGTCACGTAGTTGCGCCCGCCCGGGTGGGCCACGTGGTACTGGCAGCCGCCCAGCGAGCGGCCGCCCATCCAGGTGTCGACCAGGTCGATGGTCAGCGGCACGTGGGCGCCGATGGTGGGGTGCAGGGCCGAGGGCAGCTCCCAGGCGCGGTAGCGCACGCCGGCCACGTATTCGCCCACGCGGCCAGTGGGCTGCAGCGGCACGGCCACGCCGTTCACCGCGATGCGGTGGCGCGGGTCGACCAGGCCGGTGATGTGCAGCTCGATGCGCTCGAGCGACGAATCGACATAGCGCACGGTGGTGCCGGCCGAGCCCTCTTCGCCCATCACGTGCCAGGGCTCGAGCGCGTTGCGCAGCGTCATGTGCACGCCGCGCGCCTTGAGCTCGCCGATCTTCGGGAAGCGGAACTCGAAGTGCGGCGCGAACCAGGCCGGGTCGAAGGCGTAGCCGGCCCGGCCCATGTCTTCCATCACGTCGTCGAAGTCCATCTTGACGAAGGTGGGCAGCAGGAAGCGGTCGTGCAGCTCGGTGCCCCAGCGCACCAGACTGGCCTGGTAGGGCTCGCGCCAGAAGCGCGCCACCAGCGCCCGCAGCAGCAGCTGCTGCACGATGCTCATGCGCGCATGCGGCGGCATCTCGAAGGCGCGCAGCTCCAGCAGGCCCAGGCGCCCGGTGGACGAGTCCGGCGAGTAGAGCTTGTCGATGCAGAACTCGCTGCGGTGGGTGTTGCCGGTCACGTCCACCAGCACGTTGCGCAGCGTGCGGTCCACCAGCCAGGGCGGCATGTGCTGGCCGTGCAACTCGACGTTGCGGGCGATCTCGCCGAGCGCGATCTCCAGCTCTCGCAGCTGGTCGTTGCGGGCTTCGTCCACCCGGGGCGCCTGGCTCGTGGGCCCGATGAACAGGCCCGAGAACAGGTAGCTCAGGCTCGGGTGGTTGTGCCAGTACGAGAGCAGCGAAGCGAGCAGATCGGG
Organism: Burkholderiaceae bacterium; assembly: GCA_044226465.1. Taxonomy (GTDB): domain Bacteria; phylum Pseudomonadota; class Gammaproteobacteria; order Burkholderiales; family Burkholderiaceae_C; genus Ideonella. Next base: position 12,943 of record JBGAGZ010000091.1, on the reverse strand, counting down.
CCGGCGCAGGAAGGGCGAGTCGGCCGGCGTGGCGCCGCCCAGCACGAAGTGGTTGCCGCCGCCGGTGCCGGTGTGGCGGCCATCGAGCATGAACTTCTCGCTCGACAGGCGCGAGCGCCAGGCCGCGTCGTAGAGGAACTCGGTGTGCTGCACCAGCTCGCCCCACGAATGCGCGGGGTGGATGTTCACCTCGATGACGCCGGGGTCGGGCGTGACCTGCAGCAGCTTCAGGCGCGGGTCGCGCGGCGGCGGGTAGCCTTCGAGCACGATCTTGACGCCCAGCTCGGCGGCGGTGGCCTCGACGGCGGCGAGCAGGTCGAGGTAGTCCTCGAGCGCCTGCAGCGGCGGCATGAAGACGTAGAGCACGCCGGTGGCCTTGCCCACGGCTTCCGCCTTGGGGCCGTTGGCGCGGCGCGGGTCGCGCGCCTCGACGCACAGCGCGGTGCGGGTGATCCAGTGCGCGCTCTGCTGGCGCGAGGGGAAGGCGGTGTTCAGGAAGGCCGCGGCGGCGGCCGAGGCGGGCGCGTTGCCGTTGCCGGCGGCAGCGGCCAGGCCGGCCGTGCCCTCTTCGCGCGGCCAGGGCTCGCCCCGGCGGCGCCATTGCAGCGCGACCACGCCGCCCTCGGCGAAGCCGCCGCCTTCCTGGTGCGGCGAGTAGCCGCCACCGGCCAGGTTGCCGTACTGCGCGCGCAGCGTGGCGGCCGCCGGCAAGGCATCTCGCTTGGCGAAGGGGTCGTGCTCGTGCAGGTAGGGGTAGTCGCCCTTGCTGACCCAGGGCAGCGAGTCCAGCGGCAGGCGGTAGCCCATGGGCGAGTCGCCCGGGTGCAGGTACATGCGCTCGTCGCGGAAGAACCAGGGGCCGGTCTGCCAGCGGCTGCCGGCCAGCGCGGGGCCGTCGGCCCGCTTGATGGGTAGCACGTAGCCCACTTCGTGCTCCAGGCCTTGCGTGAAGACGCGGCGCAGGCGCGTGCGCTCCAGCTCGTCGTCGAGCTTGGCGTCGAACGGGTCCACGTTGACCGGCAGGCGGCGCTCGCGCCAGAGGTAGTACCAGGTGTCTTCGTAGCCGGTCTGCAGGTACTGCGTGTCCAGCCCCAGGCGCTGGGTGAGCGTGGTGATGAAACGCTTGGCGTCGGCGCTGGTGTAGGCGTGCGGGTCGCGCTCGTCGGCGAAGAGGCTGGGGTCGTGCCAGCAGGGCTGGCCGTCTTCGCGCCAGAAGATCGACAAGGCCCAGCGCGGCAGCTGCTCGCCGGGGTACCACTTGCCCTGGCCGAAGTGCAGGAAGCCGCCCTGCCCGTACTCGGCGCGCAGGCGCTGCACCAGGTCTTGCGCGTACATGCGCTTGGTGGGGCCCAGGGCATCGGTGTTCCACTCGGCGCCGTCGCGGTCGTCCACCGAGACGTAGGTCGGCTCGCCACCCATGGTCAGGCGCACGTCGCCGGCCGTCAGGTCGGCGTCGACCTTGTCGCCGAGCTGCAGCACGCTGGCCCATTGTTCCTCGGTGTAGGGCTTGGTGACGCGGGGCGATTCCCAGATGCGGGTGATGGCCATCTCGTGGCCGAACGTGACCTCGCACTCGTCCACCGCGCCGCTGACCGGGGCCGCGCTCGACGGCGCAGGCGTGCAGGCCAGCGGGATGTGGCCCTCGCCGGCCAGCAGGCCCGAGGTGGGGTCGAAGCCGATCCAGCCGGCGCCGGGCAGGTAGACCTCGCACCAGGCGTGCAGGTCGGTGAAATCGACCTCGGTGCCGCTGGGGCCGTCCAGCGCCTTCACGTCCGGCGCGAGCTGGATCAGGTAGCCCGAGACGAAGCGCGCCGCCAGGCCCAGGTGGCGCAGCGTCTGCACCAGCAGCCAGCCGGTGTCGCGGCACGAGCCGCTGGCGTTGACCAGCGTTTCTTCCGGCGTCTGCACGCCGGGCTCCATGCGGATCAGGTACTTGATCTCGTGCTGCAACCGCTGGTTCAGCCCGACCAGGAAGTCGATGGTGCGCGCCTCTTCGCGCGAAATCGAGTCGATGAAGCGGCGGAAGGCCGGCGTGGCCAGCTCGGTGACGAGGTAGGGCGCCAGCTCGCGCGCCAGGCCGGGCTCGTAGGTGAAGGGGAAGGTCTCGGCTCCGGGCTCGAGGAAGAAGTCGAACGGGTTGTAGACCGACATCTCGGCCACCAGGTCGACGGTGACCTTGAACTCGGTCGTCTTCTCGGGGAAGACCAGGCGCGCCAGGTAGTTGGCGAACGGGTCCTGCTGCCAGTTGATGAAGTGCTCTTCGGGCTCGATGCGAAGCGAGTACGACAGGATGGGCGTGCGGCAATGCGGCGCCGGGCGCAGGCGCACGACCTGCGGCGACAGGCCGACGCGCCGGTCGTACTTGTAGTGCGTGACGTGCTTGAGGGCGACGTGGATCGACAAGGGGTTTCCTTCGCGTTCGGGGGTCAGTGCACAGCGGCGACCAGGAAGTCGCGGCTGATGCCGGCGCCCAGGTCGCCGACGCGATCGAGGAACTGGGTCAGGTAGGCGTGCAGACCGGTGGCCAGGATTTCATCGATGCGGCCGTAGTCCAGGTCGGCCAGCAAGCGGCCGGCGCGGCGCTGGGTGTCGGCCGATTGCTCGTTGGCGACCAGCTTCAGGTTGGTGACCACCTCGTGCATGCAGGCGGCCAGCGAGCGCGGCATGTCGTGCCGCAGGATCAGCAGCTCGGCCACCTTCTCGGGCGTGATCACGTTGCGGTAGACCTTGCGGTAGACCTCGAAGCCCGAGACCGACCGCAGGATGGCCGACCAGTGGTAGAAGTCGTACTCGTTGTCCTTCTCGTCGGCCGCGCCGTAGAAGTCGCTCTGCACGGCGTGGAACTTCACGTCCAGCAAACGCGCGGTGTTGTCGGCCCGCTCGAGGAAGCTGCCGATGCGGATGAAGTGGAAGGCCTCGTCCTGCAGCATGGTGCCCACGGTGACGCCGCGGCTCAGGTGCGAGCGGAACTTGACCCACTCGAACACGCTGGCCGGGTCGCGCGCCAGCGTGCCGTCGGCCATCATGCGGTTGAACTCCAGCCAGGTCTGGTTGGTGGTCTCCCACACCTCGGTGGTGAGCGTGCCGCGCACGGCGCGGGCGTTCTCGCGCGCGGCGCGCAGGCAGCTGAGGATGGACGATGGGTTGCGCTCGTCCTTGACCATGAAGGCCATCACTTGGCGCGGGTTGATGGCGCCGTAGCGGGTGGTGTAGTCCTTGGTCAGCTCGCTGATGCTGAGCAGGCCGGCCCAGCCCTGCTCGGCCACCGCGGCGCTTTGCGGCAGCAGCGCGGTCTGGTAGTTCACGTCCAGCATGCGGGCGGTGTTTTCGGCGCGCTCCATGTAGCGCGCCATCCAGAACAAATGGTCGGCGGTGCGTGACAGCATGTTCTTGTCTCCCAGCGACGTCAGTCTTCCAACACCCAGGTGTCCTTCGTACCACCGCCTTGCGACGAGTTGACGACGAGGGAACCCTCTTTCAGTGCCACGCGGGTCAGCCCGCCCGGCACCGTCTGCACCGAGGTGCCCGAGAGCACAAAGGGCCGCAGGTCGATGTGGCGCGGCGCGATGCCGCTCTCGACGAAGGTCGGGCAGGTCGACAGGCTCAGCGTGGGCTGGGCGATGTAGTTGGTGGGGTTGGCGACGAGGTGCTCGCGGAAGGACGCGATCTCGTCCTTGGTGGCGGCCGGGCCGACCAGCATGCCGTAGCCGCCAGCGCCGTGCACCTCCTTGACGACCAATTCGCCCAGGTGGTCGAGCACGTAGCCGAGCTCACCCTTGTCGCGGCACTGGTAGGTGGGCACGTTGTTGAGGATCGGCTTCTCGCCCAGGTAGAACTCGATCATCTTGGGCACGTAGGGGTAGATCGACTTGTCGTCGGCGATGCCCGTGCCGATGGCGTTGCTGAGCGTGACGTTGCCCGCCTTGTAGGCCTCGACCAGGCCTGCGCAACCGAGGGTGGAGGTCTTGCGGAAGACGGTCGGGTCGAGGAAGTCGTCGTCGATGCGGCGGTAGATCACGTCCACGCGCTTGGGGCCTTGCGTGGTGCGCATGAAGACGAAGTTGTCCTTCACGAACAGGTCCTGCCCCTCGACCAGCTCGATGCCCATCTGCTGCGCGAGGAAGGCATGCTCGAAGTAGGCCGAGTTGTACATGCCGGGCGTGAGCACGACCACGGTCGGCTCGTTGACGCCCGAGGGCGCCACGCTGCGCAGGGTTTCGAGCAGCAGGTCGGGGTAGTGGGCGACCGGGGCGATGCGGTGCTCGCTGAACAAATCGGGGAACAGCCGCATCATCATCTTGCGGTCTTCGAGCATGTAGCTCACGCCGCTGGGCACGCGCAGGTTGTCTTCCAACACGTAGTAGCTGCCGCTGCCATCCGCATTGGCGGCGCGCACGATGTCGATGCCCGAAATGTGCGAGTACACGTTCTGCGGCACGCTCACGCCCATCATCTCGGGGCGGAACTGGGCGTTGTGGAGGATCTGCTCCTTCGGCACCAGGCCGGCCTTCAGGATCTCCTGCCCGTGGTAGACGTCGTGGATGAAGCGGTTCAGCGCGGTCACCCGCTGGCGCAGGCCCTTTTCCATCTCGCGCCACTCGTGGGCGGGGATGACGCGGGGGATCAGGTCGAAGGGGATCAGGCGCTCGGTGCCCTCGCCGTCGTCCTTGTCGCCATAGACGGCGAAGGTGATGCCCACGCGGCGGAAGATGACCTCGGCCTCTTCGCGCCGGCTCTTCATCATGTCGGGCGGCTGCTGGGACAGCCAGCGGTCGTAGGTCTTGTAGTGCTCGCGCACGTCGGCGCTGGTGGCGTGCATCTCGTCGAAGCTGGGTCTCGTCATTCAGACACTCCTCAGTTGCCAACCGTAGCAACAACCGCACCACCCGCGGGCAGCGACGCGGCCTCCACCCAATGCCAGTATCGCCTGCGCACGGCGCGAGTGCACCATGCACCGTCATCGCCCCAATGCCACGCACCACAGTGGTCGGTGCGCACGACCGGGATGCCGGCCGCCGTGTAGCGCGCCAGCACCGCCGGGTGCGGGTGGCCGAAGCGGCTGCGGTAGCCGACCTGGATCACCGCCTGCTGCGGCTGCACCGCCACCAGGAAGGCGGCGGTCGACGAGGTCTGGCTGCCATGGTGGGGCACGAGCAGGATGTCGCTGTGCAGCGCCGGGCCCAGGCGCTCGACCAGGGCCTGCTCGCCGTCGGCCTCGATGTCGCCGGTGAGCAGGGCGCTGTGGCCGGCGGCGTCGCGCACGCGAACCACGCAGCTCATGGCGTTGGGCTTGAGGCCGGGGTGCCAGGCGCCGGCATCCGGGTGCAGCACCTCGAAACTCACGCCGTCCCAGTCCCAGCGCTGGCCGGCCTCGCAGTCCACGTGGGGCACGGGCTCGCCGCGCGGGCCGGTGGCCTGGCGCAGCGGGTGGCCGGGCTCCAGGCCGGTGCGCAGCTCGGCCACCGGCAGGCCGGCCAGCAGGGCCGGCGCGCCGCCGACATGGTCGGTGTCGCGGTGGCTGAGCACCAGCATGTCGATGCGGCGCTCGCCGCGCGCGTGCAGCAGCGGCAGCAGCACGCGCTGGCCGGCGTCGCTGTCGGTGGCGTAGCGCGGGCCGGTGTCGTGCAGCAGCAGGTGGTGCGCGGTGCGCACCAGGATCGCACTGCCCTGCCCCACGTCGGCGGCCAGCAGCTCGAAGTGGCCGGGCGCCGGCCGCGGCACCGCCGGCCATAGCAGCGGCAGCAGCATCGGCAGCCCCGCCAGCCGGGCGCGCCAGGGCAGCGGCAGCACCAGCACCGCGCCGCCCAGCAGGCCGAGCGCCCCTGCCCAGGCCGGCGCCGCGGGCACCACCCACACCGCCCACGGCACCGTGCCCAGCCCGCCCAGCACCCACAGCAGCGGCTGCAATGCCGCGCTGGCCAGGCCCCACAGCGGCGGCAGCAGCAGGCCGGCCAGGGCCAGCGGCGTGACCACCAGCGTCACCCAGGGCACGGCCAGCAGGTTGGCCAAGAAGCCGACCAGCGAGATCTGCTGGAACAGCAGCAGGCTCAGCGGCGCCAGCGCCAGCGTGGCGATCACCTGCTGGCGCAGGGCGCCGCGCAGCGCGGCCCCCGCCCGCGCGCGCCAAGCGGCCGGCGCGTCGTCGCTCGCCTGGTCCATGCCGGGCTGGCTGGCGATCAGCAGCGCCACCGCGACGAACGACAGCCAGAAGCCCGGCTGCAGCAAAGCCCACGGGTCCCAAGCCGCCACCGCGGCGCCGGCCGCCAGGCAGACCAGCAGCGGCGGCCAGCGCAGGCCGAGCTGGCGGATGCCCACCGTCAGCGTCAGCATCGCCACGGTGCGCTGCGCCGGCACGCCCCAGCCGGCCACCAGCGCATAGGCCGTGGCCAGCAGCACGCCGCCCCAGCGCGCCGCGAACGGCGTGGGCCACCAGGTCATCAGCCGCTGGCTGCGCCGCCAGGCCGCGCCGACCAAGCCCGAGGCCAGCCAGGCGAACAAGGTGATGTGCAGGCCGCTGATGCTCATCAAATGCGCCACGCCGGTCTGGCGGAACAGCGCCCAGCCGGGGCCATCGATGGCCGCCTGGTCGCCCACCGTGAGCGCGGCCAGCACCCCGCCGACGGCAGGGTCTGCCGAGTGCAGCAGCGCGGCGTCGCGCCAGCGCTGGCGGGCATCGGCGAGCCGCTCGTCGGGCCGCCACCAGCGTGGGACGCCCAGGCGCTGCGGGTCGGTCGGCGCGCTGGCGCGCACGCTGCCCACGGCGCCGATGCCTTGCTCGAACAGCCACAGCTCGGCGTCGAAGCCCTCCGGGTTCAGCGCGCCGTGCGGGCGCTTGAGCTTCAAGGGCAGTTGCCAGCGCTCGCCGCCGCGGGCGGGTGGGGCCGGTGCGCCGGCGTCGCGCGTCCAGCCGAGCCACAGCCGGGCCGGCAGCTTCACCTCGCGCCCGTGGGCGCTGGCCTGGTCCGGCTCGAAGAGGAAGTGCAGGCCTTGCTCGTCCACCTGCGGCAGGCCGGTCACGCGGCCCTGCACGACCAGGTCCTGGCCTTCGAGCCCCGGCGGCAGCGTGTCCGCCACGCGCAGCGCCCCGCGCCAGCCGGCCTGGGCGAAGGCCAGCGTCGCGGCGGCCACCAGGGCCAGGGCCACGCGGGCAGGCACCGCTCGGCGCCCCGCGGCACAAGCCAGCCAGGCCAGCAGCGACAACGCGGCCAGCATGGCGTAGGCGCGTATCGGCCACAACGCGACCTGCTGCAACTGCGCGGCCGTGCCGGCCAGCCAGGCCAGGGCCAGCGCGGCGATCAGTCCCCCCTGCATGCCCCAGTGTAGGATGCCCGGCGAACCCCCTCTCGACCGGAGTCCCCCATGTCCATCGCCGCCCGCCTGTCGGCCCTCGGCATCGAGCTGCCCCCCGTGGCCATCCCCGCCGCGGCCTACGTGCCCTTCGTGCAGACCGGCCACCTCGTCTTCCTCTCCGGCCACATCGCCAAGAAGGACGGCAAGCCCTGGGTCGGCCAGCTCGGCCTGACCATGGGCACCGAAGAGGGCAAGGCGGCCGCCCGCGCGATCGCGATCGACCTGATGGGCACCTTGAAGGCCGCCTGCGGCGACCTGGACCGCGTGGCCCGCATCGTCAAGGTGATGAGCCTGGTGAACTCGTCCCCCACCTTCACCGAACAGCACCTGGTCACCAACGGCTGCTCCGAGCTGCTGGGCGAGGTCTTCGGCCCCACGGTGGGCGCGCACGCCCGCAGCGCGTTCGGCGTGGCGCAGATTCCCCTCGGGGCCTGCGTCGAAATCGAGCTGATCGCGGAACTGAAATGAGGCCCCCACGCTCCCTCTGGTCGCTGCCCCCCGAGGGGGCTCGCGCAGCGGACCGGCAAAGCCGGATCCGCGCACGCCACTTGGTGGGCGGCGGCTCCTTCGGAGCGCCTTGTCCGACCCGATCAACCTTGTAGACAGCGCTGCTCTTGCCATGGATGGACTGCTTCGCCGCCCCGCCCCGCTGCTGGCCCTGATCGCGGTTGCCTCGTTCGGCGCCGTCGGGCTGGCACTGGTTTCGCAGTACCAATTCGACATGCTGCCCTGCCCCTGGTGCACGCTGCAGCGGCTGATCTTCCTCCTCATCGGGGCGTTCGCGCTGCTGGGGCTGGTGCTGCCGTCCAACGGCATCCGTCGCGTGCTGGCCGCCGGTGGCCTGATGTTCGCGCTGGGCGGCATGGCCAGCGCGCTGTGGCAGCACTTCGTCGCGGCCAAGAGCGACAGCTGCAAGCTGACGCTGGCCGACCGCATCCTGCAGTCGCTGGGACTGTTCGACCTGGCGCCCTCGGTCTTCGCGCCGCAGGCCTCTTGCGCCGACGCCGCGGTCAACCTGCTGGGCGTGCCTTACGCGTTCTGGAGCCTGGCGCTGTTCCTGCTGCTGGGCGTGGCCTGCGTGCAGGTCATGCGCGTCGCCCGGATATAGGGCACCTGGCGGCCGCTTGGGGCGGCCCGGCGCTGGCCGCGCAATCTGGCTGCCGGCTGACCCGGGTCAAGGCCCGCGGGCACCGGCGTGGCGACACTGCCCGCCGTGAACACCCTCGCCACCCCCGCTTCATCTTCCCCGGTGCTGATCGTCGGCGCCGGCCCGGCCGGTTTGGCCCTGGCCGTCGCGCTGGCCCAGGCCGACATCGGCAGCACCGTGCTCGAGCAGGCCCCCGCCGCCAGCCTGGAGAACCCGCCCGAGGACGGCCGCGACATCGCGTTGACCCACCGCGCCCGCCGTGTGCTGGAAGCGCAGGGCATCTGGCAGCGGCTGCCTGCCGACCAGATCGCCCCGCTGCGCCGCGCCGAAGTGCGCAGCGGCGCCTCGCCCTTCGTGCTGCCCTTCGACGCCCGGGGCGACGGCCACGACGCGCTGGGCTGGCTGGTGCCCAACCACCTGATCCGCGCGGCCTGCCTGGCCCAGGCGCGCACCTTGCCCGCGGTGCAGATCGAGGGCGACGCGCGCGTGGTGGGCCTGGAACGCGACGAGACCGCGGCCACGCTGACGCTGGCCGACGGCCGCCGCTGGCAGGCACCGCTGGTGGTGGCGGCCGACAGCCGCTTTTCCGCCCTGCGCCGCCTGGCCGGCATCGGCGCCGGCATGCTGGACTTCGGCCGCACCGCCATCGTCGCCCGCATGGGCCACGCGCTGGCCCACGACGGCACGGCGCACGAGTGCTTCGCCCACGGCCATACGCTTGCCATGCTGCCGATGGCCGGCCGCCAGAGCTCGGCCGTGCTGACACTGACCGGCGACCAGGCCGCCGGCTGGATGGCCGACACGCCGGAGGGCTTCGCCCGCCGCGTCGCGGACCTTTTCGACCACCGGCTCGGCGACATGACGCTGGCCGGTGAGCGCCATGCCTACCCGCTGGTGGCCACCTATGCGCGCCAGTTCAGCGGCCACCGCTTCGCCCTGGTGGGCGACGCCGCGGTGGGCATGCACCCGGTCACCGCCCACGGCTACAACTTCGGCCTCTACGGCGTCGAGACGCTGGCGCACGAGCTGGCCGGCGCCTGCCGCGCCGGCCGCGACCTGGGCGACGCCGCCGCATTGGCGCGTTATGCCGACGCGCACCGGCGCGCCACGCTGCCCATCTACCTGGGCACCAACGCCATCGTGCGGCTGTTCACCGACGACCGCCCACCGGCGCGTTTGTTGCGCGGCGCGGTGCTGCGCATCGCCAGCAAGCTGCCGCCGCTGAAGGCCGCCGTGACCCGGCAGTTGACCGGCGACGCGGGCGGCCTGGGCCGCACCGCGACGCGCGCTCACTGAATCTGCAGGAACTGCGCGGTGCCCGGGTTGCCGTTGGCGCCGTTACCCAGGCTGGGCGGTGACGGGTTGTTGCCCGGTGCGCCCCATTGCCCTGCGGGCCCCATGTCCGGGCAGTCGCTGCTGGCGCTGAACACGCCGGTGGTGTTGCCGTCGCCACCCGGCTCGCCAGGCTGACCGGGCGCGCCGGGGTCGCCGCCCCGGCCACCGACGCCGGCATCCACGTTCAGCTGGGCCAGGCCGCCGTCGGCGATGTTGCGCGTGCGCACGACGATGACCCCACCGTTGCCGCCCAGGCCCCCCTGGCCGCCGAGGCCACCGTTGCCGCCGGCGCCGCCGCTGCCGCCATGGCGGCCGAACTCGCAGTCGTCGCCGTCGCCGCCACGGCCGCCTTGGCCGCCGTCCTGGCCCTTGCCGCCCTTGCCGCCGGGCCCGCCCTCGCCGCCCTTGGCGGAAAGCACGATCAGGGTCGAGAACGAGTCGACCTCGATGTCGATCGTGCCGGCATGCGCCCCGGGCCCGCCGGGCCCGCCGGTACCGCCGGTGACACCCGGCCCGCCGGCCCCGCCGGTCTGCGCGCAGTCGTCGTCGATCCAGTTGCAGTTGGCCATCTGGCCGGGGTTGCCGGCCTGGGCCGGGCTGTTGAAGTCGAAGCCTTGGCCGCCGGGGCCGCCCTTGGCGCCGTCGGCAATGATCTTGGGCATGGTGTGTTCTCCCGTTTCAGTCGTTGAGGGCCCAGATCGGCTTGTCGGCGCGGGCGATGTCCGAGGCCAGGATGCGGAAGCTGAAGGCCTGGATCGAGTTGGCGAAGACCTTCAGGTAGCCGCCGCCATAGACCATCTGACCGGTGGTGTGGATGTAGATGTGGCGCGCGAGCAGGTTGCGCACCGAGGCGCCGACCACCAGCGTGGCGTTGCGGTTGATGGTGATGTCTTCGGCCAGCGCCACCAGCAGCACCTTGGACACCGCCGAGGTCTGCAGCCAGCGCCGCACGATGGACACCGCCGGGCTGTCCCAGGCGACCTGCGTGCCGAGATGGTCGCTCAGCGTCGCGGCCAGCGTCGGGTGCAGGCCGCGTCGGATCGCCTCGTAGGTGCCGCGCAGGCCGGCGGCGGGCCGGGCAGCGGCCCCATGGGCGCCGCAGCCGCAGGGAGACTCGGCCACCGCGGGCTGCCGCTGCAGGCTCATCTGGAAGGCCAGGTCGTCGTCGGCCTTCACGGCCTGGCGCACCTTGTCTTCGGCCAGGCGGCGCGGCACCAGGCCCAGCGCCTGCAGGTCGGCGAAGGACTGCAGCTTCACTTGCTGAAGAAAGCCGGCGCCGTCGCGCGACTGGGGCGCCAGCTCCAGCGTCTCGCCGTCGGCCACCTCGATGGTTCGGGGCTCGCGGGCCAAGGCCTCGCGCACCGTCATGGTCGGCACAGCGTTGGCTGCGCACGGGCTGCGGCTGTAGGCCGCGGTGTCGCCGTCGTGTGGCATGTCTAGCTCCCTGGTTTGGTGATGAGCCACCAATGTAGGAAGCGCGACACGCGCGCACCATCACCCCGCCTAGGGGCGAGGCACCTGCGAACGTAGCCCCCTGAGAAGGGGCCCCTGCATGCGGCAGGAACTAGGGGAAGGCCGGCATCGTGAGGTCGATGCCGCGGTCGGCCGCCTCGGGGTGGCGGCGGTGCAGCAACTGCTGGATCTCGTCGACCCGCGCCGCGGGCACGTCGACCATCAGCAGGATCTTGCCCTCTTCCAGCTCGCCCTCGAAGGGCTTGAGCTTGACGCTGGGGGTGGACACGCCGACCAGCGTCGAGGCCCAGGCGCCGAGCACCAGGCCGGCGGCGGTGCACAGCAGCAGCGTGCCGACATCGAAGGTGTAGCCGCCGATCTCGCTCATCTTCAGCACCACGCCGAGCGCGGCCCCGCCGACCACGCCCAGCCCCGCGCCCAGGAAGAAGGCGTGGCGCACATCGGTCTTCTGCAGGAAGCTGGCTTCGTGCAGCTCGCCGAGCGACACATCGCGCCGGCCCAGGAAGTGCATGTGCCGGTCCTCGACGCGAGCGAGCAGCAGATCGTTGGCGGTCTGGCGCGCGCTGGCCATGTCGGGCAGCACCACATAAAGGCGTCTACGCATACGGCCTCCTCACCCGCCCGTGGCTTCACATGGATGTGGGCGGCGGTGAATCAGGTTTACGCCGAAGCATGACCTGTGTCAATCAGACGGCGCCCTGCCGCCCAACTGCCGGGTCAGGGCCTGCGCGGCGCGGCGCACCTTGTCGGCCTGGCCGGGCTTGAGGCGCGTGTCGGGCAGGGTCAGGGTCAGCGCGCCAGCCAGCTCGCCCGAGGCCGCCCACACCGGCGCGGAGATGCCGGTCAGGCCCGGCACGCGGTCGCCGCTGGCGGCATAGACGCCGTCGGCTCGGATCTGGTCGTAGAGCCGGCCGCGCGCGCCGCAGAAGGCCAGCAGCACGCGGCCGCCGGCACCGCGGTCCAGCGGCAGCACGTCGCCGGCGCGGATGTGGTCGCGCAGCAGCTGCGGCGAATCGACCCGGTACAGGCACAGCCGCTGCTCGCCCTGGCGGACGTGGAAGGCGGCGCTCTCGCGGGTGGCCTCGACCAGCACGCGCAGCGCCGGCATCACCTGGGCCTCGAGCGAGAACGAGGCGGCGTAGACCGAATGCAGCCGCGCCACCTCGGCGCCCAGCGCATAGCGGCCATCGGGCAGGCGCTGCAGCAGGCGCGCGTGCTCCAGCGAGGCGAGCAGGCGCAGCGCCGTGCTCTTGTACAGCCGCGTGCGCGCGGCCAGCTCGGCCAGCGGCAGCGCGGCCTCGCCGGCGCGAAAGGCGGTGAGCAGGCTCAGGGCCCGGTCGACCGAAGCCGCGCCGCCGGGGGCGGCGTTGTCGTCGGCGGTGGCGGGCTGGGCGGCCTTGCGGGGCATGGTCGGCTTCGGCTATGATTTCATTGAACGGAATACAGTTCTATCTTACAGAACAACACCATGGCGTCAACCCCAGCCGGCGTGCTGATCAGCGAGGTCGGCCCGCGCGACGGCCTGCAGAGCATCACCCGCACCCGGCCCACGCCCGACAAGCTGGCCTGGGTGGATGTGCTGTTCGCCGCCGGCCTGCGCGAGATCGAGGTCGGCTCCTTCGTGCCGGCGCGGCTGCT
>JBGAGZ010000090.1:0-20219 GCA_044226465.1 Burkholderiaceae bacterium | reverse complement strand
GCACTACAGCGAGTTCGTCACCTTCCTGCCCTATGTGCAGCGCTTCCTCTTCGGCGAGGGGCGGGTGGCGCGTCACGAGGGCGACGCCGACGCGCAAGGCGCGCCCATGCGCGTCTTCCGCCGCCACGACGTGGCCCGCGCCCGCGTCTGGCCGCGCCAGGGCAGCACGCCGGTCGAGTTGCGCGTGGTCCATGTCGACCTATATTTCTTCTTCGACGTGGACGTGGTGTTGCTCAACGTCGAGGTCGAGGCCGACGAGTTGCCGCTGGCACTCGCGCAAGAGCTGCTTTACCGCACCGGCCGCGCCTACCCGCCGGGCTGGGACGCCGCCGGCCAGCCGCTGCACTGCCTGGCCCGCGCCGAGTGGCTGGACGCGTCGGGCCAGGCGCTCGCGCAGTCCGACGCACAGGCCCGCGAGGCCTTCCTGGCCCACGTGGCCGAGCACCGCTCGCCGCGGCTGTCGGCCCACTGGGCCTGGCTGCTGCGGCCCCTGGTGCCCGACCACTCGGCCGACGAGGGCGCGCTGCGCTTCCGCCAGATCGAGTACTACCGCATGCCGATGATGGCCTACCTGGCGGTGGACGAGCCGCGCGCGCTGTCGCGGGCCGACTTCGTCCGCCTGGGTCTGGTCACCGGCGCGGGTGGGGCCGAGGGCAGCGAGACGGCGCTGCCCTACGCCGAGCAGCACCTGGCCGACTTCGAGGCGCGCTACTGCTATGACCGTTTCTGGTCCACCGCCGGTGCGGCGCCCGACACGCGCTACCTGTGCTGCGGCCATGCGCTGGTGGTGGTGGGGCGCGCAGACGCGCAGTTCTTCCGCTGCGGCGATCGTGGCGTGTTGGCGCAGTTCCGCCACCCGCACTTCATGATCTTCCTGATCGCCCACTTTCAGAAGGCCGCGCTGCTGATGTTCAGCGACCGCCTCGTCGAGGCGCTCAAGCGCCTGAACGTGCGCGACGCCGGCAGCGTCAAGCGCTTCAAGCGCGAGATCCGGTCCAGCTTCGAGGGCTTCCTGCGCTTCACCCACCGCTACTGGTTCCACGAGGTGGCCGAGCAGGCGCAGGCGCGGGCGCTGTTCAAGCTGACTGCCGGCCACCTGGGCGTGGACGCGCTCTACGCCGAGGTGAAGGAGCGCATCGCCGACATGAACGACTACCTCGACGCCGACAGCCTGCGCCGCCAGGCCAACACGGTGGTGCGGCTGACCGTGGTCACGATCTTCGGCCTGGTCGGCACCGTGACCACCGGCTTCCTGGGCATGAACCTGCTGGCCGAGGCCGACGCGCCGATGTTGCGCCGGCTGTGGCTGTTCGCCATCGTGTTCGTGGTCACGGCGCTGCTCACGCTCTACACCATGGTCAAGTCCAAGCGCCTGTCGGACTTCCTGGACGTGCTGTCCGACGAGCGCTTCTCGGCGTGGCAGAAGACGAAGGCGTTGTTCGCCGTCTGGCGACGCGACGATTGAATCCCGGCAACTGGCCCAGCCTCAGGACCGGAACAACCGCGAGTACTGCGCCTCGTGCTGGGCCGAGACGATGGCCAGCATCGGGGTGAAGGCCTGGCGCTCGCTGTCGGCCAGGGCCAGTGCGGCGTCGACCACCGGCCCGATGGCGTCGACCGCCTGCGCGAGGATGCGCTGGCCGGCGCTCTGGCCCAGCGGCACGGCCTTCAACGCGGCCTGCACCATGTTCTCGGCCCAGCCGAAGGCGCTGGCCAGCGCCGCCTCGCGCCGAGGCGCGCCGGTGAACACCGCGGCCAGCGCGAAGGCCACGGGCCAGGTGGGGGCCGGCGCCATGGCGCCCAGGTGCGCGACCCGCGGTTCACCAGGCGCGCGCTGGCGCAGCCAGTCGTGCAGCGAGCGGCCCATCTGCTCGGCTTGCTGCCGAAACTCGCTGCTTTCGCGTGTCTCGCGCACCCAGTCGTTCAAGGCCGTGGCGCGGGCCAGGTCGCCAGCGGCCCAGGCGTCGAAGGCTTGGGCGACCAATGGCAGCTCGGACCGGCCCTGGCCCAGCGCGAGCTGGTCCAGCAGCCAGGTGCCGGCGCTGGCTTCGTCGCGCACCAGGCCGGCTTCGACCGCGGCTTCCAGCCCTTCCGAATAGCTGAAGCCGCCCACCGGCAAGGCCGGCGACGCCAGCCACATCAGGCGCAGCAGGCTGCCTGCCGCGAGGGGGGGCTCAGTGGCGGTGACCACCGTGGCCGTGGCCATGGTCGTGTCCGCAGCCGGGGCCGTGCTCATGATCGTGCGGGTGTTCGTGGTCGTGACCGTGCTCGTGCCCATGCGCGTGTCCGTGTCCGTGTCCGTGGTCGTGCCCATGACCATGGTCGTGCGAGCCGACGGCCGCATAGGCCCCGCCCTCGGGCTCGAACGCGGCCTGGGTCTCGGTCACGATCAGGTGGCGCTGGCGCAGCATGTCTGCCAGCACATGGTCGGGCTCGAGCTTGAGGTGGTCTGGCTGCACCTCCAGCGTCACATGGCGGTTGCCCAGGTGGTAGGCCGCGCGCAGCAGGTCCAGCGGGCTGCCGTGCTCGGCGCAGGCACGCACCTCGAGCACCGGCTGGGCGGCGGCCTTGACGGCGATGAGGCTGCCGTCTTCGGCCACCAGCACGTCACCCCCGCGCACCACCTGGCCGCGTGGCAGGAACACGCCGAGCGTGCGGCCCTGGCTGTCGGTGGTTTCGAAGCGGCTTTTCTGCCGCACGTCCCAATCGAGCTCGACGGTGGCGGCGCGCTTGAGCAGCACGGCGGCGAGGCCGGCGCCGCGGGGAACGATCTTCTGGACTTGCAGCATGCGGCTACCCTGGATTTCGGTGTCGGATGCGCCGATGGTAGCCGCCACCCCATTCACCGGCCCATGCGCCGGCCCGGCACCTTGGGTCAGAACAGGAAGTAGCGCTGCGCCAGCGGCAGGCTGGTGGCGGGCTCGCAGGTCAGCAGTTGGCCGTCGGCGCGCACCTGGTAGGTCTGCGGGTCGATCTGCATCGCCGGGGTGTAGGCGTTGTGCACCATGTCGGCCTTGCGCGCCGTGCGGCAGCCTTTCACCGCGGCCAGGCGCTTGTGCAAGCCGTAGCTCTCTGCCACGCCGCCGGCCAGGGCGGCCTGGCTGACGAAGGTCAGCGAACCGCGGCCCAGCGCACCGCCGAAGGCGCCGAACATCGGGCGGTAGTGCACCGGCTGCGGCGTGGGGATGCTGGCGTTGGGGTCGCCCATCGCGGCCACCGCGATGAAGCCGCCCTTCATGATCAGGCTGGGCTTGGCGCCGAAGAAGGCCGGACGCCAGAAGACCAGGTCGGCCCACTTGCCGACCTCGATAGAGCCCACCTCGTGCGCGATGCCGTTGGCGATGGCCGGGTTGATCGTGTACTTGGCGACGTAGCGCTTGGCGCGCATGTTGTCTTGGCGTTCCGAGTCGCCGGCCAGCGCGCCGCGCTGGGCCTTCATCTTGTGCGCCGTCTGCCAGGTGCGAATGATCACCTCGCCGACGCGGCCCATGGCCTGGCTGTCGGACGACATCATGCTGATCGCGCCGAGGTCGTGCAGCACGTCTTCGGCCGCGATCGTCTCGCGCCGGATGCGGCTTTCGGCGAAGGCCAGGTCTTCGGCGATGGACGCGTCGAGGTGGTGACACACCATCAGCATGTCCAGGTGTTCATCCACCGTGTTCACGGTGTAGGGCATGGTCGGGTTGGTCGACGACGGCAGGAAGTTGGCTTCGCCCACCACCTTCAGGATGTCCGGCGCGTGGCCGCCGCCTGCCCCCTCGGTGTGGAAGGCGCACAGCGTGCGGCCCTTGGTGGCCGCGATCGTATCTTCGACGAAGCCGGATTCGTTCAAGGTGTCGCTGTGGATCGAGACTTGGGTGTCGGTTTCTTCGGCCACGGACAGGCAGCAGTCGATCGCCGAGGGCGTGGTGCCCCAGTCCTCGTGCAGCTTCAGGCCGATGGCGCCGGCCTCGATCTGCTGCCGCAGGCCTTCGGGCCGGCTGGCGTTGCCCTTGCCGAGGAAGCCCAGGTTCATCGGGAAGGCGTCGGCCGCCAGCAGCATGCGCTCGATGTTCTCGGGCCCGGGCGTGCAGGTGGTGGCAAAGGTGCCGGTGGCCGGGCCGGTGCCGCCGCCCAGCATGGTGGTTACGCCCGAGGCCAGGGCCTCGTCGATCTGCTGTGGGCAGATGAAGTGGATGTGGCTGTCGATGCCGCCGGCGGTGACGATCATGCCTTCGCCGGCGATGATCTCGGTGCCGGGCCCGATGACGATGTCCACACCCGGCTGCACGTCGGGGTTGCCTGCCTTGCCGATGGCGGCAATGCGCGAGCCCTTGATGCCGATGTCGGCCTTGACGATGCCCCAGTGGTCGAGGATCAGCGCGTTGGTGACCACGCAGTCCATCGCCTCGCGCGGCCCGGGGCCGTTGGGCACCTGGCTTTGGCCCATGCCATCGCGGATGGTCTTGCCACCGCCGAACTTGACCTCTTCGCCATAGCCGCCGGCGCGCAGGGTGAAGTCCTGCTCGACCTCGATCACCAGGCCGGTGTCGGCCAGGCGCAGCCGGTCGCCCACGGTGGGGCCGTACATCTCGGCGTAGGCGCGTCGTCCGATGGTGGTGGCCATGTCAGAGTTTTCCTTGGACGAGGCCGCGGAACCCGAAGACCTGGCGGTCGCCGGCGAAGTCGACCAGTTCGACCGTGCGCTGCTGGCCGGGCTCGAAGCGCACCGCGGTGCCCGAGGCGATGTTCAGCCGCATGCCATGGGCGGCGCCGCGGTCGAAGCGCAGGCCGGCATTGGTCTCGGCGAAGTGGTAATGCGAGCCGACCTGGACTGGGCGGTCGCTGGCGTTCTCGACCACCAGGGTGACCGTGCGGCGGCCGGGGTTCAGCACATGGTCGCCGGGCTCGGCGAGCAACTCGCCCGGTGTGATGCTCATTTGCGGCGCCCCCACCACAGCATGGCCGCCACCACACCCAGCGCCATCGCGAAGCCGATGGCGTCGGTGGCGTGCCAGTGGAAGACACCGGGCTCGCCATGGCCTTCGTGGGCGGCGGCCAGCAGGGGGGCCAGGGACACCAACCCGGCGCTCAGGCGGGCGATGCGATGGCGGGGGGCGGGGTGGTTCATCATGGGGCGTCCCTCAGGCAATGGGTTGGTGCACGGTCACCAGCTTGGTGCCGTCGGGGAAGGTGGCTTCGACCTGGATCTCGGGGATCATCTCGGCCACGCCGTCCATCACGTCGTGGCGGCTCAGCACCGTCTTGCCCTCGCTCATCAACTGGGCCACGGTCTTGCCGTCGCGGGCACCTTCCATGATGGCGGCGCTGATCAGGGCCATGGCCTCGGGGTAGTTCAGTTTCAGGCCGCGTGCGCGGCGGCGCTCGGCCAGCAGGGCGGCGGTGAAGACGAGCAGCTTGTCTTTCTCGCGGGGGGTCAGGTCCATCCGGGTCTCCTGCGCTGGCCCGGTGGCGGGCCTGGCGCGCGAAGTATCCTGCAAGGCCGGTGCCAACATGGTGCGCCGCTGTCGGCGAGGCGGGCGGCCGAGGCGTTGCTGGCTTGCCAAACCAGGATAATCAGGCCCGTGAAAACCCGTCCCCGTCCGCTGCTGCCCGCTGCCCTGGCAGCCGTCACCTTTCTGCTGGTCGCGTGCAACACGCCGCCGGCCAAGCTGCGTGTCTACCAGAACGAGGGCTTCGAATCGAGCGAGACCTTCTCGCGCCTGTTCGACGCGCCGGTGGATCTGACCTGCGAGGCGGCACGGCGCGCGCTGCTGAGCCAGGGCTACGTGCTGTCCACCGTGAAGCCCGACGCGATCGACGGCACCAAGAGCTTCCAGCCCGAAGGCGACGTGCACGTGCAGATCGAGTTCCACGTGGTCTGCGCACCGGACTTCGCCGGCGGCAAGATCGCCACGGCCTACGTCAGCGCCTTGCAGGACCGCTACGCGCTCAAGAAGAGCCCCAACTCGGCCAGCGTGGGCCTGGCGGCCATCGGCTCGGTGTCCATCCCCTTCACCGCCAGCGACGATTCGCTGGTCAAGGTGGCCAGCGAGACGATCCCTGCCGGCCCGTTCTACGACCGCTTCTTCTCGCTGATGCAGCGCTACCTGCGCGAGCAGGCGGCGACCGAGTAGCGAGTAGCGTGGTGGGCCCAAGTAACCCGCGGCCCAGCGCGGCAGCGGCCCCTGTCGGTTGACAGCCGGCCCCGGGCGGGCCACGCTTGGCACACGGAGATTTCGACAGTACACTGACGGTATACCTGCCGTGCGGCTCCTGCCGCGCGGTCCCTGCCCACACGCCCACACCGCCACCGCCATGACCGCGCCTGTCTACCAGCTCGTCATCGGCGACCACCTCGCGCGCAGCGTGCGGGGCGTGCCCGGTGCTCCGCCGCGGGCGGTCCGTGACCCCTTTGCCGTCATCGACCGTCACCGTTTCAAGGAGCACCACCATGGCCGACCTGTTTGACAACCCCATGGGCCTGATGGGGTTCGAATTCGTCGAATTCGCATCCCCCACGCCGAACCAGCTGGAAACCCTGTTCGAGCAACTGGGCTTCTCGCTCGTTGCCAAGCACCGTTCTAAGAATGTGCTGCTGTACCGCCAGGGCGACATCAACTTCATCGTCAACAACGAGCCCAAGAGCCAGGCGGCCTATTTCGCCGCCGAGCACGGCCCCTCGGCCTGCGGCATGGCCTTTCGCGTGAAGGACGCGCACCAGGCCTATGCCCGCGCGCTGGAGCTGGGCGCTCAGCCGATCGAGATCCCCACCGGGCCGATGGAGCTGCGCCTGCCGGCCATCAAGGGCATCGGCGGCGCGCCGCTGTACCTGATCGACCGCTTCGAAGACGGCAAGAGCATCTACGACATCGACTTCGAGTTCGTGGACGGTGTCGAGCGCCACCCGGCCGGCTGCGGCCTGAAGCTGATCGACCACCTGACCCACAACGTGTACCGCGGCCGCATGGCCTTCTGGGCCGGCTTCTACGAGAAGCTGTTCAACTTCCGCGAGATCCGCTACTTCGACATCCAGGGCGAATACACCGGCTTGACCAGCAAGGCCATGACCGCGCCGGACGGCAAGATCCGCATCCCGCTGAACGAGGAGTCGTCGAAGGGCTCGGGCCAGATCGAAGAGTTCCTGATGCAGTTCAACGGCGAGGGCATCCAGCACGTGGCCCTGCTGTGCGACGACCTGCGCACGACGATCGACCAGCTCGCGATGGCCGGCATTCCGTTGATGACCGCACCCAACGAGGTCTACTACGAGATGCTGGCCGAGCGCCTGCCGGGCCATGGCGAGGACGTGTCGTCGCTGCAGACCCGCGGCATCCTGATGGACGGCTCCACCCAGGGTGGCTCGCCGCGCCTGCTGCTGCAGATCTTCTCGCAGACGCTGCTCGGCCCGGTGTTCTTCGAGTTCATCCAGCGAAAGGGCGACGACGGCTTCGGCGAGGGCAACTTCAAGGCCTTGTTCGAGTCGATGGAGCGCGACCAGCTGCGCCGCGGCGTGTTGCAAACCGCCTGAGGAAACACATCATGAAGATCGACCGCATCCACCACGTCGCCTACCGCTGCAAGGACGCGAAGGAGACGGTGCTCTGGTACCAAAACATGCTGAAGATGGACTTCGTGCTCGCCATCGCCGAAGACCATGTGCCCTCGACCAAGGCGCCGGACCCGTACATGCACGTCTTCCTCGACGCGGGCCAGGGCAACGTGCTGGCCTTCTTCGAGCTGCCCACCCAGCCGCCGATGGGGCGCGACCCCAACACGCCTGAATGGGTGCAGCACATCGCCTTCAAGGTGAAGGACCGTGACGAGCTGCTGGCCTTCAAGCAGCACCTCGAAGCCAACGGGGTGGACGTGCTGGGTGTCACCGACCACGGCATCTTCCACTCCATCTATTTCTTCGACCCCAACGGCCACCGCGTCGAGCTGGCCTGCCCGGACCCGGCCGAGGACGCGCAGCTCAAGCAGCTCGACCAGGTCAAGTGGGAGATGCTGGAAGAGTGGTCGCGCACGCGCCGCGCGCCCAAGCACGCCGCCTTCCTGCACGCGAAGGAGTTCGACGGGCTGAAGGCCGGGGCATGAGCGCGCACGATGACACCCTCGGCCCGGACCTGCAGAGCTGGGTCGAGTCGGCCAACGACCCGGCCACCGACTTCCCGATCCAGAACCTGCCGTTCGGCCGTTTCCGCACGGGCCCGGGGGGCGAATGGCGCATCGGTGTGGCCATCGGCGACCAGGTGCTGGACCTGCGCGCCGCGGGCCTGGTCGACACGGTGGACATGAACCGGCTGATGCAGCAGCCGGCATCGGCCCGCCGCGCGCTGCGCCAGGCCCTGTCCGAAGGCCTGCGGCGCGGCTCGCCGTTGCAGGCCGCCTGGAAGGAAGCGCTGCTGCGGCAGTCGTCGGTCGAGATGGGCTTGCCTTGCGCCATCGGCGACTACACCGACTTCTACACCAGCATCCACCACGCCACCACGGTGGGCCGCCAGTTCCGGCCCGACAACCCGCTGCTGCCCAACTACAAGTGGGTGCCCATCGGTTACCACGGTCGCGCCTCGTCGATCGGTGTCAGCGGTCATGCGTTCCCGCGGCCCTGGGGCCAGACGCGCCCGGCCACCCCGCCAGCGGGTGCCGACGAGAACGGCCCGCCGAACTTCGGCCCCAGCCGGCGGCTGGACTACGAGCTGGAGCTGGGCATCTTCGTCGCCCAGCCCAATGCCGCCGGCGAGCCCGTCACGATGGCCGAGGCAGAAGCCCATGTCTTCGGCCTGACGCTGTTCAACGACTGGAGCGCGCGCGACGTGCAGGGCTGGGAATACCAGCCGCTCGGACCCTTCCTGTCGAAGAACTTTGCCAGCACCGTGTCGCCCTGGATGGTCACGCTCGATGCGCTGGCCCCGTTCCGCCGGCCTTTCAGCCGGCCCGCGGGCGACCCGGCGCCGCTGCCCTACCTGGACTCGGCCGCCAACCGCGACGGCGGTGCCATCGACATCCAGCTCGAGGTCTGGCTGCAGACGGCGGCGATGCGCGAGGCCGGCGCCGTGGGCGAGCGCCTTTCCAGCGCCAACTACGCCGACGCCTACTGGACGCTGGCGCAACTGGTGGCGCACCACACCGTCAACGGCTGCAACCTGCAGGCGGGCGATCTGCTGGGCACCGGCACCTTGTCGGGCCCCTCGCCCGCGCAGGGCGGCTCGCTGCTCGAGCTCAGCGCCGGCGGCAAGCGGCCGCTGACGCTGTCCAACGGCGAGCAGCGCAGCTTTCTGGAAGACGGCGACACCGTGATCCTCAAGGCCTTTTGCGAGCGCGCGGGGGCGCGCCGCATCGGCTTCGGCGAATGCCGCGGCACGATGCTGCCGGCGCGGGCCTCGGTCACAGCGTGAGGCTGTAGACCCGGAAGATCTCGTCGCGTTGCCAGCCGCGAGATTCGTACAGCGCCTGCGCCCTGCGGTTGGTGTGGGCGGTGGACAGGTCCAACCGCGCGCAGCCGGAGCGGCGCGAGTCGTCCTCGGCCGCCTGCATCAGTGCCTGGGCCACGCCCTGGCCGCGGGCTTCGGGCGCGACGAAGAGGTCGTACAGCACCCGGATGGGTGCGGCCGCCACCGAGCAGAACGTCGGGTAGAGCTGGCAGAACCCGCTCAGGCTGGCCAGGCCGCCGCCACCCACCCGCTCGGAGACGAAGACCACCGACTCGCCGCGCGCCAGGCGCTCGGCGAGAAATCGCCGCGCCAAGCCCGGGTCGGCCGGCTGTTCGTAGAAGCGCCGGTAGGCGTCGAACAGCCCGGCCAGCGCGTCGAGGTCGGCCGCCTCGGCGCGCCGCACCAGGGGGCCGGCGGCAGCGGGCGAGGCCACTCAGGCCCGGGCCGCGCGCAGCTCGCGCCCGGCCGCCCGCATGGCGCGGGTGGTTGCGCTCTCGTAGGCGGCGACCGCCTCTTCCCGCAGGCTGATGGCCTTGGCCAGCGCGGCGCGGTAGCGCTCTTCCGAGTAGGTGTTCTCGGTGCCGATGTACACGTTCACCCGCCGCGGCGGCTGGCCGAAGCGCGGCAGCAGCACGGCCAGGCTGCAGTCGCGCACGCGGGCCCCGGCGCGCTGGCGCACGATGGGCCCCGAGATGCCGACCGGCAGGTCGCTGGTCTTGTTGTGGTTGGGCTTTTGCTGCAGCCGCGACGGGGCGGGCAGCTTGGCGATGCGACGCAGCAATTCCTTGGTGGCCGCTTCCAGCGAGGCTGCGGCGCCGCTGCCGTCGTTGGTGTGGTCTGAGAAGAGCTTGGTGCCCCCGTAGCGCAATTGCCAGCCATGGGTGGCCAGGTGGTCGATGCGCTGGACGTTCTGCGGAACGGTGAATGTCTGTCCGCTGAAGATGGTGACTTCACGGTATTTCATGATTGAGATCCCTCGGTACTGCACGATGAACCTCCCCTGACTGTCGAGTGTAGCGCCGCCTAACAACCGAGTTGCTGGGCTGGCGGCGGCTGCCCCCTGTCGATGGGACACATTTGGGACAATCGCGCCCTTTTGTGTCCGGAAATGGCCCGCGGGTTCCCCGCGGCCGCTGCTGTGAGGTGAAGGCGTGGCCTTGTTGATGTTCAAGAACCTGGTGGTCTACCGTGTCAGTGCGTCTGGGGGGGAACCCTGGGCCGGCACGCTGGCCGAGCTGGAGGCGGGCCTGGCCAAGGCGCGCTTCATGCCCTGCGGCGCCACCCAGCCCCAATCCGCTGGCTGGGTGCCGCCGCGCGATGCCGACGACCCGCACGCGCCGCTGGTCGAGTCCGTGGGCGGCCAGTGGCTGATGCGCCTGGTCGTCGAGCAGAAGGTGCTGCCGTCGGCCGTGGTCAAGCGGCGCACCGAGGAGATGGCCAAGAAGCTCGAGCAGACCACCGGCCGCAAGCCCGGCAAGCGCCAGGCCAAGGAGCTGAAGGAAGAGGCGGTGCTGACGCTGCTGCCCCAGGCCTTCACCAAGCAGGCCTCGGTGAACGTGTGGCTGGACGCCAAGGCCGGCCTGCTGCTGGTGGACGCCAGCAGCCCCAAGCGCGCGGAAGACGCGGCGACCCTGCTGGTACAGGCGGCCGAGGGCCTGGCCCTGCGGCTGGTGCAAACCCAGGCGTCGCCCGCCACGGTGATGGGCGCCTGGCTGGCCGGTGGCGAGCCGCCGGCTGCGTTCACGGTGGACCGCGAGTGCGAGCTGAAGTCGGCCGACGAGATGAAGTCGGTCGTGCGCTACGCGCGCCACCCGCTGGACACCGAGGAGGTGCGCGCCCATGTGCTGACCGGTGGCAAGCAGCCCACCCGCCTGGCGCTCACATGGAAAGGCCGCGTCTCCTTCGTGCTGACCGACACGCTGCAGATCAAGAAGCTCAGTGTGGACGATGGCCTGTTCGATGCTGGCTCGGCGCGGGGCGACGAGGGCTTCGACGCCGACGCGGCCATCGCCACCGGCGAGCTGCGCCAGATGATCCCCGACCTGGTGGCCGCGCTGGACGGCGAACTGCCCGTGGCCTGAGCCGCACGCCACGAGGGCGGGTTGCACCACCTTGGGGCGGCCAGGGCGTGTGCCGGCGCCCCGCGCCGCCCTGGCGGCGGCAGCTTGGTGCGCCGGCCGGCCCCTGGGCTGGTGCGCTTCTTGAGACACCGGTGGCCATGGGCACCGCCACCGCACCCCCCGCCGCACCGGTCACCCAGCAGGTCATCAAGGTCCGCCGCGACTACAACGCCTGGGTCGCCAGCGAGTCCATCGAGGACTACGCGCTGCGCTTCACGCCGCGCGCCTTCCGCAAGTGGTCTGAATGGCGTGTGGCCAACACCGCCTTCGGCGCTGCGTCCTTCCTGGTGCTGGAAGCGGTGGGCGCCACGCTGCTGGTGCGCTACGGCTTCGTCAACGCCTTCTGGGCCATCCTGGCCACCGGCCTGATCATCTTCCTGGCGGGCTGGCCGATCAGCGTCTACGCGGCGCGCCACGGCGTGGACATGGACCTGCTCACCCGCGGCGCCGGCTTCGGCTACCTGGGCTCGACGCTCACCTCGCTCATCTACGCCAGCTTCACCTTCATCTTCTTCGCCCTCGAGGCGGCGGTGATGGCCTATGCGCTGGAGCTCGCCTTCGACATCCCCCCAGCGTGGGGCTACCTGCTCTGCGCGCTGGCGGTGATCCCCCTGGTCACCTATGGCGTCACCTGGATCAGCCGGCTCCAGGTCTGGACCCAACCGCTGTGGCTGGTGTTGCTGCTCGTGCCCTATGCCGGTGTGCTGTGGCTCAACCCCGGCCTGCCGGCCAGGCTGCTGGACTATGCCGGCGAGCAGGGCCAAGTGGGCTTCACGCTGGCTGGCTTCGGCGCCGCGCTGACCGTGGGCATCGCACTGATCACGCAAATGGGCGAGCAGGTGGACTACCTGCGCTTCATGCCCGAGCGCACGGCGGCGAACCGCCGGCGCTGGTGGGCCGCGGTGGTCGCCGGCGGCCCGGGCTGGGTGCTGCCCGGCGTGCTGAAGATGCTGGGCGGCGCGCTGCTGGCCTACCTGGCGCTGACCCACATGGTCTCGCCCGACCGCGCGGTGGACCCGAACCAGATGTACCTCGCCGCCTGGGAGCCGCTGCTGCCGCACTACGGCTGGGCGGTGGGCGTCACCGCACTGTTCGTCGTCGTCTCGCAGCTGAAGATCAACGTCACCAACGCCTACGCCGGCTCGCTGGCCTGGTCGAACTTTTTCTCTCGCCTGACCCACAGCCACCCCGGCCGCGTGGTGTGGATGGTGTTCAACCTGCTGATCGCGCTGATGCTGATGGAGCTGGACGTGTTCCAGGCGCTCGGCGGTGTGCTGGGCCTGTTCTCGAACATCGCGATCAGCTGGATCATGGCCGTGGTGGCCGACCTGGTGGTCAACAAGCCGCTGGGCTGGAGCCCGCCGGGCATCGAGTTCCGCCGCGCCTACCTGCACGACGTGAACCCGGTCGGCGTGGGGGCCACGGCCTTGGCTTCGGCACTGTCTGTGGCAGCGCACCTGGGTGCCTTCGGCCCGCTGGCCCAGGCCTTCTCGGCCATGATCGCCTTGGTCACCGCCTTCGTGGCCGCGCCGCTGATTGCTTGGGCCACGAAGGGCCGCTACTACCTGGCGCGGCCGGTGGAAGAGGGCACCTACGCTCGTCTCGAGCCTCGGCGCTGCGTCATCTGTGAACGCCAGTACGAGGCCGACGACATGGCCGCCTGCCCGGCCTACGGCGGGCCGATCTGCTCGCTGTGCTGCACGCTGGACGCGCGCTGCGGTGACCGCTGCAAGCCGGTGCCGCGCTTCGTCGACGAGGTCTGGGCGCGCTGGTCGGCCATGCTGCACCGCCTGCTGCCGCGCCGCTTCACACCGCAGGTCGAATCCGGCCTGGGCCAGTACCTGCTGCTGATGGCCTTCATCGTGCCGCTGCTGGGCGGCCTGTTCGGCTTGCTGTACCACCAGGAGCTGCGGGCCATGCAGGGGCGCGGCGCCGAGGTGGCAGGCTGGCTGGAGCCGGCCATGCGCGCCGGCTTCCTCAAGGCCTACGCGGCCCTGCTGCTGGTGGCCGGCATCGTGGCCTGGTGGCTGGTGCTGGCCCAGCAGAGCCGCCGCGTCGCGCAGGAAGAAAGCTTGCGCCAGACCGAGGCGCTGCAGCGCGAGATCGACTCGCACCGCCAGACCGACCTGGCGCTGCAGCAGGCCAAGCGCCGGGCCGACGCGGCCAACCGCGCGAAGACGCGCTACATCACCACGGTCAGCCACGAGCTGCGCACGCCGCTGAACTCGATCCTCGGCTATGCCCAACTGCTGGAAGACGACCCCGCGATGCCGGCCCACCGCCGCCACGCGGTGAGCGTCATCCGCCGCGGCGGCGACCATTTGCTGGGCCTGATCGAGGGCACGCTGGACTTGGCCCGCATCGAGGCCGGCAAGCTGCGGCTGGACGCCAAGCCGATGCGCTTTCGCGAGTGCGTTGACGAGATCGCCGGCCTGTTCGAGCTGCAGGCCTTGTCCAAGGGCATTTCCTTCTCGTTCGAGCCCGAGGGCAAGCTGCCCGAAGTGGTGCGCGCGGACGAAAAGCGGCTGCGCCAGATCCTGATCAACCTGCTCGGCAACGCAGTGAAGTTCACCGCCCAGGGCCAGGTGCGCTTTCGCCTGCGGCATGCCCGCGAGATGGCGCTGATCGACATCATCGACTCCGGCCCCGGCATGAGCGAGGACGAGCTGGAGCGCGTCTTCGAGCCCTTTGCCCGCGGCGCGGCGGCCGGGGCCAGCGTGGCCGGCGGCACCGGCCTGGGCCTGACGATCAGCAAGATGCTGACCGACCTGATGGGTGGCGAGATGCGCGTGGCCAGCGTGCCGGGGCAGGGCAGCACCTTCACGCTGCGCCTGTTCCTGCCCGAGCTGCGAGCCGAGGTGGCCGACGGCCCGCTGGTGGCCGCGCGGCGCAGCGGCTATGCCGGGCCGCGCCGCACGATCCTGGTGGTCGACAACGAGGAGGCCGACCGCCGCCTGCTAGCCGACCTGCTGCAGCCGCTGGGCTTCGTGATCGAGGCGGCGGCCAGCGGCGAAGCAGGCCTGGAACGCGCCGCCGCGCTGCGCCCCGACGCGATCTTCATGGACTTGGCCATGCCCGGCATCGACGGCTGGGAGGCCATCCGCCGCCTGCGCAGCGACCCGGCCGGTGAATTGGCCCGGGTGCCGGTGGCGGTGGTCTCGGCCAATGCCTTCGACCAGGGGCTGGACAACGACGTGGGCCTGCCCGCGGCCGACTTCCTGGTCAAGCCGGTGCGCCTGCCCACGCTGCTGGACTGGCTCGGCCGTCGGCTGGCGCTGCAGTGGCTGGACGACGGGCCCGCCACCCAGGCCCCAGGCAGCGCGCCGGCGGACGATGGCCCCGAGACACACCCTTCGCGGGAACACCTGGCCGCGCTGCGCGAGCTGGTTGGCCTGGGCTACCTGCGCGGCATCACGCGCAAGCTCGACGAGGTCGAGGCCGCGGACCCGACCAGCGCGCGGTACCTGGCCCGCCTGCGCACCCTGGCCCGCGAATTCCAGCTCGACGCGATGAGCCGGCTCCTGACCCAGACCCTCGATGAACAGCAAGCCACCTGATCCCGCCGCGCCGCCCGGCCCGGCGGGATTGCTGGCCGACGCCACCGACGTCGTGCTGATCGTCGACGACGTGCCCGACAACCTGGCCGTGCTGCACGACGCGCTGGACGAGTCGGGCTACACCGTGCTGGTGGCCACCTCGGGCGAGGCGGCGCTGGCCCTGGCCGCGCGCCAGCCGCCGGACATCGTGCTGCTCGACGCGGTGATGCCGGGCCTGAATGGTTTCGACGTGGCGCGCCGACTGAAGGCCGACCCGGCCACGGCGGCCATCCCGATCATCTTCATGACCGGGCTGACCGAGACCGAGCATGTGCTTGAAGGCTTCGGTGCCGGCGGTGCCGACTACGTCACCAAGCCGATCCGCCCGCGCGAGGTGATGGCCCGCATCGCCGCCCACCTGGGCATGGCGCGCAGCCAGCGCCAGGCCCGCCAGGCGCTGGACGCCTTCGGCCACGCGACGCTGGTGGTGCGCGAGCGCGACGGCCGCCGCATCTGGCAGACGGCGTTGGCGCGCGAGCTGATCGACCGCTATTTCGGTGGCCTGCCCGATCACCAGACCCCACCCGAGCTGATGGCCTGGGTCGGCCGGCAGGCCATCCGCCAGCGCGCTGGTGCCGATGCCCAGACCATCACCATCCACCGCGGGGCCGGCCGACTGACCTGCTCGATGCACCCGCTCGAAGACGCCTCGGCCAGCGAAGGCGGGCAGTGGTTGATCGTGCTGCGCGAGGCCTCGGAAGCCGCGATGCTGGCGGCCTGGGTGCAGGCCTTCGGACTGACCACGCGCGAGGCCGAGGTGCTGTACTGGGTCATCCAGGGCAAGACCAACCGCGACATCGGCGACATCCTGGGCTCCAGCCCGGCCACGGTGAAGAAGCACCTGGAGCGCGTCTACGGCAAGCTGGGCGTCGAGACGCGCACGGCGGCGGCGAGCTTGGCGATGAGCCGGGCGCGGGGCTGAGCAAGAAGGGGCGGATCAGGCCGGTTCGGCAACCAGCGTCGGCGCGTCGGACGTGATGGTGGCGCTGTCTGCGGGCCGGTCGGCGTCGAGGGCCAGGAAGCGGTCCTCGATGAATTCCTTCTCGGTCAGTGTGCGCTTCAGGTTGTCCTGGATCTGCTCGAGTTGGCGGCGCAGGCGGTTGCGGTCGGCCTCGGCCTCGGCGAGCTGGGCCACCAGTTCCTTGACGCGTGGCGCATTTGGTGCCGGCGCGGCTTCGGCGAGTCCCGCGTCCTCGGCGGCCTTGGCCAACTGCTCGGCCGCGAAGGCGCGCGCCTGGGTCTGCTGCAACTGCTGCTTCAGGTCGGCCACTTCGTTGCGCAGCGTGCCCGCTTCCACCGCGGCGCGCTGGTGGGCGCGGCCGCGCAGTTCCTGCTCGCGCAGCTTGTGCAGCGCGTCGTCGTGGGCCTGCTTGAGCTGCTCGAACTCCTGCTGCACGCGCTTCTTCTGCTGCAGCAGGCGGTCCAGTTCGACCTGCTTGCTGCGCCGCCACTCGCTGAAGCGGTCGGCGTCGACCTTGGAGACCTCGTCCAGCATGTCACCCTGCTGGTCGATCAGCCGGTTCAGGGCCTTGGGGTCGCGGGCGGCCCATTGCTGGTAGGGGTCGGCCGGTCGGCCGTTGCCATGACTGCCGCGGTGGGCCAGCCCGACGCGGGTGGTCTCCATCAGCTTGGCCAGCTCGCGCTTGACGTCGGCGAAGACCTCCAGCGTGGTGTCCGCCGTGCGGTTCAGCCGGTTCGCGTGGGACTTCAGGCTGTCGGCATAGGCCGACAGATCGGCCTGGCTGTCGCGCATGTAGGTGAGCATGCGCCAGGCCATGTAGGTGCACAGGCCCAGGAAGAGCAGGTTGCAGACGACGACTGCCGCAATCCCGAGGTCTTCCCAGTTCATCGTGGTGCTCCGCTCGCGTGCCGGGCGTTCAGGCGCGGATGAAGACCAGGCGGCCGTCGCCGTAACCCGGCACCGACAAGCGGTAGTCCGCACGCGGCTGGCTGCTGGTCAGCGCGGCGCGCAGGCGGCCGAAGTCGCTGGCCACCAGGTTGGCGCCCTTGAAGCCGGCGTCGTCCACGCCGACCTGGCTGTGCAGGTGCGCCGCCATCTCGCGGAAGAAGGCCATCGCGCTTTCGATCATCTCGGTGCCGGGGTTGTTGTCCTGGATCGCGCGGCGGATGTCCTTGGGGTCGGCCTGGATCGCGCCGCCGCCCAGCATGCACAGCGCCGGCATGTTGGCCGCGGCCACGGCGCACAGGCCGCCGCCGGCGCTGGGGGCGTAGATCGTCAGCAGGTTCTGTGGGCTCAGGTGCCCGGGGTTGAAGGTCTCGCCTTCGATGATGCGGAAGGGCACGCCGGGCATCCAGGCCTGCACGAAGCGGCGCAGCGCGCGCACGCCGTTCAGCGGCTCAGGCACCTCGGTGATCGTGGCGGGGCCAGCCTGCGCCAGCAGCAGCACGTTGCTCACGGCGGCCACCAGGTCATGGTCCTTGAAGGGCTTCTGGATGATGAAGGACGCGCCGTTGGTGCGCGCCTGCTCCAGCAGGGCGGGCGAAGTCTCGGTGGTGACGAAGCCCATGGCCAGCTCGCTGTGGCCCAGCTGACGCACCGTCTGCAGCAGCTCGATGCCGCTCATGCCGGGCATGTGCCAGTCCGACACGATGAGCTGGGGCGTGCCGCGCTCCAGGGCCTCCAGCGCCTCTTCGCCAGACGCCACGGTTTCGACCTCGGCGTGCTTCAGCGCGTCCGACTGCAGCACGCGGCGAATGATCGCCTGCATGGCCCGACTGTCGTCGACCACCAGCACCCTTTGCTTTCCTGCCATCGCATTGCTTGTTTGATTCATTGGCGTCGCTCCGCGCTGCGTCTCCGTGCTTCTGGCATGGCGACGTCGACCCCAAACCCCAGGGTCGTCCTCGGTTATCGGAGCCTGCCCCTCCGGGCTTGAGGGGCATTTGACGGGCATCCACCGCCCGTTTTGGCGCCGCCGGCCTCCGGCCTGTACGCCATCCGGCGTATTTCTTCACGGCCCGTGGCTGCCTAACCTGCACAGCGTCTGATCAACCCGCAGGAGCCCCGCCACCATGAGCACCCCCCGCCTCGCTTCGCCCCGCCGCCAGTTCGCCCGCCAGCTCAGCGCCGTGGCGCTGGGTGTGGCCACCCTCGGCCTGCCGATGTGGGCCCAGGCCGCCGACACCATCAAGGTCGGTGTGCTGCACAGCCTGTCCGGCACCATGGCCATCTCGGAGACGGTGCTGAAAGACACCGTTCTGATGGCGATCGACGAAATCAACGCCAAGGGCGGCGTGCTGGGCAAGAAGCTCGAGCCGGTGGTCGTCGACCCGGCCTCGAACTGGCCGCTGTTCGCCGAGAAGGCCAAGCAGCTGATCACCCAAGACAAGGTCGCGGTGGTCTTCGGCTGCTGGACCTCGGTCAGCCGCAAGTCGGTGCTGCCGGTCTTCGAAGAGACCAATTCGCTGCTGTTCTACCCCGTGCAGTACGAGGGCGAGGAGCTCAGCAAGAACGTGTTCTACACCGGCGCCGCGCCGAACCAGCAGGCCATCCCCGCCGTGGAATACCTGATGAGCAAGGACGGCGGCGGCGCCAAGCGCTTCGTGCTGCTGGGCACCGACTACGTCTACCCGCGCACCACCAACAAGATCCTGCGCGCCTTCCTGCACAGCAAGGGCATCACCGACGCCGACATCATGGAGGAGTACACCCCCTTCGGCCACTCCGACTACCAGTCCATCATCGCCAAGATCAAGAAGTTCGCCGGCGAGGGCAAGAAGACCGCGGTGGTCTCCACGATCAACGGCGACTCCAACGTGCCCTTCTACAAGGAGCTGGGCAACCAGGGCCTGAAGGCGACCGACGTGCCGGTGGTGGCCTTCTCGGTGGGTGAAGAGGAGCTGCGCGGCGTGGATGCCAAGCCCCTGGTCGGCCACCTGGCGGCCTGGAACTACTTCATGAGCATCAAGAGCCCGGCCAACACCGAGTTCGTGAAAAAGTGGAGCGACTACGCCAAGGCCAAGGGCATCCCGGGCCACAAGGACAAGCCGCTGACCAACGACCCGATGGAGGCCACCTACATCGGCATCAACATGTGGGCCCAGGCCGTGGCCAAGGCCAAGTCCACCGACACCGACAAGGTGATCGCCGCGATGGCCGGCCAGACCTTCAAGGCGCCGGGCGGCTTCACCAGCACGATGGACAAGGAAAACCACCACCTGTGGAAGCCCGTGTTCATCGGCGAGGTCAAGGCCGACGGCCAGTTCAACGTGGTCTGGAAGACCAAGGGCCCGGTCAAGGCGCAACCCTGGAGTCCGTTCATTGCCGGCAACGACAAGAAGAAGGACGAGCCGGATGGCAAGACCAAGATCTAGTCCGCTGGATCTGACACAGGCTTAGACGAATCCTCCGTGAGCCGGGGTTGGCCTGCGAGGCAGGGCCCCGGCATTTTTTTGACCGCAACCCAAGCGTTCGACCGTTCGCCCGTTCGCCCGTTCGCCACCCGCTGAAGAAGGAAGCCCGCCTTGCTCCGCCTGTCCAGCAGACTGTTCACCCGCTGCCGCACCGCCGCCGTCGCCACCGCCTGGCTCGCGAGCCTGTGCGTGCCGGCCACTCACGCGCTGACGCCCGCGGCCGCCAAGGCCATCGCCGCCGGCGACAACGATGACCGCATCAAGGCGCTGTCCGCCGCGGTCGCGGCCCCCGATGACGCGCTGTCGAAACTGATCGACGCCCTGCTCGATGACTCCGCCAAGATCGCCGGCGACAAGGTGCTGATCGTCGCCGACGGCAAGGCGACCGACGCCGCGACCGGCGCCGAGACGGCGCTGCCCGAAGGCGTCGAGGACGTCGTCAACAACAACCGCATGCGCCGCGAGCTCGAGGCCGCGAAGGCCGCGCTGGGGCTGTTCTCGGACAGCGTGCGCGTGCGCAACAACGCCATCGCCGAGCTCAAGGATTCGGCCGACGAGAGCAAGCTGCCGCTGGTCAACCGCGCGCTCGCCAAAGAGACCGAGCCTTCGCTGAAGGCCAAGCTCGAACAACTGCGCGCCGCGATGCTGATCGCGTCGGGCGACAAACAGAAGCGCATCGACGCCGTCAACGCGCTCGCCAGCAGCTCGCAGCCCAG
>JBGAGZ010000089.1:0-20559 GCA_044226465.1 Burkholderiaceae bacterium | reverse complement strand
GGGGTGGAAGTGAACGCCATCGACCCGGCCGGCGCGCGTGGCAAGCCGTTGCGTGCGGTGGCCGCGCAGGTGCTTCGGGCCATCCCCGGGCTGCGTGGCTTCGTCGGCATCGACCTGGTCTGGCACCGTGAAGCCGGGCCGGTGGTGATCGAGGTGAACCCGCGTGTCACCAGCGCCTATGTCGGCCTGTCGGCCGCGCTGGGCCGCAACCTGGCAGCGAGCCTGCTGGACACCGCCATGCCGAGCATTGCCCATGCCTGAAAGCCTTCTCGTCGGCTGGGACATCGGCGGGGCCCACGTCAAGGCCTGCGTCATGCAGCGCGGCCAGGTGCTGGACGTGGCGCAATGGGCCTGCCCCTTGTGGCAAGGCCTGGACCACCTGGACCACGTGCTGCAGGCCGCGCTCGTCCGCTGGCCGGCTCTGGGCTCAGCGCAGCACGCGGTGACGATGACTGGCGAGATGGTTGACTTCTTCGCTGACCGTGAGGACGGCGTGCTGCGCATCGCCCGGCACCTGGCCCAGTCCCTGCCCTTGCGGGACGAGGCATCGCTGCGCTTCTTCGCCGGAGATGCCGGCTGGTGCGGCTGGCCCGACGTGGCCGAGCGCTGGCCGCTGATCGCCTCGGCCAACTGGCTGGCCACGGCCCGCCATGCGGCGCTGGAGTTCGGCGAAGGCGTGCTGATCGACATCGGCAGCACCACGACCGACCTGATCGCCTTCAAGGCTGGCCGCGTGGCCAGCGGCAGCCGCACCGACGCCGACCGTCTGGCCACCGGCGAGCTGGTCTACCAGGGCGTGGTGCGCACGCCGCTGTGCGCGCTGGCGCCACGCATCGAATGGCGTGGACGGCCGCTGAACGTGATGAACGAATTCTTCGCCACCGTGGCCGACGTCTACCGCCTGACCGGCGAGCTGGACGCAGCGCACGACCTGTACCCCGCCGCCGACAACGCCGCCAAGGACGCCCTGGCCACACGGCGCCGCCTGGCCCGCATGATCGGCCTGGACGAACGCGATGGCCACCCCGACGACTGGCTGGCCTTCGCCCGGTCCTGGCGCGCCCACCAAGTGGCCGAGCTGGGCGGCCAGCTGCGCCGCGTGATGGCCGCCCACCGGCTGGCCGACAACGCCATGGTGGTCAGCGCGGGCTGCGGCGATTTCCTCGTCGCGGACGTTGTCGCCCATGCCCTGGCCGACGACGAGCCGCTGCCCGCCGCCGGTCACCACGCCGCCCCCCCGGCCCAGCTGCGCCGCTATGGCCGCGACGTGGCGCGGGTGTCGGCCGACGCATTGGGCGACCGCGCGGCGGTGGCGGCCTGGGCCCAGGTCTGCGCGCCCAGCGTGGCCGTGGCGGCCCTGTTGGACCGGGAGCTGCGCTGATGTGGGTCGTCAAGCTCGGCGGCAGCCTCGGCAGCGACCCGGTGCTGCTGGAATGGCTGGACCTGCTGGCCCAGCTGGGCGGCGGCCGCGTCACCGTGGTCTGCGGCGGCGGCAGCTTCGCCGACGAGGTGCGGCGGGTGCAAGCGCAGTGGCAGTTCGGCGACCTGGCGGCCCACAACATGGCGGTGCTGGCGATGGCCCAGATGGCCTACCAGCTGCATGCGCTCAAGCCCACGCTGTGCCTGACCACCAGCAAGACCGACATTCGTCGCGTGCTGCAGAAGGGCCAGACGGCACTGTGGCTGCCGTTCGAACTGCAACGCGACCAGCCCGACGCCCACACCAACTGGGACAGCACCTCGGACAGCATCGCGCTCGACCTGGCGCGCAAGCTCAACGCCGAGCAATTGATCGTGGTGAAGTCCTGCGTGGTCGACCCGCAGCTGAGCCTGGCGCAGTTGAGCGAAGCGGGCGTGGTCGACCGCCGTTTCGCCGGCCTGTCGGACGGCGTGTCGTTCCCGATCGCGATCCTGCACAAGAGCCAGACCGCCCACATGCGCGACCTGCTGCTGGGGGATTGAGCCCGGCCCCGACCTGCTCAGGCCGTGGCCACGGCGCTGCTGCTGCCTCGCATGGCGTCGACCAGGCCCCGCAGGCGCTGCGGGTCCAGCGCGTTGGCGCGGTGATCGGGGCAGACGGCGCTGCGAAAGCCGGCGAAGTCGGCGCCCAGTGCCTTCAGCGCCGGCACGTCGCTCAGCCGCAATGCGCCGGCCACGCCCACCAGCACACCGGCCTCGCGCGCCATGGCCACGAAGCTGGCCAGCGCCTCGCGGGGCACCAGGTCGAGCAGGCTGCCGGAGGCCTTGTCGGCCGTGTCGGCCATGATGGCCGGGAAGCCCAGGCCGCAGGCCTGGTCGAGCAGCGCGGCGTCCAGGCCGCGCTCGGCGACGAACACCGGCACCACCGGCCAGCCGCAGCGCGCCAGCGCCTGCAGCACGCCGCGCGCATGCCGCCCGGGCTCGACGCCGACCTTGACATAGTCCACGCCACCGGCGCCGACCTCGGCCACCCGCCGCAGGATGTCTTCCTGCCGGTGCATGCCGAGGTCGCCGATCGTGGCGCTCATCGGCAGCCCCACGCCATGCGCTCTCAGCGCCACGGTGATCTGGCGGATGGTGGCCACCGGCAAGCCGCCCAGTGCCCCGGCACCCGGCTCCTTCAGGTCGATGTAGTCGGCCCCGCCACGCGCCGCGGCCATGGCCTCGTCGACGTTGCGCACACTCACGAGAACTCGCATCAACGGGGCTCCTCCGCCGCGTGGGTCTGGGGGTTGGCTCGGTGCTGCTTCACCGCGTCCAGCAGCCAGCCCCAGGCCTGCTGCTCCTCGGGCCCGGCGGTCTTGTCGATCGCGATCTGCAGGTAGGCCATTTCCGCGTCCACCTTGGCCGGCGGCAGCATGCGCAGCCGGCTGACCAGGATAGCGCCCTCGATCACCGCCGCCTGCGCCCGGTTGAAGCCAGGGAACGGCACGTGGCGCACCTCGTGCACGCGCTGCATGCGCAGCGCCGGGCGCTGGGAGTCGTCGGTGGTGTGGACCAGGCGCAGCTCGACGTGGCTGAGCGCGCAGTCGAGGTAGACGCCGGCGATCCTTTCGGCCGGCACCACCGGCCAGGCCTTGCGGCCGGTGACACAGCCGGCGTAGACGCGGGTGTCGGTCAGCACGTTCAGCACGGCATGACCGGTGGCAATGATGTTGTCGTGCGTGGTCGAGGGCTTGAACGGCATCAGCACCACGTCGTCGCCACGGTAGCGCACGCCCATCGGCGCCACGTGCGGCACGCCCTGCGGGCTGACGGTGGTCACGACATTCTCGAAGATCACATCGTTCATCGGGGTCACGGCTTGGCCGCGGGTTGGTTCGTCGCCATCGTCGTTCCCGGGGCGCACCAGCGTTCCAGGTCTTCGGCGGCCTGGTCGGTGGCACAGCCCCAGTCCAGCGGCTGGTCCTGCACGTAGCGCTTGCCCAGCCGCCAGGCGATCTCGGCGCGCGCCAACTCCACGCCCATGTAGAAGGCGTGGGCGGCATCGTCTTCGAGCTTGAGCTGCGGCCACAGAGCGAACGGGTCCTGCCCCAGGCGCAAGCCGTCGCGGTTGTAGACGTGCAGCCCCTCGGGCGAGAGCTGGACGCGGAAGTTGCCGTCGCGCACCTGCGCCGCCGTGGCCGCGATCTCGTCCGCGCTGTCGGGGAACGGGTGCTTGTCGTGCACGGTCATCAGCTGGTCGCTCATGCCCTTGGGCAAGGCGTTCATTCGCATGGCGGCGTGCATGATGCGGCGCGCCCAGTCGGCCTCGCGCACGGCGCGGCGGGCATGGGCGCTGACCTCGGTCGTCAGCACGGCCGCCACGCCCAGCTCGGCGGCGATACCGAACAGCACCGCGTTGATGCCGCTGGTGTCGGACTCGGTCAGCTCGGTCAGGTTGCCGACGCCCATCATGATCGGCACCTCGGCAAAGCGCTCGCGCAGGCGGTGGTAGCGCACGATCGACGCCGTCAGCCCGAACGGGATCGGGTCGAGGATGGGGTCGGCGAGGAAGGGCCGGCCGCGGCGCTGCATGGCCTCGATGGCGGCACACAGCGAGGCCTCGTCGCCCGGCTCGCGCGGGATCAGCACCGGCGTCGCGTCGACCTCGTCGGCCACCCACAGCGTGTCCAGGTGCAGGCTGAGCAGGTAGTCGGCCCCAGCCCGGCCGCCGCGCACCAGCTCGGCCGGGTCCATCGAATCGACGCTGACCAGGAAGCCCTCGGCCTTCAGCGCCTGCACGCTGTCGGCCAGGTGGTCGAAGCGGGTCTCGGGCAGGCCGCCGAGGTCGATCACGTCGGCGCCGTCGGCGGCGTAGCGGCGCGCCCGCTCGACGATCTGCGCCACGGACAGCCGCGGCGCGTCGACGATCTCCGCAAAGATGCGCGTCTGGTACTGGCCCAGGTCCACCGGCTTCGCGGCACGGTTGAAGAAGCGCGGCAGGTCCTTCAGCTCTTCGGGGCCGCGCTGGACCGGGATGCCGTAGTGCTGCGTCAGTGCGTCCAGGTCGCCCCGGCATCGGCCCGGCACGATGATGCGCTGGGCCTGCACCGGTGCGGCGACGCGGCGACGGATCATGTCCGCCGTCATCAGCGCCGCCACCTGCAGGCCAATCTCGCGCACCTCCCAGGTGAAGGGCGCCGGCTCGATGCCGGCCAGCACCCGCTCGAGGTTGGGCTGGGCCAGGCGGCCGGTCAGGAAGACGATGTGGTCCATGACAGCGCGAGTTCGCTCAGGCGGGCGTCCAGCGCGGCCTCGAGCTCGGCGGGCGAACTCACGACCTGGCAGAAATCGATCTCGCGCAGCCGCTCGACGTTGGCCAGCTCGATGCGCCGGGGCCGCAGCGTGACCCAGTCGTGCGGCGACTTGGTCACCACCACCGGCTCGGTGTCGCAGGCGAAGACGATGCCGGGGATGCCCAGCTTGCCGGCCTGCGCGAACATGTTGGTCGGCAGGCTGTCGCTGATGCCGAAGGCGCACTTGGCCACGGTGTTGCTGGTGGCCGGCGCCACGACCACCGTGTGGTAGACCTCGTCGTAGAGCATGCCCACCGGCACGCCGCTGGCGGTGGTGTCTCGCACGACGCGGAAGTGGTCCTTCAGCTCTCCGATGCGCAGCTTGTACAGCGGCAGCACCTCTTCGGCCGCTGCTGACAGGAACAGGTCCACGTCGGGCAGGCGGGCCGCCAGGGCCATGGACTCTTCCAGGAAGTGGCCCGAGCCGGTGACGCACCACGCAAATCGGGAGCGCGGCGGCGAAGGAGCAGTCGGTGTCGCCGCCGGGCCGCCCCAAGGCGACTGCTCCCCCTCGGGGGGACCGACGCCAGAGGCGGCGTAGGGGGTCGGATCAGTCGGGGTGGGAGACTTCAATGTCCAGCTTGTGGAGCTTGCGGTAGAGGGTGTTGCGGCTGACATCGAGGGCCTTGGCGACATTGCTGACGTTCCACCGGTACTGCTCGAGCATCTGCAGCAGAACCTGTCGCTCGTTGGCCTGGATGGGGTTGAACTTGGCTGGCGCCGCGCTGGGCTCGGCCGCCGCGGGTGCGGCCGGCTCGCCGACATGCCGGGCCGGCGCACTGTCGGCGCCGTTGTCCAGCGCTGGGTGGTCGGCGGCCTGAAGCGACGGCAGGTGCTCGCGCGAGATGGTCTTGCCGTCGGCCAGCGCCGCGGCGCTGCGCAGCACGTGGCGCAGCTGGCGGATGTTGCCGGGCCACGGGTGGCTCATCAGCAGCTTGAGCGCCTCGGGGCTCAGCGCGGCCTTGCGGCCGGCCTCGGACTCGAGCGTGGCCAGGATGATGTCTTGCCGGTCGCTGCGCTCGCGCAGTGCGGGCAGCTGCAACTCGATGCCGGCCAGTCGGTAATACAGGTCTTCGCGGAAACGGCCCTCGCGCACCATGGTGGGCAGGTGGCGGTGGCTGGCGCTGACGAGTTGGAAGTCCACCGGCATGGTCTCTTCGGTGCCCAGCGGCGTGACCTGCCGCTCGTCCAGCACGCGCAGCAGGCGCGCCTGCAGGTCCAGCGGCATGTCGGCGATTTCGTCGAGGAAGAGCGTGCCGCCGTCGGCCTGCAGGATCTTGCCGCGCCGCCCGGTGCGCTGCGCGCCGGTGAAGGCGCCGGCGCGGTAGCCGAAGAGCTCGGACTCGATCAGGGTTTCGGGCAGGCTCGCGCAGTTGACGGCGACAAAGGCGCCCGTCGCGTGTGGGCTGGCGTCGTGCACGGCACGGGCAAAAACTTCCTTGCCCGAGCCGGTTTCGCCGCACAGCAGCACAGGGGTCTGGCGCGCCACCACGCGGCGGGCGGTTTCGAGGTGGGCCACGAGCCGCGGGTCGTTGAAGGTGGTGGGCCCGGTGCTCGCACGCTGCACCACGGGCCGCGGCCGTGCCGGCGCGGTGGCCGGCGCCAGGGCGCCCAGCGACACGCTGCGCTCACCGGCGCCGGGCGCCGTGGCGGGCCGGCGGGCCACCGCAAAGAAACGCGACGCCGCCCCCGCACGGTAGGTGACCACCGGGTGGAAGGACGACGACGAGCTGCGC
The DNA here is from genome assembly GCA_044226465.1 of Burkholderiaceae bacterium. Taxonomy (GTDB): domain Bacteria; phylum Pseudomonadota; class Gammaproteobacteria; order Burkholderiales; family Burkholderiaceae_C; genus Ideonella. The sequence goes on along the minus strand of JBGAGZ010000089.1, from coordinate 14,066 downwards.
ACGAGAATGTCCTCGAGCGAGCTCTGGAACAGGTCTTCGACGCGGCGCGAACGGATGTCGTCCATCGACTGCAGGCCGAGCTGGAACAGCGCGCTGCGGTTGGCCGCCAGCACGCGGCCGTCGTCGGAAATCGCCAGCTTGCCCTCGTGCAGCGTGTAGACGAACTCGGGGCGGCTGTGGAAGTGCAGCGGGTGGGCGTCGCGAAAGCGCAGGTCCAGCAGGCGGTTCTCGATCATCCGCGCCGTCATGCCCAGCAGCACCAGCACGTGCTGCTGCATGAGGCTGGAGCGGCTGGTCACGTCCAGCACGGCCGCGATGTTGCCAGAAGGGTCGAACACCGGCACCGCCGAGCAGGTGAGCTGGGTGAAGGCGCTGAAGAAGTGGTCTTCGCGTCGCACCGACACCGGTGCCCCCGCGGCCAGGCAGGTGCCCATGCCGTTGGTGCCGGCCTCGACCTCGCTCCACACGCCGCCGCAGTGCAGGCCCAGCGGGGCCGCCTCGGCGGCGAACTCGGGCGACGAGACCATGTGGATGATCACCCCGTCGGTGTCGGTCAGCACCACGGCGCTTTCCATGTCCGCCAGCTGCTGGTAGAGGGTGGTCATCTCGTAGCGCGCGCAGTCGATGACGTCGGCGCGGCTGGCGCAACGGTCTTCGAGCGACGACTGGGTGACGATGGCCGGCTCGCGCCGCCGCGCAGGGTCGAGCTTGTACTCGTTCAGGCAACGGCCCCACGACCGCAGCAACACCTCGTTGCCAGCCTCCTGGAAGCCGCCGCGCACCACTTCGAGGATGCGTTCCGCGTGCCGGTCGGCGCTGCGGGGTGAATCGAGCAATGTCAATGCCATGTGTTCCTCCGCAAGGCCGGCCCCTGCCTGGTCTTGCAACGGCTGATTCTGTGTCCCCGGCCAGTTCCACGCACCCGGTTAAATACGGGTGGCACCGGCCTGCCGGCGCGCCGGGCTCGCACCTCGCCAACAGGCCTTGGCCCGCATATTGCACCCGTTTGGCGACTGGCGCACCCCGGTCGTTTGACCGAGCGCAGCCCGACACAATGACGGAGACCCCCTTGAGCCACAGCTTCCGCGATCTTCCAGACGGCAACGCCCTGCCGCCGGCCCACGCCCCCGCCACCCCGCGCGCGATGGACGTGATCTTCATCGAAGGCTTCGTGGGCCAAACGGTGATCGGCATCTTCGAATCGGAGCTGCACCGCCCGCAGCCCGTGCGCATCGACCTGCAGGCGGGCCTGCCGCGGGCGCGTGCCTGCGACACCGACCGCATCGGCGACACCATCGACTACGGCGCCGTGCGCACGCGCCTGCTGCGCCTGCTGGAAGAACACCGGTTGCAACTGCTGGAAGCCTTCGCCGAAGCCATCGCCGACATCCTGATCGTCGAATTCGGCGCGGCCTGGGCCCGGGTGAAGGTCACCAAGCCGAGGAAGTTCGACGACGTGGACGCGGTCGGCGTGCAGATCGAGCGCCATGCCGCCCCGCGGGCCGACCGTGGCGACACGTCCGCCCGCCAAGCCGCGGTGCTGCACCTGCTGGGCAGCGGGCTGGTGCCCGGCAAGCGCTGAGCACCCCCCAACAAAAACCGCCCCTGCGAAAGGGGCGGTTTTCTTTCGAGGCGGCGCCTTACTGGTGGGCGGCGAACGGGTGGGCCGCCGTGGCCTTCTTGGCCACGACTTCGGCGGCGGTCGGCGAGCCGGTGACGGCGCGCTTGATCGACTCGCGGACGGCCTGGTAGTTGTAGTCCTGGATCTTCTTGTCGTCTTCGGCCAGCCAGTGGATGAAGACACCGACGCAGATGAACAGGTTGTCGGCCTCGTCGGCCGGGATGGTGCCGTCTTCCACCGAGTCGGCCACCGCCATGGCCACGCCGCGCTGGGCCGGGCCGAACATCTGCACGGCCTGCTTGGCGCCCTTGATCGTGACCTTGTTGAACATCACGGTCGACGGCTTGGTCAGCAGGTTGGGCGCCACCACCGCCAGCAGCGAGGTGAAACCGTCCTTGTTGTTGGTCAGGGCGTTCGCGAACGCGGTTTCGGCAGCACTGCCACGCGGCCCGATGATGAGGTCGATGTGGGCAACTTCATTGCCCTCGCCGACGAGCGACTCGCCCACCATCATGTGATTGATCTTTGCCATGGTTTACTGGTCTCCTGTGTACGGTTTTGGGGTCGTGACGACGCTGGCCGACGAACCGGCCCGGCCAGTTCCTCAATCACGATCCGTGCCACGTCGCGGGCCCGGGGTGCCGGCGGCCTCAAACCGGCGCCGCGCGGGCCGCCGTCAAACTGGCCAGCAGCAGCGTCGCCACGGTCAAATCCGCCGTGGTGCCGGGGTTCAGGCCAGCGGCCTTGAGCTGCTCGTCCCATTCGGCAAAGCCGGCGTCGGCGTCCAGGGCCTCGCCGGCGTCAGCGCGCTCGCGCCAGCCCTGCGCCGCGCTCATGACACTGTGTGCCACCGCGTCGCCGTGCTTTCGAACAATGTGTGAATCGGGCCGGCTGGCCAGCCAGCGCAGGTACAGGCGCTGGACGGCGCGCGCCGTGGCGGCATCGGGCTGGCCGGCGAAACCCTGAGGCCCGAAGCCGGCCCCGAGGCTGGGCAAGCCCAGGTCGAACAGCTCGGCGAAGCCGTCCCGGTATTGGCGCGCGATGCTGTCGCGCCCGGCCGCCAGGGCCATCGCCTCGCGCAGGCCCACGCTGGGCAGGTCGCGCACGTCCTGCGACGCCACCGAGCCCAGCCCGCCCGGGTGGGCCGCCGCGATGGCGCGAAAGGCCAAGCTGGCGTCGGCCACGTCCAGCCCGGCGAGCACGGCCTCGATGGCCCCGCGCCAGTCGCTCAGCGCCGGCGGGGCCGCTGACGGCTGCAGCCGCTCGGCCGCCGCCGCCAGCGGCGCGCACAGCAGCACGATGCCGAGGTTGGTGTTGCAGCCAGCAGCCCGCCAGGACGCCGCCTGGGCCGCCTCGATGCGCCCGCCCACCCGCACGCCGGGCTCGAACAAGGGGCCGGCGGCGGCCTCGGCGCTGCACAGGAACTGCCCAGCCTGCATGCCGTGCCCTGGCGAGGCGAGGCTCACGTTGCCGGGCTTGCGCACCGCCACGTCGAGCCCGCAGGCCCAGAGGAAGGCCTGCCGTGCCGCGTCCACGGCCGGCGCGCCGCCCGCCGTCATGCCCGCTGGCCGACGCCAGGCACTGCGGTGACGCGTGCCTGCGTCAGCTTGCGGCCCAGCAGGTCGTCGACGATGGCCTGGGCAATGTTGAAGCCCGTCACCCGCTGCAGCCCCTGCCAGGCCGCGACGCCGTTGACCTCGATGACCTGGATAGTCGCACCGTGGGCCGAGGGCAGCAGGTCGACACCGGCGTAGTCCATGTCCAGCGCCCTGGCGGCGCGCTCGGCCAGCTCGGCCAAGGCCGGCGTCAGCTCGGCCGGCTCGCTCCTCGCGCCTTGGGCGATGTTGTGCACCCAGTGGGCGCTGACACGGCGCATCGCGGTGACCGCGCGCCCACCGACCACCAGCACGCGCCAGTCGTGGCCCGGTTTCGACAGGGGCGGCACGAAGCGCTGCAGGTAGGCCAGCGCGCCGTAGCCTTTGTCCAGCGGCGGCAGCGGGTGGTGCACGCCGTCCACCTGGCCAACCAGCTGCAGCCCCTTGCCCTGCGAGCCGAACAGCGGCTTGAGCACCAGGGCGTGCCCGGCAGCGCCCTCACGGATCGCGATGCGCTGTGCCTGGGCCGCCGACTCGGTCGCCCAGGTCGGCGGCGTGGGGATGCCGGCGGCGTGCAGCAGCAGGCTGGTCATGGACTTGTCGACGCTGCGCTCGATGGCGCGGGCATCGTTGTAGACCGGCACGCCCAGTTCGCGCAGCGCGTGCAGCACGCCCAGCCGCTTGGTGACCTGCTCGAAGGTACCGCCGGCGATGCCGCGCACCAGCACCGCGTCCGGCAGGCCGCGCTTGAAGCCGGGAATGGCCAGGCCGTGCCAGGCGGCGGTCGTGTCCACGTCGCAATCGGCGAGGTCGATGCAGAAACCGACCGCCCCGCGCGCGCGCAAGGCGGCCTGCAGCTGGCGCGTATGCCAGCCCTTCTCGTCGGTCATGATGGCCACGCGGCCACCGGGCAAGGTCGCAGCGGCCGACATCGGTCAGGCCTCCTGGAGCCAGAGGCGGTTCAGCAGGCCCAGGTCGGTCGCGCCGGCCTGCCAGGTGTTGCCGCTGGCCAGGTTGCTGACCCAGACCTGCGCCGGCGCGAACAAGGCGCCGTCGATCTTGTAGAAGTCGTAGCCGGCTTCCTTGAAGATGTCGGCGAACGAGCGGCCATGGTCGCGCGAGTTGCCCGAGGGCAGGCGCCGCGCCAGGTCGCGCGCCGCTTCGTCGCTGCCGTTCACCGTCAGGTGCACCCGGCCGCCGTAGAGGATGGCGTCGTTGGTGCGGCCCATGGCCGTCACGCCATCGGCGCTGGGCGCAGGCAGCGGCGCGGTGGCGGCACCGTCCACGATGTCGGCCAGCGCGAAACCCAGCTCGTGGGCCTTGTGCAGCGCCACTTCCAGCACCCGCGCCACCACCTGGGTCGTGCCGGCCAGGCTGGTGGTGGGCGTCAGGACCAGGGTCAGCCCCTCGGGGGCCAGGCAGCAGTCGCGCAACAGTTTTTCGACGATGACCGCGGGGGGCTGGCGGTCGACCTCGAGCACCAGCACGCCGGCGTCCGCACGGTCGCGGTAGCCGAGCTCGGCGAACAAGGCCTCCTTGCCAGCCAACGCCCGCGCCGGGCCGGAGCCGAGGGAAAAGAACTTCTTGCCGCCGGTCTCTTCCTTGCTGGCGGCCAGGCTCCAGCCGGCGTACTGGCTGCCCAGGCAGGCCAGCACCGGCTGCGAGCTGCGCACGTCCACCCAGGTCGGCCAGGCCTGGGTCGTGTCGGCCCGGAGGGTCACCTGGCCCAGGCCGCCCATGCAGATCTCGCCGATCAGCAGGCCCGCCGCCACGCTGCCTTGGCAGGCGATGCCGGCGTCGACGATGCAGACGCCGCCATGGTTGCGCTCCACGCGCAGGCGCAACGCGTCGGCCTGGGCCAGCAGGCGCTCCACGCTCGGGCGAGCAAGGGCGTTGACACTCAGCGGGCTGTCGGCCCAGGCGGGCGCGGTGGTTTCTGTGTTCATGAGGCAGTCTCCAGCGCCTGCAGCAGGGCGTCACGGTTTTCTTCGAGGCGCCGTCGCACGGCAGCCACATGCGGGCCGGCGGCGCTGACGCTGCACACCGGGTCGCCGGCGGCAAAGTGCATGGCGCCGTTCGGCAGGTCGTGGACATCGTCTCGCATCGCCAGGCCGCGGGCCTTGGCCTCGCCGAGCGCCAGCGGCCGGCGCGCGAACACGATCTCGTGGCCCGTCACGGCGGCTTCGGCCGGAACAGGAGGCGACGGCGGCAACTCGCCCTGCAGGCAGGCGGCCACATGGGCCGCCATCGTGCCCCGCCCTCCCACCTCGTCATACAAGGCGATGCTGGCCGGCGGCCGGGGGTTGACCTCGAGCACCTGGACATCGTCGCCATCGCGCAGGAAGTCCAGGCTGCCCAGGCCCCGCAGCCCGAACTCGGCCACCAGGTGGCGCAGCGTGCGGGCCACGCGCGCGGCCAGGCCCGCCGGCAGCGGCACCGGCCCGACCACGCCGCAGTAGACGAACGGCCGGCCGCCGAGGCGCCGCACGATCTGCTCGTTGAAGTCGAGCAGGCAGGCTTCGCGCCCGTTGGCGACGAAGGTGGCCGACATTGGCGTGCCGGCTGCCTCGCGCTGGAAGTAGTGGTGCTCGGGCGCGGCTTCGCCGCCCTGGGTGGCCGCGTGGCGGATGTGCCAGCCGCCGCTGCCGCGCGCGTCCTTGAGCAGCCAACCGTGCGCGTCCGCCGGCCGCACCCAACGCACCTCGGGGTGGTCGATGCCCTGGGCCGCCAGGAAGCCGAAGAACTCCGCCGGGTCGCGCACGCGGCGCACCGCGGCCGCAGGCGTGCCCAGCAGCGGCAGCACGTTCGCGCCCTCGGCCAGCAGGCCCGGCATGCCCTCGAAACCGGCGCCTGCAACCCAGCCGACCGCGTCGCGCCGGTCGGCCAGCCCGTGCAGCGCGGCCAGCACCTGGTCGGGCGACAGCCGCATCGTGGCGGGCTCGCCGATGGGCAACCACTGCGCGCTGGCGCGCCGCGTGTCTGCGTCACCGAACAAGTCCAGCGCGACGACCTCGAAGCCGTCGCGCGCCGCGGCCTGGGCCATCAGCCGCGCGGACAACGCCGCCACCACCAGCACCGCCATCGTGTGGCCCGCCCCTCAGGCGGCCGGCGTGCTGGCCTTTTCGGCGAGGAACGCGCGGGCGGTGGCGAACGCTTCCGGGAAGCTCAGCATCACCGCCTTCTCGGCGTTGCGCATCTGCACCAGCAGCCGGTGCTGGGTCTGGTACTTGACGTTGCCCACCGCCAGCGCGCCGATGCCCACGGCCTGCGTGCCGGCCAGCGCGACACCGTCGTCCATCACGCCCACGCCCGCGATGCCCTCGGGCGGCACGGCGTTCACGTCGGCCGCCACCTTCAGCCGCTTGACCACGGCCAGGTCTTCGGCGGACACGACCTGCACGCCAGCCGCGGCGCAGGCCAGCACCACGTCGGCCTCCTCGATCGAGGCGCGCACGGCCGCCTTGTCGGCGCCGGACACGCCGTGCAGGTCGACCTTGAAGCGGGCGCCGGTTTCCTGGGCCGCCTCTTCGGCCGCACCGGCCCCCTGCCGGCTGGACAACTGCACCCGCGCGCCGCACTGCGCGGCAATCACACCCGCGATGCGGCCCACCGGCCCCATGCCGCCGAGCACGACGACGCGCTGGCCCTCCAGCCCATGGCCGTGGTGGCGCTTCATGGCCGCCTCGGCGCAGGCCACCATGGCGGCGGCGGTGGAATAGGCCCCGCTCGGGTCGGCCATGGCCGAGACCACGAAGGGTTTGACCATCGACGCCTCGGCCCGCTGCAGCATGTCGGCCGCCAGGGTGGCGCTGCGCCCGCCGATGAAGATGCCGGTGCGCGCCACGCCCTTGGGGCCCCGCGAAAAGATGGCGTCCTGCGTCAGGCCGGTCACGCCGTCCAGGCCCACGTCGCAATACGGCACGATGACCTGGTAACCCGCATCGGCGGCCATGTTGACGTCGAAGGGGCTCATCTGCCGCCCTGGCGTGAACATGTGGAGGATGTAGGGGCGTTCCATGGGTGCTTTCTGTCAAAGGCAAATCTGGGCCGGGGGCTGGGCCGCCAGCGCACCGGCGTGCCCGGCGAGTGTCGCGCCGCGGTTGCGGGCCCGCACGATGCGCAGCGTCAGCGCACTGTCGACGACGCCGGCGGCGCGCGCCGCCACCACCACCGCTTCGGCCCGCGCCTGCGACGGCAGGATGGCAAAGCCGGTCGGCCCCCAGGAGCTCTGGCCGATCGCCGCGCCGTGGTCGCCGGCCCGGCCCGCCGGCCCCTCGGTGTCGTGGGCGCTGCAGGCCTCGCCGATCCAGTCCATCAGGCGGCCGACCGCGCGGCTGGTGTAGGCACTGCCGCCCTGGGCCGGCGCGAAATGCTCGCCGAGGATCTGCTGCAACCGTGTCACGCCGGCAGCGAAGGGCGCGAACTCGGCGCAGGCCGCGCCCGGCAGCACGCGCATCAGCACCTGGTGGCAGATGTCGGCCGCCCAGGCCTGCGGCAGCGGCGGCAGTGCCGCCAGCGCGCGCCGCTCTTCGGGGCCCGACAAGCCCCGGTGCTGGCTGTCCTGGACCACCAGGATGCGCCAGGCCTCAGGCAGGTCGAAGCGCGCGAGCAGCGGCGCCACGCGGCCGTCGGGCCCGGGCCCGCCGTCGAGCAACAGCCCGCCCTGGTCGAAGCCGGCGATGCCGACGCCCGAGCGGGCGCCCCGGCCCAGCCAGCCGGCCAGCGTGGCGGTGTCCAGGCCCAGGCCGTGCGCATGGGCGAAGGCCCGGCCCAGGGCCAGGGCCAGCTGCGTGCCCGAGCCGAAGCCGGCATGGGGCGGCAAGACGCGCTGCAATTGCAGCCGCAGCGGGGCGTGCAGCCCGCTTCGCTGGCGCAGCGTGTGCAGCAAGGCAGCGGCGCGCTCGACTTCGGCCTCGGTGGCCGCGTCGGCGGCGACGATGCCGTCCCGATCCGCCGGGCTCAATGCCAACGTGGTCTCGAACCCGTCGATGACCACGCCCAGGCTGCCAAAGCGGCGCCCCAGCGAACCCGCGGGGTCGAGGAAGCCGAGGTGCAGACGGCCGGGCGCCGAGACCGTGACGGTGGTGTCGTTGTCAGGGCGCATCGGTTTCCAGGGCGTCGAGGCGGGCGGGCATGTCTGGCTTGTTTAGCAAGCATCGTTCCGCGCCCAAACCGGCCCTGCACGGGGCCGCGCCGCCGTTCGGCCCGAAGCTTTGTACCGCCCGGGTGACAGTCTGTCATCCGCCCCTCGGGGCTTCGGCCCCGCACCGGGTGGTGCCGCGGCCGGCGCCTCAGTCGTATTTCAGGTACTTGAAGCGCGGGTCGTCCGGCGTGCCTTCGAGCGCCGAGCCCTCGCTGGCCTGCGGCCGCCAGGTCACCACCTCTTCGATCTTGCGCGCCAGCTCGAAGTCCTTGTCGGTGATGCCCTTGGCGGCGTGGTTCATCAGCTTGACCGTCACGAACGCGTAGGAGACGGTCAGGTCCGGGTGGTGCCAGGCCGCCTCGGCCAGGTGGCCCACGGTGTTGACCACCATCAGCGTCGACTTCCAGCCGCTGGTCTTGTACTTGCGGCGGATCCAGCCGTCCTCGAAGGTCCACTGCGGCAGCTCGTCCGCGAGCCGCGCGCTCACCTCGTCCGGCGCGTACACCTCGTCGGCCGTCTTCTTGCGCCACTGGGCCATGCTCGCGCTCCTTTGAAATCGGTCGCGGCATTGAAGCACACGGCGTTGGAGACCCTCGTGCAGTCACCACGGCAGCGGTGGTGACACGCCGACACATTTCCCCCCAGGAACAGGGGGGCTCGACTCACTATGTTGGGGGATGCGTGGCAGGTGGCCCCGCAAGACATTGGCCGGACCTGTCCGCACGGCGCCAATGCGCGAGGAGCCCACCATGCCAGTCGCAGTCTCGTTCCCAGGGGTCTATGTCGAGGAATTGCCCAGCGGCGTGCGCACCGTCACCGGCGTGGCCACCTCGATCACCGCGTTCATCGGCCGCCGGCTGGCTGGCCGTCCTCGCGTCGCTGGCCTTCATCGCGGTGAACGTGACCGTGGTGTCCCGACAGAAGGCGGCCCATACCCTGCTGCTGCTCACCGGGGCGACCGCCTGGCTCGTCGGCAACCTGCTGCTTGCGCTGGGCTCGCAGGCCGCCGCCATCGTTCCCTGGTGGCTCTCGTTCCTGGTGTTGACGATTGCCGCAGAGCGCCTGGAGATGACCCGCCTGATGCGCCGCCGCAGTGGCGCCGCGCCCGCGCTGTACGTCTGCCTGGGGCTGATGCTGGCGGGTTCGGCCGCGTTCGCGGTGTCGCCCGTCTGGGGCGGTTGGCTGTACGGCCTGTCGCTGGCCGGGCTGGCTCTGTGGCTGGTCATCTTCGACATTGCACGGCGCACGATCTCGTCACAGGGCCTGAGCCGCTACATGGCGGTGTGCCTGTTGCTGGGATATGCCTGGCTCGCAGTTGCCGGCCTCGCCTGGATCGCCGCTTCGCTGGGGTATGCCGCGCGTGACGTCGCGCTGCATGCGCTGGGCCTGGGTTTCATCTTCAGCATGATGCTTGGGCACGCGCCGGTCATCCTGCCGGCGCTGGCCCGGGTCAAGCTGCTGTTCGGCGGCTTCTTCTACGTTCCGCTGGCGCTGCTGCACACCTCGCTGCTGCTGCGCCTGCTCTTCGGACCGTTCGACTTCGCCCTGCTGGGCGCCGGCGCCTTGGGCAATGCGGCCGCGATCGCCGTCTTCGCCGCCACCATGGCCGGCTCAGCGCTGGCCTGGCGGGCGAAGCACCCTGCATCCCACAAGACTCGCCATGTCGTCTCAGCACCTCATTGAGGAACCCCCGGCGCCCCCGCCAAGCCGCTTCGCCTTGTGGGAACTGGGCTTCCGGCCGTTCTACCTGCTCGCCAGCGCTTTCGCGGCGCTGTCGATCCCGCTGTGGGCCTTGCAGTTCTCGGGCCTGCTGGGGCGTTCCTACCTGGCGGGGCCGGTCTGGCATGCCCACGAGATGCTGTTCGGATTCGCCCTGGCGGTGATCGTCGGATTCCTCTTCACCGCCGGTCGGAACTGGGCGAACCAGCCCACGCCCACCGGTCCCTTGTTGGCCGCCCTGGCGGGTCTGTGGCTCGCCGGACGCGTGCTCGTGCTCACCCCCTTCGGCTGGGCGGCCGCGGCGGTCAATGTGGCCTTCCCCCTGGCAGCTGCGGTCGCGCTGGCGGTGCCCTTCTTCAAGGCACGCAACCGGCGCAACTACTTCTTCGTCGGCTTGCTGGCCCTGATGTCGGTTGCGGCAGGCTTCGTCCACCTCGCGCAACTGGGTGTCACCCGACTGCCGGCCTGGGCCGGGTTGCAGATCGGCCTGGACGTCGTGCTGTTCATCCTCTCGGTGATGGGCGGGCGCGTCATCCCGATGTTCACGAACAACGGCGTGCCCGGCGCCACCGCCACCCGCCATCCGCTGGTCGAGAAGGCCGCGCTGGGGTCTGTGCTCGCGTTGGCCGCGGCCGATGTCGCGGGGCTCCGGGGTCTGCCCCTTGCCCTATTGGCAGCTTTCGCCTGCGTCGCTCACGCTGCCCGATGGTCACTCTGGCAGCCCTGGAAGACGGGCAAGGTCCCGCTCGTCTGGGTGCTGCATCTGGCCTACCTCTGGGTTCCGGTTCACCTGGCGCTGCGCGTCCTGGCCGAGTTCGGCCTCGTTGCGGCGTCGGCTGCGACCCATGCCCTGACCGTCGGCGCGGTGGGCGGACTCATCATCGGCATGATGACCCGCACCGCGCGCGGGCACACCGCACGGCCGCTCAAGGCCGACAGATACGACACGACCTGCTACCTGCTCGTCCTGCTGTCCGGCGTGGTGCGTGTCGTCGTTCCGCTCGTGGCTCCTGGGCACACGATCGCTGCGGTGCAGTGCTCGGCCGCACTGTGGTCCGCAGGCTTCGAGCTGTATGCGGTGCGCTACTGGCCCGTGCTGACGCGCTCGAGGCTCGATGGGAAACCCGGATGAGCCTCGACTACACGACCGTGAAGCTGGTTCACCAGAGCGCCGTGGTGCTTTCGGTCGCCGGCTTCTTCGCGCGCGGGTGGGCCAGCTTTGCGGGCGCGGGCTGGGTGCGAACGCGAGCCGCCAAGACGGTGCCCCATGTCATCGACACGGTGCTGCTTGTGTCGGCGCTCACCCTGGCCTGGTGGCTGCATCTCGACCCGCGTGATGCGCCCTGGCTGACCGCCAAGATCATCGGCCTGGTCGTCTACGTCGCGCTGGGCGTCGTGGCGCTGCGGCCCGGACGGCCCCAATGGGTTCGCGCGACGGCCTGGGTAGCGGCATTGACCACCGTCGGCTGGATCGTTTCCGTGGCCCTCACGAAGAATCCGTACGGGTTCCTCGCAACGGCCTACTGATCTCTTGCAGGACCTGCGCCACCTGCGCCAAGCATCACCGAATTCACATTGCCATGACCAACCTCATCCATCCACCCGTCGACGTCAAGTCGGTTCTCACTGAAGAGCTGCTGCGCCGATTCGACACGCCGGGCCCCCGCTACACGTCCTACCCGACCGCTGACCGCTTCGCGGAGAGGTTCGGTCCGGCCGATGCGGTCCGGGTGCTGCAGGCGCGAAGCCTGGTCGGTCCGGACGCGCCACTGTCGCTGTACGTGCACATCCCGTTCTGCGAGTCGCTGTGCTACTACTGCGGCTGCAACAAGATCATCACCAAGCACCACGAGCGGGCTGGTGAGTACCTCGATGCGCTCGAGACCGAACTGGCCCTGGTCGTCGGCTCGCTCGGCTCTGGGCGTCCGGTGTCGCAACTGCACTTCGGCGGCGGCTCGCCGACCTTCTTGTCCGACACCGAACTCAGCCGTGTGATGAACGCCCTGGGGTCTGCATTCGCATTGACGCCGGACTCGGAGGTGTCGATCGAGGTGGACCCGCGGACCGTCACACCCGACCGCCTGGCGCATTTTCGCGCACTGGGTTTCAATCGCCTGAGCTTCGGGGTGCAGGACTTCGACCCCGACGTGCAACAGGCGGTGCATCGGGTGCAGTCTTTCGAGATGGTCCAGGGCCTGATGAAGAGCGCCCGCGAGCTGGGCTACGTCTCCATCAATGCCGACCTCATCTACGGCCTGCCCAAACAGACCCCCGAAAGCTTCGCGCGCACCGTGCAGCAGATCGGCGAGTTGCGGCCCGACCGGATCGCGCTCTATGCCTACGCTCACCTGCCGGAGCGATTCAAGCCGCAACGGCGCATCGCCGAGGTCGATCTGCCCACGGCGCCCCAACGCATCGCGATGCTCGGCGACGCCATCGCCGGCTTCCTGGCGCGAGACTACTGCTACATCGGGATGGATCACTTCGCGCTGCCGGAGGATTCGCTGGCTATCGCCAAGCGCGAAGGCCGGCTGCACCGCAACTTCCAGGGCTACAGCACGCAGCCCGACTGCGACCTCGTGGCGCTCGGCGTGTCTGCCATCGGCCGTGTGGGCGGGTCGTACTACCAGAACGCCAAGACACTGCCGGACTACTACGAGTCGCTGCAACTGGACCAGCTGCCGGTGGTGCGCGGCTACACCCTCACCGCCGACGACGAACTGAGACGGGACGTGATCATGGCCTTGATGTGCCAGGGCCGCGTCGAGTTCGCGTCGATCGAACGCAAGCATCGGGTGCGCATGTCGGACTACTTCGCTCCCGAACTGAAGAGCTTGCGCGAAATGGCTGCATCGGACCTCGTCGTCCTCGAAGAGGGCGCCATCGAGGTTACGACGTCGGGCTGGTTCCTCGTTCGCGCAGTTGCCATGGTCTTTGACCGGCATCTGCAATTGGCCAAGGACAGGCATCGCTTCTCGAAGGTCGTCTAGCGGCGCTTCTTGTTCGGGCGCTGCGACGCGACCGCCGCGCGCCTGATCTCAGGCCGAGATCTCTGCGCCGGAGCTGTCGATGACCCGCACGGTCACCGGGATGGCCACTCGCACGCTCTGGGTCACGGTGCAGAAGTCCTCGTACTGCGCGACGGCACGGTCCACGAGCCTCAGGGTGTTCGCCGACACGCCCAGATGGATGTCTACTGCCAAGCTGCGGACTCGAAGACGCCCGCGTTCATCGCGGGCCAGGGTGGCGTCGACGGTCGTGCGGATTGGCACGTCGTCGTTCTTGAACTTGCGAAGCGAGAATGCCAGGCTCGCCGACAAGCAATTGCCCACGGCGGCCATCAACAGCATCTCCGAGTCGGGCCCGCTGCCGCGGCCGAGCGGAGGCATTGCGTCCGTCGACAGTCGGGGCACCCCGGCCAACCCGAAGTCGACCTCGAACCGGAAGTCCGACTGGAGCGAGAGGGTGACGGTGCCGACTGCGTCCATGAATGCCGCAACCGCTGTCAGATCATGGTCTGAGGGCAATGGTCACCAACGCCGACGCGTCGGTCAACGCCATGACCGAATGCGGCGCGCCACCGGCCAGAAAGACGAGTTCACCGGCCTCAAGCCGGGACGTGCTGCCGTCGACATCGACGCTCAGCACGCCTTCCAGGCAATGGATGGTGATCTCGCCCGGCACCTTGTGGGGTGGCAACGCTTTGCCCGCATGCAACACCAAGCGCATCACCTCGATGTCGTGCGACTTGAACAGCGCGGCCGTCTTCCCGGTCAGCAGATTTTCACCGAGCGGGCGCACGTCCAGGACTTGGCCGGGGGTCGCATGAGGAAGCGCCATGGTGTGTTCGCGAGCAAAGACCCGATGAGTGTCCTGCAGCGAAGCCGGCGTCGCAATGCCAGACCCTCCGATGGCCATGGAGGGCCGGATGCCCGACAGTGAATGCCTTCAGCGCTGCTGGATGGCGCGGCGATCGCGCAGCGGGACG
>JBGAGZ010000088.1:0-20444 GCA_044226465.1 Burkholderiaceae bacterium | reverse complement strand
CCACCCCGGGCGGCAAGCCCTTGGCGGAAGTGGGCACCGTGGTCAAGGAAGGCGATGCCGTCTGCATCATCGAGGCCATGAAGATCATGAACGAGATCGAGGCCGACAAGGCCGGCACGATCACCCAGGTGTTGGCCCAGAACGGCCAGGCCGTCGAATTCGGCCAGCCGCTGTTCGTCATCGAATAAGCGGCTGCGCACCGTCATGTTCAAGAAAATCCTGATCGCCAATCGAGGCGAAATCGCGCTGCGCATCCAGCGTGCCTGCCGCGAGATGGGCATCAAGTCCGTCGTCGTCTATTCCGAAGCCGACCGCGACGCCAAGTACGTGCGCCTGGCCGAAGAGGCCGTCTGCATCGGCCCGGCGCCGTCGGGCCAGAGCTATCTCAACATGCCGGCCATCATCTCGACCGCCGAGGTGACCGACGCCGAGGCGATCCACCCCGGCTACGGCTTCCTGTCCGAGAACGCCGATTTTGCCGAACGCGTCGAGCAAAGCGGCTTCACCTTCATCGGCCCCACGCCCGAGTCCATTCGCATGATGGGCGACAAGGTGTCGGCCAAGCAGGCCATGATCAAGTCGGGGGTGCCCTGCGTGCCCGGCTCGGAGGGCGCCCTGCCGGACGACCCGAAGGAAATCACCAAGATCGCCCGCGCCATTGGCTACCCGGTGATCATCAAGGCGGCGGGCGGTGGCGGCGGGCGCGGCATGCGCGTCGTGCACACCGAAGCGGCGCTGATCCACGCGGTGCAGACCACGCGCGCCGAGGCGGGCGCGGCGTTCGGCAACCCGGCGGTCTACATGGAGAAGTTCCTCGAGAACCCGCGCCATGTGGAGATCCAGGTGCTGGCCGACGAGCACAAGAGTGCGGTCTGGCTGGGCGAGCGCGACTGCTCGATGCAGCGCCGTCACCAGAAGATCATCGAAGAGGCGCCGGCGCCGGGCATTCCGCGCCGCGTGATCGAAAAGGTGGGCGAGCGCTGTGCCGCCGCCTGTCGCAAGATCGGCTACCGGGGCGCCGGCACCTTCGAGTTCCTGTACGAGGACGGCGAGTTCTATTTCATCGAGATGAACACCCGCGTTCAGGTCGAGCACCCGGTGACCGAGCTGGTCACCGGCATCGACATCGTGCAAATGCAGATCCGCGTCGCCGCCGGCGAGAAGCTGCCGTTCACGCAGCGCCAGATCGAGATGCGCGGACATGCGCTCGAGTGCCGCATCAATGCCGAGGACCCGTACAAGTTCACGCCCTCGCCGGGCCGCATCACCATGTGGCACGCGCCGGGCGGGCCTGGCGTGCGTGTCGATTCGCACGTCTACACCAACTACTTCGTGCCGCCGAACTACGACTCGATGATCGGCAAGATCATCGTCCACGGCGACACCCGCGACCAGGCCCTGGCCCGCATGCGCACCGCGCTGCTGGAAACGGTGGTCGAAGGCATCCAGACCAACATCCCGCTGCACCGCGAGCTGATGGTCGACGCCAAGTTCGTGGCCGGCGGCACCAGCATCCACTACCTGGAAGGCTGGCTCGACGAGCACCGGCGCTGAGGTCGCGGCAATGGCGGCGATGGTCGAACTGGTGCTGAGCGCGCCGCAGGCGCTGGTGGAGCCCGTCTCCGACGCGCTGATGGACGAGTTAAGCGCCCTGTCGGTCTCGATGGAGGACGCTGATGCCGACACCGACGCCGAGCGGGCTCTGTTCGGCGAGCCGGGCATGCCCGCGCCGCAACCCGGCTGGGAACGCTCGACGCTGAAGGCCTTGTTCCAGAGCGAGGCCGAGGCCACCGACGCGATGACCTTGCTGCTGGCCCAGGACTGGGCCGAGGGCCTGGCCGTGCAAAGCCTGCAGGCCGTGCAGGACCAGGACTGGGTGCGCCTGACCCAATCGCAGTTCACGCCGGTCGAGATCACGCCGACCTTCTGGATCGTGCCGAGCTGGCACGAGCCGCCCGCGGCGGCCCGGCAGGTCATCCGCCTGGACCCGGGGCTGGCCTTCGGCACCGGCACCCACCCCACGACGCGCATGTGCCTGCGCTGGATCGCATGGCATGCGAACGACTGGAGTGTTCGCCGCCCACGTGTGCTGGACTACGGCTGCGGCTCCGGCATCCTGGCCATCGGCGCCGCGCTGCACGGTGCCGGCGAAGTGGATGCGGTGGACATCGACCCCGCGGCCGTCGAGGCCACGCTGGCCAATGCCAAGGCCAACGGTGTGACGCTGCGCGCAGGTCTGGCCGAGTTGGTGGACCCGCCGCAGGCCCGCTACGACCTGGTGCTGGCCAACATCCTGGCCACGCCGTTGAAGCTGCTGGCGCCGCTGTTGTGCGGCCACCTGGCGCCAGGTGCACCGCTGGTGCTGGCCGGCATCCTCGAGCGCCAGGCCGACGAGCTGCGCGCCGCCTATGCCCCCTGGTGCCGCATCGATGTGCTCGACAGCGAGGACGGCTGGATCCTCATGGGTGGCCAACACGGCGCCTGAGTGCCTGGGCCGTGGGCTCGGGCGCGCAGCCTGCATGGCATCATCGAACACAGCATGAGCCTCGCCACGCGCTGCCCCGCCTGCCACACGGTGTTCCGCGTGGTGCAGGACCAGCTCCGGGTGTCCGAAGGCTGGGTGCGTTGCGGCCAGTGCCAGGAGGTCTTCAACGCGCTGGAGACCTTGTTCGACCTCGACCAGCTCGACCCGGCCGAGGCCGGCGCGCCGACACAGCCCCAGCAGGCACCCGCGCCGACCCCAGCCGACGACGTCGAGGCAGACGCCGCATCCAGCCCAGTGCGCATCGAGGCGCCGCCACCATCGGTGGTGGAGCCTGCCGAAGACTGGCCCGAGTTCGAAGAACAGCCGTCGCCGCGCGACCACTGGGACCCAGCGGCGGCCACGGTGCCGATGCGCTGGGACGAGTTGCAGGACTTGCCCGACGCTCCCGCCGTCGCGCGCCCCGGGCGCGCCGACACGCCGGCCGAAGCGGGCGACTCGACGCCAGCGACACCGGCCGAAGAGCGTCCGGCGTCCGCCGAGCCCACGCTCGCGCTCGACGACCTGCCGTCGACGATCGCCAGCGAGCCGGTCACGGTGGCAGACGACACCGAGCACGGGAACGAGCCGACCCCATCCTGCTTCATGGGCCCGATGCCAGGCTGGGCGGCGAGCACCACGCGCGAGCGCCGGCGCAGCAGCGGCAAGCGCGCGAAGTCGTCGAAGTCTTCGCCGTCCAAGCGCAGCGGTGAGCCGCACACGCACGCCACCACCGGTGCGCACCGTCGGCGACGCAAGCCGCAGTTCGTGCGCCAGGCCGAGCGCGCCGCGCTGTGGCGGCGCCCGCTGGTGCGTGCATTGCTGGGCGGTGCCTCCAGCGTGCTCGGCCTGATGCTGGTGGCGCAGGTCGCCTTCCAGTACCGCGACCACCTCGCCGTGCAAGTGCCTGTGCTGGCCGGGCCCTTGCAGGCCGCATGCGACCACCTGGGTTGTCGCATCCAGGCTCCGCGCGCGCTCGACCGCATCCGGCTCGATGCCAGCGACCTGACGCGCACCGAGGACGAGCACGTGCTGCGCTTCAGCGCGGACCTGCACAACAGCGCCGACTTTGCCGTGCGCACCCCGGCGCTGGAGGTGACCTTCACCGACGGCCTGGGCCAGACCGTGTCGCGCAAGGTGATGCTGCCCACCGAGCTGGGCGCGCGCGGCGAGTTCATCGCCGCCGATGCGCAATGGCGCGTCGATGCGCGCTTGGCCGTGGGTGACCTGCGGGTGGCAGGCTACACGGTCGAAGTGTTCTACCCCTGATCCCCGATCCTCATCGTTCTGAAGAAAGCCGACCCACCATGGCCTGTCTCGTCAGCGGCTCGCTCGCCTTCGACACCATCACCACCTTCCCGGGCCGCTTCGCCGAGCAGATCATGCCCGAGCAGGTGCACATCCTGAACGTGTCTTTCCTCGTGCCCACGCTGCGGCGCGAATTCGGCGGCTGCGCCGGCAACATCGCCTACACGCTGGCCCAGCTGGGCAGCACCGCCGTGGTGGCGGCCGCGCTCGGCAACGATGGCGACGGCTACCTCGCCCGCATGCAGGCCCTGGGCATCGACACCCAGCAAGTGCTGCAAGTGCAGGACACCTACACCGCGCAGGCGATCATCATCACCGACGCCGACAACAACCAGATCACGGCCTTCCACCCCGGCGCGATGCAAGAGGCGCACCGCATCGGCCTGCCCGAGCGCGACGACATCGCCATCGCGATCATCGGCCCGGACGGACGCGAGGCCATGCTGCGCCGCGCACGCGACCTGGCCGCCGCCGGCATCCCTTTCGTATTCGACCCGGGCCAGGGCTTGCCAATGTTCGACGGCGAATCGCTCAAGACCTTCATCGGCCAGGCCACCTGGGTGGCGGTGAACGACTACGAAGCCAAGATGCTGTGCGACCGCACTGGCCTGTCGCTGGAGGCGATGTCGCGCTCGCACCTGAAGGGCGTGATCGTCACCCTGGCCTCCGAGGGCTGCGACGTGTGGGTCGACGGCGTGTGCCAGCGCGTGCCCGGCGTGCAAGCCACCCAGGTGGTCGACCCCACCGGCTGCGGCGACGCCTTCCGCGGCGCTCTGCTGCACGGCCTGGAACAAGGCTGGCCGTTGGTGGACTGCGTGGCGCTGGGCAACCGCCTGGGTGCCTTGAAGATCGCCGAGCGCGGCGGGCAGAACCACCGCGTCGACCGCGCGGCGCTCGGTCTGGCCTGAGTCAACGCGCCCTGTCTGGCAAGCGCGTGTCGAGCCAGGCCTGAACAGCGGCCAAGGGCGCGTCGATCTCCACTTGCTTGTACCTGGCCGTCTCCCCGCGGCGCAGGCGGACCGCACGCTTGGCCAGACCAAGCTCCGCGGCCAGCCAGGCGGTCAACGCTGCATTGGCCTTGCCGTCCACCGGTGGTGCGGCGAGCTTCACGCGCAGCGCGCCGTCATGCAAGCCCACGACTTCGGTGACGCGCGCATTGGGCGTCACGGCCACGGCCAGCACGCAGGACGCGTCCGTCAACGCGCGGACGCAGGGCCAGGTCGAAGGCGTTGGCACCATGTGCGTAGGCTAGAAAGAAAAAGCCCGGCCGAGGCCGGGCTGGGGGTGCACACGGGGCGCCATCAGGCGCCCCGTATCACTCAGGGCTTGTTGCCCGTCGGGAACGGCCAGGCGGCCGCGGGGCTCAGTGCCGTCTTCGCTGCAGGGGCCGCAGGGGCAGCAGGGGCAGCGGGGGCAGCAGGCTTCTTGGCTGCCGCCTTCTTTGCCGCAGGCTTCTTCGCAGCCGGCTTCTTCGCAGCAGCGGCCTTCTTCGCAGGCGCGGCCTTCTTCGCAGCGGCCTTCTTCGCGGCGGGCTTCGGTGCAGCCTTCTTGGCGACCGGCTTCTTCGCAACGGCCTTCTTCGCCGGAGCGGCCTTCTTCGCCGGGGCCTTCTTGGCCGGAGCGGCCTTCTTCGCCGGAGCCTTCTTGGCCGGAGCGGCCTTCTTCGCCGGAGCCTTCTTGGCCGGAGCGGCCTTCTTCGCCGGGGCCTTCTTGGCGGCCGCCTTCTTGGCCGGAGCGGCCTTCTTCGCGGGCGCCTTCTTGGCCGGAGCGGCCTTCTTCGCAGTTGCCATATCAATCTCCTTGATCAAGTTGCAAAAAACACCGTGCTGCTCGAGATACAGCTCGGCGATTCATCGTCGGTGGCCAGTCCTGTCACGGTCTAGAGGCCGTTTCAGGTCGCCCCCATCCGATGAATGGGGTGTCGGTTGCGTCGCTTCGCTTCGTGGTGGCGAAGCTGACGAAACCGAGGTTCTTGATCTCACACACTGCTGGAACGACCCGCCCCGGCGCTTCGAGGCGCCAGTCGCAGGTCAGTCCCAGCTCAATGCGCCACCGGATTGGTACTCGATGACGCGGGTCTCAAAAAAGTTGCGTTCCTTCTTCAGGTCGATCATCTCGCTCATCCACGGGAACGGGTTTTCCTCGTTCGGGAAGAGCGCCTCCAGGCCGATCTGCGTCGCGCGCCGGTTGGCGATGTAGCGCAGGTAGCCCTTGAACATGGACGCGTTCATGCCGAGCACACCGCGCGGCATGGTGTCTTCGGCATAGCGATACTCGAGTTCGACGGCCTTGGCGAACAAGGCCTTGATCTCGGTCTTGAACTCGGCCGTCCACAGGTGCGGGTTCTCAAGCTTGATCTGGTTGATCAGGTCGATGCCAAAGTTGCAGTGCATCGACTCGTCGCGCAGGATGTACTGGTACTGCTCCGCCGCGCCGGTCATCTTGTTCTGCCGGCCCAGCGCCAGGATCTGCGTGAAGCCGACGTAGAAGAACAGGCCTTCCATCAGGCAGGCGAAAACGATCAGGCTCTTGAGCAGGGTCTGGTCGGTCTCGGGTGTACCAGTGTGGAAGTGCGGGTCCATGATCGCGTCGATGAACGGGATCAGGAACTCGTCCTTGTCGCGGATGGACTGGACCTCGTGGTACGCGTTGAAGATCTCGCTCTCGTCCAGCCCGAGCGACTCGACGATGTACTGGTAGGCGTGCGTGTGGATCGCCTCCTCGAAGGCCTGACGCAGCAAGAACTGGCGGCACTCGGGCGCCGTGATGTGGCGGTAGGTGCCCAGCACGATGTTGTTGGCGGCCAGCGAATCGGCAGTGACGAAGAAACCGAGGTTGCGCTTGATGATGCGGCGCTCGTCTTCAGTCAAGCCGTTCGGGTCTTTCCAGGTCGCGATGTCACGCGACATGTTGACCTCTTGCGGCATCCAGTGGTTCGCACAAGTGGCAAGGTACTTCTCCCACGCCCACTTGTACTTGAACGGCACCAGCTGATTCACATCGGTCTGGCCGTTGATGATGCGCTTGTCGGCGGCGTTGACGCGGCGGTCGACGCGCGCAGCGACAGAACTGGTGGGGGCTGATGCAGTGCCCAGATGCGACGCAACAGGTGCGGCAGCGTGAGCGACTGGGGTGGTTGCTTGAAGCGGTGAAGAGGTCACCGCCTGCACGCCGCGCATTTCGCGTGAGGGCTCGGCCGTGTGGCGTGAAGCAGGATTCGGCGGGGTACGAAGGTCGTCTTCCCAGACCAGCATGTGCGTATTTCCTATGGGTCGCGATTATGGGAGTGTTGTGTCGAAACACCAAGCACTTCTTGACATCAAACCGTCGTCGTTGTTGCACGCGTGCATCGTCTTCGAGCACATCGCAACGACAGCGCGCATCGCATCGATCGACCGATCGTGATCACGTGATGCGCGCATCGTTCATCTCAACGCGTGGTCACTGGCAGGCTTCGCAGGTCGGGTCATCGACACCGCAGAACTTGATGTCGGTGGCCGGCTGCGCAGCGAGCATCGCCTGCGCTTGTGCAGCCACCGCATCGAGTGCGGACATGCCGCCGCTCATGCCGCCACTGCTGGGCACCGAGTTGAGCTGACCCGCCGAGATCGTCGACTTCTCGGCATGCGTCGCGCCCACGGTGCGCAGGTAGTAGGTGGTCTTCAGGCCGCGGACCCACGCGAGCTTGTAGGTGTCGTCGAGCTTCTTGCCCGAGGCGCCGGCGATGTAGATGTTGAGCGACTGCGCCTGGTCGATCCACTTCTGGCGGCGCGCGGCCGCCTCGACCAGCCACTGCGTCTCGACTTCGAACGCGGTCGCGTACAGCGCCTTCAGTTCTTCGGGCACGCGGTCGATGCGGCGCAGCGAACCGTCGTAGTGCTTCAGGTCCATCACCATCACGCTGTCCCACAGGCCCAGCTTCTTCAGGTCGCGCACGAGGTACTCATTGACGACCGTGAACTCGCCCGACAGGTTGGACTTGACCGACAGGTTGCCGAAGCAGGGTTCGATCGAAGCGTCGACGCCGATGATGTTGGAGATCGTTGCGGTCGGCGCGATGGCCACGCAGTTGCTGTTGCGCATGCCGTGGGTCGCGATGCGCTGGCGCAGTTGGTCCCAATCCATGCTCATGCTGCGGTCGACCTCGACATAGCCACCGCGCTGTTCGGCCAGCAGGTTCAACGAGTCCAGCGGCAGGATGCCGCGGTCCCACAGCGAGCCGCGGTAGCTCGAGTAGCGGCCACGCTCGGCGGCCAGCTCGGTCGACGCCCAGTAGGCGTAGTAGCACAGCGCTTCCATCGAGCGGTCGGCGAACTCGACCGCAGACTCGCTGGCGTACGGCGTGCGCAGTTGGTACAGCGCGTCCTGGAAGCCCATGATGCCCAGACCGACCGGGCGGTGGCGCAGGTTGGAATCGCGCGCCTTCTTGACCGCGTAGTAGTTGATGTCGATGACGTTGTCGAGCATGCGCATCGCCGTCGACACCGTGGCCTTCAGCTTGGCGTGATCAATCTGGCCGTCCTTCAGGTGCTGGGCCAGGTTGACCGAGCCCAGGTTGCACACGGCGATCTCGTCGGGGCCGGTGTTCAGTGTGATCTCGGTGCACAGGTTCGACGAGTGCACCACGCCCACGTGCTGCTGCGGCGAGCGCACGTTGCAGGCGTCCTTGAAGGTGATCCAGGGGTGGCCGGTCTCGAACAGCATCGAGAGCATCTTGCGCCACAGGTCCTTCGCGGGCATGCGCTTGAACAGCTTGATCTCGCCGCGGTCGACCTTGGCTTCGTAGGCCGTGTAGGCCTTGTCGAACTCGGCGCCGATCTTGTCGTGCAGGTCGGGGCAGGTGCTGGGCGAGAACAGCGTCCAGTCGCCGCCTTCCATCACGCGCCGCATGAACAGGTCCGGAATCCAGTTCGCGGTATTCATGTCGTGGGTGCGGCGGCGGTCGTCACCCGTGTTCTTGCGCAGCTCGAGGAACTCCTCGATGTCCAGGTGCCAGGTTTCCAGGTAGGCACAGACCGCACCCTTGCGCTTGCCGCCCTGGTTCACCGCCACGGCCGTGTCGTTGACCACCTTCAGGAACGGCACCACGCCTTGCGACTTGCCGTTGGTGCCCTTGATGTACGAGCCCAGCGCGCGGACGTTGGTCCAGTCGTTGCCCAGGCCGCCGGCGAACTTCGACAGCAGCGCGTTCTCCTTCAGCGCTTCATAGATGCCGTCCAGATCATCGGCCACCGTCGTCAGATAGCAACTCGACAGTTGCGAGCGCCGCGTGCCGGCGTTGAACAGCGTCGGCGTCGACGACATGAAGTCGAAGGTCGACAGCACGTTGTAGAACTCGATCGCACGCGTCTCGCGGTCGATCTCGTTCAGTGCCAGGCCCATGGCCACGCGCATGAAGAAGGCCTGCGGCATCTCGATGCGCTGCTCGTCGATGTGCAGGAAGTAGCGGTCGTACAGCGTTTGCAGGCCAAGGTAGTCGAACTGCAGGTCGCGGCCAGCGTTCAGTGCCGCACCCAGCTTGGCCAGGTCGTACTGCAGCAGCTTGTCGTCCAGCAACTCGGCGTCGACACCCTTCTTGATGAACTTGGGAAAGTACTCGGCGTACTTCGTGGCCATCTCGCCTTGCATCACCTCGCCGCCGATGATCTCGCGGCGGATGGTGTGCAGCAGCAGGCGCGCCGTGGCGCGGGTGTAGGCCGGGTCTTGCTCGATCAGGGTGCGGGCAGCCAGGATGGCGGCCTTGTAGACCTCGTCGATCGGCACGCCGTCGTACAGGTTGCGGCGCGTCTCGGCCAGGATCGGGTCCGGCCGGACGTCTTCGCCCAGGCCCGCGCAGGCCGATTCCACCAGCGCCTGCAGACGGGCCTCGTCCAGCGGCACGCGCACGCCACCGTCGATCACCGACAGCACGTGGGCCGGGGCGGCCGGGGCCGCCGTGGCTTGCTTGGCGCGCTCTTGCGAACGGCGCTCGCGGTACAGCACATAGGCCCGCGCCACTTCGTGGTGGCCGCTGCGCATCAGGCCCAGTTCGACCTGGTCCTGCACATCCTCGATGTGGAAGGTACCGCCGCCCGGGCGCGAACGCAGCAGCGCGCGCACCACCGTCTCGGTCAGCGCGTCGACCGTCTCGCGCACGCTGGCCGAGGCCGCGCCTTGCGTGCCGTGCACCGCAAGGAAGGCTTTCATCAAGGCCACCGCGATCTTGTTCGGCTCGAAGGCCACGACCGCGCCGTTGCGGCGGATGGTCTGGTAGCCCTGGTACGCGCTGGGCAGGTGGCCGGCGACGGTGGTCGCGTCGGACGACGGCCGTGCCGAGACGGCGGCGTCGGTGATGGCGGATGCAACGGCTTGCATGAGATCCCCTCGGTTGGATGTATGTGCGGCGGTGACGGTCTAGGCCCTGGAACCCTGGCCGGCCTTTCCCCAGCCAGCCGACGACGGCATTGCTCACCTCGTGGCGGCTGTGCTCAGCGCGACACGAGGTTCATCGTCGTCGTAGCGTGCGGCCCCGGTGACCCGGGGCGGGGGGTGGTGCCGGCGTCCGCGACGGCTGGGCCTCAGGCCTGGCAAGGCAGGCGAACGAAAGGCCGGAAGCTGCGGACATGGGCGTTTGGGAGTGCTCTGAGATTAGCACGAAAGGACACTATATCTGGGGCCTGACAGCGCTTCAAGCACTACCTATAGCGTGACTATCCCTCTTGACTTGAAGGCGTCACATTGATCTTCGATGCTGCCGCGTGGGCCGCGTCTGCACCGGCAGCGCTCGCAACGCCGCATCGTTTCGGGCACCCGCACGGCCGGCCAAGCGAGCACGCGGCTTCCCGCCCGGAAATCGCGGCCAGGCCGCGCCGTTGCTGCGTGTGGCTCAGTCAGCCCCGCTCGGAAAGCGCTCGCTGCGCCAGCGCAATCGGGCCCTCAGCTGGTGCCAATCGAAGCCTGCACCGGGGTCACGCTTTCGGCCCGGCGCCACATGCTCGTGGCCAGCCACCTCGACCCGGCCGTACTCGCGCTGCACCGCACGCAGCAGAGTGACCAGGCGCTCATACTGGGCCGCCTCGAAGGGCTCGTCCTCCAGGCCCTCCAGCTCGATGCCGATCGAGTAGTCGTTGCAGTTGTCGCGCCCGCGCCACCGTGACACGCCCGCATGCCAGGCCCGCGCCTCGCACGACACGAACTGCAGCAGTTCGCCACTGCGCCGCAGGAAGAAGTGGGCCGACACCTGCAGGCCGCGCAGGCCGTCGTAGTACGGGTGCTCGTCGCAGTCCAGCCGGTTGGTGAACAGGCGCTCGACCGCATCGCCACCGTATTGGCCCGGCGGCAGGCTGATCGAGTGCAGTACCACCAGCGTCACCGGTGTGCCAGCCGGCCTCGGGCCGAAGTTCGGCGACGACCGCGGCTGCGCGCCGGACCACCAGCCCTGGCGAAAGCTCATTCCTCGTCGCCGCCCTCGGTGATGCCCAGCCGCGCCATGCGGTAGCGCATCTGCCGCAGCGACAGGCCCAGGCGCGCGCCGGCCGCCGTTCGGTTGAAGCCGTGCTCGCGCAGCGCCCGCACGAGGATGGCGCGCTCGACCTCGTCGAGGTGCCTGGCCAGGTCGTCGGGCAGCGGGGTGTCGCCGTTGGTGGACACCGGTGCGGGCGCGCCGTTGAGCACCCCCGGTTCGGTGTCGCCGCTGTTGTCCTGCAGCACCACCTCGGGCAGGCCCAGGTCGCCAGCATCGATGAGGTCGCCCGAGGACAGGGCCACCGCGCGGTGCAGCAGGTTTTCCAGCTCGCGCACGTTGCCGGGGAAGGCATAGCGCGCCAGGCGCTCGTGCGCCGCCAGCGTCAGCCGCGGGGCCGGCGAGACACCGGCGTCGCGGGCAATGCGGTCCAGCAGCGCCAGGCTGATCGGCTCGAGGTCGCCACGCCGCTCGCGCAGCGGCGGCACCGCGATGCGGATCACGTTGAGGCGGTAGAACAAGTCCTGCCGGAAGCGGCCGGCTGCCACCTCGTGGCCCAGGTCCTTGTGGGTGGCGCTGACGATGCGCACGTTCAGCGGCAGCTCGTTGACCGCGCCCACCGGCCGCACCGCACGCTCCTGGATCACACGCAGCAGCTTGCTCTGCATGGCCAGCGGCAGGTCGCCGATCTCGTCGAGGAACAGCGTGCCGCCGTTGGCCGCCTGGAAGAAGCCGGCACGGTCTTCATTGGCGCCGGTGAAGGCGCCCTTGCGGTAGCCGAAGAACTCGGCCTCCAGCAGGTTCTCGGGGATCGCGCCGCAATTCACCGCCACGAAAGGCTGCCCGGCCCGCGCGCTGACCTCGTGGATGGCGCGCGCCACCAGTTCCTTGCCGGTGCCCGACTCGCCCTGCACCAGGGCCGGCGCCATGCTGCGCGCCACCTTCTCGATCAGCTCGCGCACCTGCTGCATTGCGTCCGAGTCGCCAACCAGCCGCTTCAAAGGCGCGCTGGGCGCCGGGGCGCCGGGGCGTGGCGCGGCCACGGGCGCGGCGCGCCCCATCGCACCGGCCACCACGGCGCGGAACTGGCGCAGGTCCACCGGCTTGGTGAGGTAGTCGAAGGCACCGGCCTTCAGCGCCTCGACCGCGTTCTCCGCCGAGCCGTAGGCGGTGATGACGATCACCTTCTCGGGCCGCCGCGCGGCTTCGAGCCGCTGCATCAGGTCCATGCCCGAGCCGTCGGGCAGCCGCATGTCGGTGATGACCAGGCGGAACACGCGCTCCTGCAGGCGCGACCAAGCCTCGGTCACGGTGGCGGCGATCTCGACCTCGTAGCCTTCGCGCAGCAGCGTCAGCTCGTACAGCGTCAGCAGGTCGGGCTCGTCGTCGACGACGAGCACGCCGCCGGTCTGGAACGATGCGTCACTCACGGCCGTGTCTTTCCCAGATGTCTTTCACAGGTGCAAGCGCCCTTCGGAGGCCACGGTGTCGCGCCGCATCACCACTTGGAACAGCTTGGCGTGCCGGTCGCCGGGTCGGCGCAGGTAGTCGATGCTGGCGCCGTGGCGCCCGCACAGCTCACGGCAAATGTACAAGCCCAGCCCGGTGCCGCGGCTGCGAGTGGAATGGAAGGGCTCGAACAGGTGGGCCTCGACCTCGGCCGCGATCGGCTCGCCGTCGCTGGCCACGGCCAGCCGCACGAAAGGCCCGTCGAGCGCCTCGAGCAGCACCAAGACCGCACCAGGGCTGTCGCTGCAATGGCGGATCGCGTTCTCGAGCAGGTTGACCAGCACGCGGCGCAGGTGGTCGGGGTCGAACACCGCGCCCACCGGCTCCTTGGGCAGCATCACCCGCAGCCGGCTCTCGCTGCCCAGCGCAATGCCCACGGTGCGCGCCCATTCGGCGCAGATGGCCGCCACCTCGGCCGTGGCATCAATGGTGCGCGACGGCGCCATGCTGCCCGGGGCCGCCTCCATCACGTCGTCGACGATGCGGCGCAGGCGCTCGACGTTGTCGGCCACGATGCGCACCAGCCGCTGCTGGTCGGCGCGCAGCGCGTCTTCCTGCAGCAAGGCGTTGGCCTGTGACACAGCGGCGAGCGGGTTGCGGATCTCGTGCGCGATGCCGGCCGACATGCGGCCCATCGCGGCCAGGCGCTCTTCGCGTTGCCGCGCCAGCACCTGGCGCAGCTCTTCCATGAAGAGCACGGCCAGCACCTCGTCGGCGCGCTCGCTGTCATCGGCGCGGTCGAGCCGCGCGCCGCGCGTGAACCGGGCCCGCACACGGATCGACCGCGGCGACTCGCCGGCGTAGGCCACCGTCAGGTCCAGCCCGGCAGCCGGCCACTGGTTGCTGCGGTAGGCCTCTTCCACCGCTTCGAGCAGGCGGCTCCAGCCCGGCTGGCTGGCGAGCGAGAAGGGTGCGGGCGGGCAGCCACCGCCGTCGGACAACAGGGCGCGCGCCGCCGGGTTGGCCGCGCGCACGCGGCCGCGCCGATCGACGACCAGCACGCCGTCGCTCATCTCGTCGATCACCAGCCGGTTCAGCTCGGCCTGCTGGCGGGCCAGCTCCAGGCTGCCGCGGGCGGTGCGCTCTTCGCGCGCCAGGCGGCTGGCCATCTGCCCCGCCACCAGCACGGTGGCGAACATGCCGACACCGGCCATGCCAGCCTGCGACATCAGCACCGTGAGATCGCCGTTGGCCATGCCGCGCTGCCAGGCCGACACCAGCAGCACCAGGCTGGCGGCCGCGGCGGTGGCCAGGCCGGTGAGGCGCGCGCTGAGCACGCCCGCCATCAGCACCGGCAAGACCAGCAGGGCCGCGTGGTTCAGCGTGGCGTTCGGGTCCAGCCAGTGCATGGCGCCGAAGGCCAGCACGTCGACACCGACGGTGGCCCACCAGCGCGAGCGGCGGCGCGAGCCGCCATGCGCGAGCCGCTGCTCGGTGCGCCACAAGCGCAGCAGCAGGGCTTGCACGGCATAGGCCGCGCACAGGGCCATCAGCACGCCCGGGCTGCGCGGCGCGAACAGGTCGACCACCGCCTGCGCCAGGGCCAGGGCCACGCCCAGCGCAGCGCGCGCGGTCAGGTAGGTGCGGAAGACACGCCGGTGGGCACTGTCATCGGCCGTGATCAGCCGGCGGGCCTGGCGCGACAGGAAGCTGCTGTCCTCGGGGCCGCGCAGGCTCTCGTCGCCCCAGGCGGGGTCGACGGTGGAGGCATCGTCCAGTGCCGAGGGGCCACCGCCGAAGCCCAGCGCCCCGAGCCAGGATTCGCCCCCCTGGCTGGCGGCGGTGTTGCGCCGGGCCTCGCCTGCCCTGCCGGCGCGTCGGCTCACGGGCCGGCCCGCGGGCCGAGGCGGCGATGCTCGGCGCTGCAGTAGTGCCGGCCGCCCTCGCCTTCGAGCGCGTCCGGCCCGGGCAGGTGCAGGCCGCAGTGGGCGCAGGCCACCATGGCCTGCGGCCCCGGCGCGCGGCGGCTCGGGCGGGCCGCACCACCGCTGCGGCCTTTGCCGAACCACAGCATCAGCGCCAGCACAGTGAAGCCCAGCAACAACAGCAGCTTGACCATGGCGCGGTTCGGGTCAGGTGGGGGGGCGCTGCAGCACCACCTCGTAGACAAAACGGGTGCCGACATAGGCCAGCAGCAGCAGCAGCGAGCCCAGGTACAACCAGCGCGTGGCCTGGCGACCGCGCCAGCCCCGCCACTGGCGGCCGACGATCAGCGCGGCGAAGGTCGCCCAGCCCAGCACCGACAGCACGCTCTTGCGGTCCCAGTGCCACTGCGCTTCTGACTGCAGGCCCAGCCAAAGCGCCACCGTGAGCACCGCGAAACCGGCCTCGACGAAGCGGAAGGTCAGGCGTTCCAGCGTCAGCAGCGGCAGGCCGCCCCCGCCGATGGTGCCCGAGCCACCGCCCGGGTTCTTCTGGCGCAGGCGGCGGTCGGCCGTGTCCAGCAGCACCGCGTGCAGCACCGCGGCGCCGAACAGGCCATAGGACGTGAGTCCCAGCACCCAGTGCAAAGGCGCCCAGCGCGAGTGCGCCACTGCGCGCACGTCGCCCGGGAAGGCCCAGGCCAGCGCCACCGCCAGCGCGCCCGCCAGCGCCAGCGCCCGGCGCGCGTTGGCCACTGGCAGGAATCGGCTCTCGACCCCATGCACGGCCAGGACCAGCCAGACGGTGAAGGACAGCGCCGGCGCAAAGCCCAGGCGCAGGCCCTCGCCTGCGGGCGCCCACAGGCCGACGCCGCCGAGCAGCAGCAGCGCGTGCACCAGCCAGGCCGCGAACAGCAGCTGCACCGGCCAGCGCTGCTGCGGCGCGGCCGGCAGCAGCGCGGCCAGGTAGGCCAGCACGGCCACCATGGCGCCGAGCACCATGGGGTCAGCGGATAAGATCATGGTCACAGTTTACCGGCGCGCTGCCGGCCCACAGCCCGCGCCCGCAGCGCACAGCACCCATGGCCACCACCCTCACCGACCGCCTGTCACGCCTGGTCAAGACCATGCGGGGCCAGGCCCGCATCACCGAATCCAACGTGCAGGACATGCTGCGCGAGGTTCGCATGGCTCTGCTCGAGGCCGACGTGGCCTTGCCGGTGGTGCGCGATTTCATCGCCCGCGTGAAGGACAAGGCGCTGGGCCAGGAGGTGGTCGGCTCGCTGAACCCGGGGCAGGTGCTGGTCTCGGTGGTTCACAAGGAGCTGGCCGCCACGATGGGCGAGGGCGTGGCCGACGTCAACCTGGCCGCCCAGCCGCCGGCGGTCATCCTGATGGCCGGCCTGCAGGGCGCCGGCAAGACCACGACCACCGCCAAGCTCGCCAAGCACCTGATCGAGAAGCGCAAGAAGAAGGTACTCACCGTCTCGGCCGACGTGTACCGCCCCGCGGCGATCGAGCAGCTGAAGACCGTCACCAAACAGGCCGGCGCCGAGTGGTTCCCGAGCCAGGCCGACCAGAAGCCGCGCGACATCGCGCTGGCGGCGCTGGACTACGCGCGCAAGCACTATTTCGACGTGCTGCTGGTCGACACCGCCGGGCGGCTGGCGATCGACGAAGCCTTGATGGCCGAGATCCGAGACCTGCATGCCGCGCTGAACCCGGTCGAGACCTTGTTCGTGGTCGACGCCATGCAGGGCCAGGACGCGGTCAACACCGCCAAGGCCTTCAAGGACGCGCTGCCGCTGACCGGCGTGGTGCTGACCAAGCTCGATGGCGATTCGCGTGGCGGTGCGGCGATGTCGGTGCGGCAGGTCACCGGCGCGCCGATCAAGTTCGCCGGCGTGTCCGAGAAGATCGACGGCCTGGAAGTCTTCGACGCCGACCGCCACGCTGGCCGGGTCCTCGGCATGGGCGACATCGTCGCGCTGGTCGAAGAGGTGCAGAAGGGCGTCGACCTCGACGCCGCCAAGAAGCTGGCCGACAAGGTCAAGTCGGGTGACGGCTTCGACCTGAACGACTTCCTGGCCCAGATCAGCCAGATGAAGAAGATGGGCGGCCTGGGCTCGTTGATGGACAAGCTGCCGACCCAACTGGCGGCCAAGGCCGGCCAGGCAGACATGGACCGCGCCGAGCGCGACATGCGCCGCATGGAAGGCATCATCCATTCGATGACGCCGCTGGAGCGCCGCAAGCCCGAGATCATCAAGGCCACCCGCAAGCGCCGCATTGCAGCTGGCGCCGGCGTGCAGGTGCAGGAGGTGAACCGCATGCTCAACCAGTTCGAGCAGATGCAGGGCATGATGAAGAAGATGAAGGGCGGCGGCCTGATGAAGATGATGAAGCGCATGGGCGGCATGAAGGGCATGGGCGGCATGGGCCCGCGCTGACCCGAGCTCCGCCGCGCGAGAGAGTCGACGCCGATGATTGCCCTGCTCTGGATATTGCTCGCGCTGCTGGTGGTTGGCGTGCCTGCCGGCCTGCTGTGGCAGCGGCAGCAGCGCGCCAAGGCCGGCAAGAACCGCCCCCGCGTGGTCGAGGCCCGCGACACCGTGGCCGACTGGCCGCCGACCGCGACACGGGTACTGACCGCCCCCGAGCGGCAGGCTTACGAGACCCTCGTGAAGGCCTTGCCGGGCCATGTGGTGCTGGCCCAGGTGCCGCTGTCGCGCTTCATCCGCGTGCCGACGCGGTATTCGTACGGCGAGTGGCTGAGCCGCGTCGGCCAGCTCAGCGTGGACCTGCTGGTCTGCGACAAGGCGACTTCTGTGCTGGCGGTGGTCGAGGTGCGCGGCGCCCAGGAAAGCCCGCGCAGCCTGCAGCGGCACCAGCGCCTGACCCGCGTGCTGAAGGCCGCCGGGGTGCGGGTGTTGGTCTGGGCCGAGAGCGACCTCCCGTCCACCGAAGCGGTGCGCGAAATCTTCGTGCCGAAGGAAGTCGAGTCCGAGCGTGCGGCGCTGGCGCGTCGGCAACCCCTGGGCGGTGGGCCGCTGACCACCATCCCGGTGGCAGAGGTGGCCGAGGGTGACAACGCCGATGGCGACGTGCCGCGCGAGCCGCCCCCCACCACCTGGTTCAACGACCTGGACGGCGACACGCCGACCCAGCCCACGCCACACCGCTCGCCCAGGCCAGGCGAGTGAGCGCCTGGCCGCTGGCCAGACGAGTGAGCGCCTGGCCGCTGCCGGGCGGCGGCGATGTCAGCCCAGCAGGGCGTTGGCGAACTCGCGCGCGTCGAAAGTCTCGAGGTCTTCGAGCTTCTCGCCTACGCCGATGAAATAGACCGGCACCGGACGCAGCGCCGGGTCGCGCTGGGCCCGTTCACGCGCCCACAGCGCGATCGCGGCCAGCACGCCACCCTTGGCCGTGCCGTCGAGCTTGGTGACGATCAGGCCGGTGAGTGTGAGCGCGTCGTCGAAGGCCTTGACCTGGGCCAGCGCGTTCTGCCCCGTGTTGCCGTCGACCACCAGCAGCACCTCGTGCGGCGCCGTGGCCTCGGCCTTGGTGATGGTGCGGCGGATCTTCTTCAACTCTTCCATCAGGTGCAGCTGGGTCGGCAGGCGGCCGGCGGTGTCGGCGATCACGACGTCGGCACCGCGGGACTTGCCGGCCACAACGGCATCGAAAGTCACGGCCGCCGGGTCGCCGCCCTCCTGGCTGACGATCTGGACCTGGTTGCGGTCAGCCCATACCGCGAGCTGCTCGCGCGCCGCGGCGCGGAAGGTGTCGGCAGCAGCCAGCAGCACCGTCTGGTCGGCGTCCGCCAGATGGCGGGTCAGCTTGCCGATGCTGGTGGTCTTGCCGGCCCCGTTGACGCCCACCACCATCATCACCGTGGGCTGTTGCTGGCCCACCTTCAACGGCTGCTGCAGCGGGGCCAGCAGTTCGGTCAAGGTGTCGGCCAGCAGGGCGCGTACCTCGGCCGGTCGCTCGGCCTTGCGCTCCTTCACGCGGCGCTTCAGGTCGGCCAGCAAATGCTCGGTGGCCTTGACGCCGGCATCGGCCATCAGCAGCGCCGATTCCAGCTCTTCGTACAGGGCGTCGTCGATGCGGACGCCGGTGAAGACCTGGGTGATGCTGGAGCCGGTCTTGGCCAGGCCCTGGCGCAGGCGGCCCAGCCAGCCGCTGCGCGCGGTAGGTGCGGGCGCCGCGACCGGAGGCGGCGTGCTCTCGACGGCCGCGGGCCGGGCCGCCTCTGCCGGCGCCTCAGGTATCGCGGCGGGGGGCACCGGCGGCGCCGGTTTTTTCTTGAAGAAGCTGAACATCGGGTCCTGGGCGACCGCCACCCGGGGCCTTGCCGGCGCAGGCTGCGTTCGCTATATAATGGAAGGCTGTTGGCGCTTTAGCTCAGTCGGTTAGAGCGACGGAATCATAATCCGCAGGTCCGGGGTTCGAATCCCTGAAGCGCCACCAAGATCATCGCCCCTTGCAGATCACCGGTCTGCAAGGGGTTTTTCTTTGGCTCGGCACAATGCCTCGTTTCGAGGAGAACATGATGCCCGCCACCTACAAGATCGCCGCCATCCCCGGCGACGGCATCGGCAAGGAAGTGATGCCCGAAGGCCTGCGCGCGCTGCGTGCAGCCTCGAAGCGCTTCGGCTTTGCGCTGGAGCTGACACCCATCGAATGGGCCAGTTGCGACCATTACCAGCGAACCGGGCAGATGATGCCGGACGACTGGAAGGCGCGGCTGCAGGGCCAGGACGCGATCTATTTCGGCGCCGTCGGCTGGCCGGCCGCGGTGCCCGACCATGTTTCGCTCTGGGGCTCGCTGCTGAAGTTCCGCCGCGAGTTCGACCAGTACATCAACCTGCGGCCGGTGCGGCTGTTCGAGGGCGTGCCCTGCCCGCTGGCCGGCCGCCGCCCCGGCGAGATCGACTACCTCGTCGTGCGCGAGAACACCGAAGGCGAATACACCAACCTCGGCGGGGTGATGTACGCCGGCACCGATCGCGAGATCGTGATCCAGGAATCGGTCTACTCGCGACACGGCGCCGACCGCCTGCTCAAGTACGCCTTCGAGCTGGCCCAGGCCCGCCGCCGCCACCTGACGCTCGCGACCAAGAGCAACGGCATCGCGATCAGCATGCCCTGGTGGGACGCGCGCGCCGACGCGGTCAGCCAGGCCTACCCGGGCGTGACGGTCGACAAGCAGCACATCGACATCCTCACCGCCCGCTTCGTGTTGCAGCCCCAACGCTTCGACGTGGTGGCGGCCACCAACCTGTTCGGCGACATCCTGTCCGACCTGGGCCCGGCCACCACCGGCACCATCGGGCTGGCACCGTCGGCCAACCTGAACCCCGAGCGCCGCTTCCCCTCGTTGTTCGAGCCGGTGCACGGCTCGGCGCCGGACATCTACGGCCAGAACATCGCCAACCCGGTGGCCATGATCTGGTCCGGCGCGCTGATGCTGGACTTCCTGGGCGAGAAGGCCGCGCACGACGCGATCGTCAAGGCGATCGAGACCGTGCTGGTCGAAGGCCCGCGCACGCGCGACCTGGGCGGCGAGGCCAGCACCACCGAGATGGGTGAGGCCATTGCGCGGCTGATCTAATGGGCGCATGAGCGCGTTCAGTACCGAGAAGGTCACCCACGTCCACCACTGGAACGAATCGCTGTTCACCTTCCAGTGCACTCGTGACCCCGCGCTGCGCTTCGACAGCGGCCAGTTCGTGATGATCGGCCTGATGGTCGACGGCAAGCCGCTGATGCGCGCCTACAGCGTGGCCAGCGCGCACTA
>JBGAGZ010000087.1:0-21355 GCA_044226465.1 Burkholderiaceae bacterium | reverse complement strand
CCAGCGTCGTGGTCACCCAGCCCCAGCAGACCAGGTAGATGGCGTAGAAGGCCATCACCGCCGCCACGTCGAAGCGGCCCAGCGTGATGGCCGAGGTCTGGATGCCGATCTTGAGGTCGTCGTCGAGGTCGACCATGGCGTACTCGGTGTCGTAGGCCAGCACCCAGAACAGGTTGATCGCCAGCAGGCACCAGGCATGCCAGGGCACGGCCGCGCCGACCGCGGCCAGGCTCCACTCCTGCCCGCCCTGCACGGCCGAGAAGGCCATCGGGATGCCGAAGCTGAAGGCCACGCCCAGCACGGCCTGCGGCATCGAGACGAAGCGCTTGGCGTACGGGTAGGCGATGGCCACCGCCAGCGCGGCGAACGACAGCAGGATGGTCGGCGGGTTGGTCGTCAGCACCAGGCCGAAGGCCGCCAGCGCCAGCACTGCGCCCAGCGCCAGCGCCTCTTTCACCGGCAGCGCGCCACTGGTCACCGGGCGGCGGGCGGTGCGCTTGACGTGCTTGTCGAACTCGCGGTCGGCCACGTCGTTGACGCAGCAGCCAGCACTGCGCATCAGGATCGTGCCGAGCGTGAACACCGCCAGCAGGTGCCAGCCGGGGAAGCCGTCGGCGGCAATCCAAAGCGCGGCCAGCGAGGGCCACAGCAGCAACAGCCAGCCGGCCGGGCGGTTCCAGCGGATCAGGTCGAGGTACAGCGCCAGGCGGCTGCGGGGCGGGTCGTTCGGCGGGGCCATGGGCGGGATTGTGGCGCCGCCCGCGTGGCCCGCCTTCAATGCATCGGCAGCCAGCGCCGCAACGGCGAGCCGCCACGCCACAGACGGTGTTCCGCCAGGTAGTGTGTCCAGACCACGGCGATGAAGAACACGGACGGCAGCAACGCACCCAACGCCGTCATGGCGGCTGCAAGCGGCCACAGGGCCCAACCCACCCATGGGGCGCGCAGGCCGAACAGCGCGTACAGGCGGTTGGCCCCGGGCGCTGCCTGTGCGCGGGTGCGCGCCACCGTGCCATAGACCATGAAGGCCGTCACGTCGTGCACGAAGCGGAACAGCCAGACGCCGAAGATGGGGTAGCCCAGCATCAGCAGGCCGTAGCCCGCGACGACGGTCGCCTGGATGCTCAGCAACGCCCGCACGTCGCCGCCGCGGCGGCGGGCCGCATAGCCCAGCCAGCCCGCCAGCGGTGTCGACACCAGCAGGCAGGCGCACCCCGCCAGCAGCCAGGGCTGGGGCACGTCGACCACCGGCGCCAGCATTTCGCCGCCGACGGCCACACCCACCGCCAAGCCCGCGCTGGCCAGCAGCCACCGCCAAGCGCCCACGCCCCGCGGGGCACCTGCGGCGCGCAGGCCCGCCTGGCCCGCGGCCAAACCCGTCTGCTGCCCCAGCACATGCACCATCGTCGTGGTCACCAGGGCCAGGTTGAGTGAGCGCTGGTCGAGCCAGGTCACCGCTGCGAGGGCGGCGATCGTCGCCAGCAGCGCACTCGGCCAGACCACCCGCGCGGCGCCGTTCGCCAGCTCCCGGTCGGCGAGCAGGAAGAAGCTGGCCAGCACGTGCGGCACGCCGAACACCAGGGTGTAGTAGGGCACTGCGGCCGGGCTCGACGGCAGTGCGTCGCGCAGTGCGCCGCCGGCCAGGGTGCGGTCGAGCAGGGCGACCACCAGCAGCGCCGGGGTCAGCAGGTACACCGCCAGCAACTGCCCGCGCCCCAGGCCGGGCGATGCACCCGATGCGCCGGCGGCGCTCATGGGCTGGTGCGAGCGAGCTCCTGGCGGACCGCCGCCACGTTGGCCTGGGTGCGCGCCACGGCCGCGGTATCGGCGGCCGGCCCCTGCCGCAACAAGCCCGCGAGCACGGCCTGCTCGTGCGCCAGCTCGTCTTCCAGGATGCGGCGCCGGTCGCTGTCGCGCTCGCGCTGCACCGCCGGGTCGACGCGCTCGCCCGCAGAGGCGGCTCCAGCGCGCGCGGCCAGGGCCGGCGGGCGGGCGCCGGGCCGCGCGGCGCAGTCGTTTGGCGGCACGGTACCGCCGACGATCATCTCGACACGGCCCGCCTGACACACGGTCGCGGCAACGCTGCCCTGCAACGCCAACAGCGCCGCGCTCAGGCCGACGACTGTCCGGCGCAGCGATGGCAGGCCGTTCATTGCGACGCGGCGCCGTCCGCGATGGTGATGCTGAAGGTGGCCAGGCGGCCCATGTCGTCCTCGATCACGATGGGCATGCCGTCCAGGCAGCCGCCGCCTTCCAGCGTGAAGGTGAACGAGTCGCCACTGTTTCGCAGCTGGGTGGCGCTGAGCTTGACGACCTCGGGCACCGAGTTGGACAACTTGTAGGGCGGCTGCCCGCCGTACACGAAGACCTGGGGCCCTTGCCCGCTGCTGGGGCAGGAGCCGCTGCCCGTGATGGTCACCGACTCGGGCAACACCTGCAGCAGATCGCGGTCACCCGACTCGTTGCCGCCACCGCCGCAGGAGGCGAGAAGCGTGGCGCCCAGCACGGCGGCCATCGACACGGCCGCACGATTCCAATTCAAAAACACGGTTGTTCTCCCGGGGAAAAATGCCATTTCGTCATTTGGTGGTCTCGGCGCGGGTCTGCATCTCCACGATCGCGAAGCTCTCGAGGGGCATGAAGACCTTGCCGCCGCTGAGGGGGCGGTTGTAGTACTTGACGCAGTCGGCCGAGACCGGGCTCAGGAAGGCCTGGAAGACCGAGACGTTGCCGTAGGCCTCGGGACCGATCTTGCCGCTGCACATCACGCGGGACATCACGCCACCGATCAGAGGCACCTTCATCTCGTAGCCGTAACGGACCCGGATCTTCAGCAGGTTTGCGTCGCGGATGTTCTGCTTCGATTTCGAGCCGACGATGCCCAGGTTGCGGAACTCGAGGTTGTCGTTGGGGATGTACGTGACCTTGGTCTTCGGGTCTTTCAGGCCGAAGTCGCTGAAGGTGTCCTCCGACGGGCTCAGCACCTCGATCTCCACCTTGTACGGGTTGAAGTTACTGTTGGCCGTCCAGGAGTCCTTGTAGGCCAAGGCCAGACGCTTCATGTCGCTGGTCTCGGTGCTGTCCTGGTAGAACGGTGACAGGCCGCGGATCATGGCCTCGCGCATTACCCCCTCGTCGGCGTTGTGCAGCGAGCCCATGCGCGCGGCCATGAAGGTCGCGTTGTTCAAGGTGGTCTTGGCCATGAAGACCATGCCCATCTGGATCAGCGACAGCACGAACAGGGTCGCGAAGGGGAACACAACCACGAACTCCAGCATCGAGATGCCGCGATGGCGGAGCCGGGGCCGAGGCAAGGCACGCAGTGTTGTCTTCATGTCGGTTCGACAGGTTGGGGTTGCATCAGCCGGCGGGCGAAGGCCCCGGCGCACCAGGCAGCGGCCAAGGCCAGCGGCGTGTAGGCCAGCACATCGAAGAAGCGGTGGTAGGGCGTGCGCCCGTCGTAGGGCGCGAACTCCACCGGAAGGAGCCTGGCGGTGGCATCGGGCGCCTGCGCCGCGACGCTGCCGTCCGGCAGCACCAGGACCGACGGCGCGCCCTGGCTGACTCGCAGCACGGGCTTGCCAGACTCCATCGCGCGCAAGCGCGCGACGCCCAGCATCTGGCGCCGGTACAGGTCATCGTCGATCCAGACATCGTCGGCGAGGTTGACCAGCCAGTTGGCTTCGCGGGCCCGGTCGACCATCGTCGCCGTGAACGACAGCTCGTGGCAGATCGACACGCCGACCGTCTCGCCGGCCACGAACATCGGCGCCATCAGCTCGGGCGGCCCGGCGCGCTGGCCGGTGCGCACGTTGTCGAAGGCCTGCGCGTACAGCGGGCCGAGCATGCCGGACCACGGCAGGTACTCGCCGCCCGGCACCAGCCGTTCCTTCGCGTACAGCGACTGGCGCTGCGGCGACAGCTGGACGACGGCGTTCATCATGTGCACGCCATCGGCGTCGCGCAGCAGGTGCGGCATGCCCACCAGCAGGTGCGCCTGGCGCGCGTGGGCGTGGTTCACCAGGTCCAGCCACACGCCTTCGGGCTTCTTCGGCGGTGGTTCGGGGAAGTAGGTCTCGGCCGTCACCACCACCGAGCCCGGCGGGGCCGCCGCGAGCGCCGTCTTCAGCAGCGCCACCGCCTCGTCGCGTGTCTTCACGGTCCAGGCCTTGGTCCACTCGCCGGGCGGCTGCACCACCATCGCGTGAACGGGTGCTTCGCTGCGCGCCACCGTCCAGGCGGGCAGTTGCCGCGACTGCGCCAGGCCGAGCGCCCCCAAGCCGGCGCCTGCCAGGGCCAGCGCGACGAGCGCCACGCTCAGCGCGCGGCCGCCGCCGCCCAGGTAGAACCAGACCACCAAGGCGCACAGCGCTGCGCTGGCCCAGGCGAGCAAACCCCAGCCTGCCGCGCCGAGAACGGGAATCACCAGCTTCGCGCCCGGCATGTCGAGGAAGGCCGCGCCGAGCCCGGCGTACCCGCTGCCCCACCAACCCGACTGCCGCAATGTCTCGGCGCAGGCCAGTGTTAGCCCGAAACGCAGCGCCAGCTGCCAAGGGTCGCGCTCGAAGGCCGGCCCCGCGGCGCGCGCGAACCAGCCCAGCAAGAGCCAGGTGCCCAGCACCGGCAACACCTGGAACCACAGCAGCACCGCCAGCACGGCAACGCGCCAGAGCAGCGCGTGCTCGCCCTCGCGCACGGCCAGGGCCACCCAGCCCGTGCCGGCGAGCTGCCACGCGAGCCACGACAGCGCCACCACGGCCAGGCCCTGGCCCGCCGAACGCCGGGCCTGCGCGACGACCAGCCCCGTCAGCGTGCCGGCCGCCACCCAACTGACGGGCCAGACGGACGGAAACGCCGCACCCAGGCCCAACAGGACGCCGGCCACCACCGCGCCGAACCACAACCAAAGCGAGACGCTGTCGACACGCACCCGCACGGGCGCGGCCGGCCGGGCCTGCGCCGGCTTGCGCCGGGCCGACCGGGCGTCGGCCATGTCGAATGCGCTGGTACGCAACGGAGTCCGCCTTGCTCTAACTGTTGATTCGCACGCACGTGTGCTGTCCAGCGCGGGAGTCTCGAAGGCTGCGGGCCGCCGAGCAAGCGAATTTCGTGAATCGCATCACTTCCTCGGGCTTTTTACTCGGCGTTTCACTTTCGAATGTGTTAGGGGGCTGGCAACCCCCCACAAGGCCTCTAACGTCCATCGTGCATGCCCAGTTCAGGGTCTTGCACGAGTCCCACTGGGGCGTTCTGGGCGGCTGTCGCCGCTCTCCCAAGTCACGCTAGAGAGGAGAATCCATGAAGCTGTCGATCAGCAAGCTTTCGCGTCGCGTCCGCGGCCAGGGCATGACCGAATACATCATCATCGTGGCCCTGATCGCTGTGGCCGCCATCGGCGTCTACAACATCTTCGGCGCGACGGTGCGCGACCAGACCGCTGGCATGGCCGCAGCGCTGGGTGGTGCGGGCGCCGAGGCCAAGGAGGCCAACGCCAAGGGCGTCGAGAACGGCAAGGCCTCGTGGGACGAAGCCAAGAAGGTCAAGGGCCTCGAGAACTTCACCGACGGCTCCGACGTCAAGCCCAAGTAATCCGAGTCCGAGTGCAGTGTGACCGGCCGTCGTGGCCGGTCACCGGAGCCGCCGCCTGGCGGCGGTGCCTTGGTGTGCCATCAAGCTGAGGGGGAGTGTCCATGTCGAGTCGTTTGTGCAGGCCCCACGGCCAGCGTGGCCAGGGCATGACCGAATACATCATCATCGTTGCGCTGATCGCCATCGCGGCCATCGGTGTCTACAACCTGTATGGCCGCACCCTGCGTGCGCAGACAGCGGGCATCGCGGCCTCGCTGGGCGGCGACGGTGTGGATGCCAAGGACGCCAACAAGTCTGCCGTCACGACCGGCAAGATGGTCGTCACCGAGGCGGAGGCCAAGGTCGGCCTCGAGAATTTCACCGATTCCGCCAGTACCAAGTAAGAGAGCCAACGCCGGGGCACTCGTCGCTGGCCGGGTGCCGCGAATGCCCTGATCGTCGGTTGAACCGAGACGAAGATGCATTCGCGCCGCTCAGTTGTCGTTGCCTTGTCGGCCTGCTGCCTGCCACTGCGGTCGGCGTGGGCGTACGAAGACCATCCGCTGCTCAGCGGCATGGCGGAGTACACGATACGAAGCAAGCGCGAGAAGGCTTTCGACGCCTTCAAGCTGGGCCCGACCGATGTCTACAAGACCTCGGGCGCCAAGTACGACGGCCCACTGACCTTCGAGGGCAAGGTGACCGACATCACCTACTCGAACCCGAAGGGCCCCCGCAGCAAGTTCGAGATCTTCCGCAACTACCAGGCGGCGATCGAGAAACTGGGCGGCAAGCTGCTCAGCCCGCCGCCTTCGGGTGACGTCGTCAACTGGCACGTGTTCCGCATCGAGCGCCAGGGGGCCGCACCGGTGTCGGTGCTGCTCAACGTGCTCTACGAGTCGTCCTACCAATTGGTGATCGTCGAGCACCAGGCGATGACCCAGACTGTGCAGGCGGGCGAGCTGGCCAAGCAAATCGAGCAGACCGGCATCGCGACGCTGTACATCAACTTCGACACCAACCAGGCGGTGCTGAAGGACGACGGCGTCGCCGCGGTCAAGGAGATCGCGGCGCTGCTGAAGCAGTCGCCGCAACTGCGCCTGTCGATCGAGGGCCACACGGACAACGTCGGCCAGGCGGCCGACAACAAGAAGCTGTCCCAGGCGCGAGCCGATGCCGTGATGAAGGCGGTGGTGGCGCTGGGGGTCGACCCCAAGCGGCTGGCCGCGGTGGGTCGCGGCCAGGACGTGCCGATCGCCGACAACCGGACGGATGCGGGACGGGCCAAGAACAGGCGGGTGGAACTGGTCAAGCAGGGTTGATGGGCACCCGAGCCGCCACTGGCGACGGCCCGACAGTCAAGGAGAGGCGATGAAGTTCAGCGCGCGACAAATGGGTTTCCGGCTCCGCCGCAAGGCGCGCGGCCAGGCCTTGATCTGGCTGATGGGCACCATGGTGGCCAGCGCCGCCATCCTCTATGGCGTCTTCAACACGGCGCAGATGACCGTGGGCAAGCAGCGCACGGTCAACGCCGCGGACGCGGGCGCCCTGGCAGGCGCGACGGTGCAGGCGCGGGTGCTGAACCTGGCGGCCTACAACAACCGCTCGATGATGGCCAACGAGGCCTTCCTGATCCAGATGCTGAGCATCGAGAGCTGGCTGCAGTATTTCAGCACCACGGCGAACAACTTCGGCACGGTGGCCGACATCATCGGGATCTTCATCCCGCCGGTCGAGGCCATCGGCAAGATCCTCGACGAGCTGGCCGATGTGGCCGACGAGATCCACGACGTCCTGGCAGACGACGTCACCGACTTGCTCGTCATTCCGGCCATCGAGGTGGCTAAAAAGGCCTTCAGTGGGTTTCATACGGTTGTCATCAAGGCCGGTGGCCTGCTGGCTGAAGACGCGGCGACCAAGATCGTCGAGGCCAACCGCACCCAGTTCGGCACCCACACCGACATCGGCGTCGAGGTGGACAAGCGCGCCTCCGTCCGCGCTGCCACCTTTGTGCTGAACGAGAAGGACTGGATCAACTTCACCACCCAGTACACCGACGACCAAAGAGGGCAGGCCAAGCAGGTGCTGCTGGACTCGCGCGATCGTTTTTCGACGAACCGGCCGGGGCAGTGGTACCTCAACATCAACGCGGGCTTCGCCGGCACCGAGAAACGCGGTGGCTCGCAACTCAAGGGCTTTGACCGCTGGGAAACCCAGGACACGCTGGAGCTGTGGGAGAAGGTGCCCTGCAAATCGGGTATGTGCAAGGAGTACCAGCCGATCGGCTGGGGCCGCTCGAACGCCGACAAGGACGGCTCCTCGGGCGACGTGTGGTCGCCAACCGACCGCTACGCCAACAAGCTGGCCTACTCGGATGCCACCTCGCACGGCGGCAACAGCCCCGAGATTCGCAACTGGAGCGGCGTGCCGAGCGTCTATGACCTCAAGGACCGGACCAAGGAAAACCGCGCCACGCTCGGCGTCGACTTCGTCGTCGTCGCGCGCAAGAGCCGCGCAGCCGTGCTGACCACGCAGCAGATCGGCATGTCTGTCGAGAATGTGTCGCCCATGGGCTCTGGTGAGATGAACGAGCGCCTGGAGGCCGATCAGTACACCTCGCTGGCCAAGGCCCGGGTGTTCTTCGAGCGGCCGCAGCGCAACTCGCTCGACAAGACCGCCTCGGCGCTGTGGCGCCCCGATTCCGCAAAGGAATACGGCTCGCTCTACAGCCCCTATTGGCAGGCCCGCCTGGCCGACGTGACCGCCGCGGAGAAGGTGGGTCTCTTCGCGGCGATGGGCATGTTGCCGGACAAGGCGGTCTATACGCCGGGCGGGCAGTCAAAGTGACTTGCCTGGACCGCCGCTTCCGCCGCTCCCGGGGCTTGCGCCGGGCCGCGGTGCTCGGGCTTGCCGCCGCGTCGCTGCCGGGTTCGCCGGTGTCGGCAAAGGACAGCCCGGACGGCACGGACAGCATGCGCCCGATCCATGTGCGGCGAGTCGCGACGGGCCGGGCCGATGGGATGCGCAAGCTCATCGAGGTGAGCATCCTGGCCTGCCGGACCGTCAAAAAGCTGCCGCTGGATGCGCCGATGGCCCTGCCGTCCGAGAAGCTGCTGTCCCAACTGCTGGTGACCGAGACAGACGAGTACTTCGACGGTGCCCGCTACGCGTCCTACAGTGCCCAGCGGCGCGTGGCGCCCGACCCCGCCAGCGGCGACTGCGAGCTGAGGGTGTTCGTCACGCGCAGCGCCTGGGCCGGCCAGATCTGCGGCGGCGCAGGGGTCGGCGGCCACACGACCGCCCTGAACGCCCTGACCGATGCCGAGAACCCGAAGCCGGCGAAGGTGACCGACACCGACAACGCGATGTCTCGCGCGGGCTGCGGCAAGAAGGCCAAGGTCTACGATTTGGCGGGCCTGCCCGTCGAGGACGCTGGCCGCGCCAACTGCGTCTGGAGCAACGACATCCTCGCCCGCACCATGAAGGCTGCGGGCCTGTCGGCCACCGGCCACAAGGACGGCGCCCGGGCGATCGACGCCTGCCTCTACGCAAAGCAGCCGCTCTACTCGCACGATGGCCATCACCTTCGTGTCGTGCTGAAGACCTCGGCGTCGACCGAGGGCGACGTGGCGGACAGCCTTCACGGCGAGATCACCGCCTACGCCAACGAGAGGCTCGACGGTTTCTCCGACGGATCGCCGATCGACCCCTACAAGTTCAGCGCCGCCTCCATCCGATCCTTCCTGGCCCAGCCGGTGAAAGTGCCCTTGGGAGATGCCCCATGAAGATTGCCTCGACCGCCCCTCGCGCGCGCCGCGCCGCCCAACGTGGCCAGTCCATGACCGAGTTCCTGGTCGCGCTGGCGGTGTTGACGCCGCTGTTCATGGCGGTGACCTATGCCGGCAAGTACGGCGACGTGCAGATGTCGGCTACCCAGGCCAGCCGCTACGCCGCCTTCCAGCGTGCTCGCGAGCCGAGCACGGCACGGCTCAGCGACGAGAAGCTGGCCGACCAGATGCGGGTGCGCTTCTTCATCGAGGGCGACTACCTCAACAAGGGCAAGCTGCAGTCGGAC
The DNA here is from genome assembly GCA_044226465.1 of Burkholderiaceae bacterium. Classification (GTDB taxonomy): domain Bacteria; phylum Pseudomonadota; class Gammaproteobacteria; order Burkholderiales; family Burkholderiaceae_C; genus Ideonella. The sequence goes on along the minus strand of JBGAGZ010000087.1, from coordinate 11,712 downwards.
GATGGCCTGGCCATGGTCAAGAAGGACAAGGGCGGCAACCCCTTGTGGGTCGACCTCACCGGCAACCCCTTGATCTCCCAGCCGCTGGACAAGGCCATCACCGTGGGCTGGGCCGATGCGCCGCTGGGCACGTCGGGCGTCGCAGAGGCGATGGGCTTCATGACCAAAAGCGCCAGCAAGACCTACCCGGGGGGCAGGGTGGCGCAGATCGAGGTGACGCTGGACAACAAGATGGACTTGCTCAACGACAAGCCCAAGCCGCTCGTGATCGCCGCGGCCACGGCGGCCGCCGGCAACCCGCTGAACAGCGGCGGCTCCAAGGACACACGCGACTCGGCGGCCACCATGGTGCCCACTTCGTACATTCCCGACGGGCTGACCGACTTCTTCGAGCTGGCGATGAGCCTGTTCGAGCCCTATGGTCCGGAGCTGGGCTGCATCAAGCCGGATGTGGTGCCCAACGAGCGCCTGGACGGCTCGCCCAACAACAGCAAATGCGTCAAGTAGCCCGGGCATCCCGATCTGCATGGTGGCCGGCGCTGGCACTGTCTTCGCTGGCCGCACACGCGGCCACCGACGACTGGCCCTCGGTGCCACCACCGCCGCGCGCGCGCGTCGAGTGGGTGGCGCAAGACGCCGTGGTCAACGGCTTGCCGACCCGTGTCGAGCGGTTCGAGACCGAACTGACCCCCAATGAAGTTCTGGCCTTCTACCGGACGCAGTGGGGCAGTGCGAAATTCGGCAGCCCCCGCGAAACCCAGAACGGCGGATGGCGCGCGCTGTCCACGCTGAGTGGCGGCTACCAGCTGGTGGTGCAAGTGAAGCCGGCCACCGGTGGCGGGGGCAGCGAAGGCCTGATGAGCGTGGCGAACTTCCGCGACGTCCACAAGCAGCCCATGCCCTCGCAGCTGCCGCGCTTTCGCGACACGCGCATCGCCCAGGTCACGGAATCGACCGACGGCCCGGTGCGCAGCCAACTCGTCTCCATGGTCAGCACCGAAGGCTTCGACGTGAACCTGAACCGTTGGCGCGGCGAATGGCTGCGCCGCGGCTGGCAGCTCGATTACGAGAAGCAGGCGCCGGTCGACCGCGACGGCATCAAGACCTGGCTGGCCAGCTTCAGCAAGCCGCCGCAGTCGGTCGACCTCGCGCTCGCTTGGCGGCCGACGGACCGCAAGTCCTACCTCACCGCCAACCTGCTCAGCCCCGCAGAAGGAGCACGTCCATGATGGACCGCAGCATCCCGTTGCGCCACACGCTGGCCCGCGCTCGCCAGAGGGGCCAGGCCATGCTCGAGTACGCACTGATCGGCGGCGCGCTCGCCATCGCCATGTTCCTCGTCGACTACGGCGGCGGGCGGACGGGCGCGCAGTACCTGGCGGACATGATCCGCGCGTTCTTCCGCAACCTCACCTACTACCTCTCGCTTCCCTGAACCGGTCCGGACTTGTCTCATGGCGCTGCAGAAACCCAAGATCAATACCAACTGGCTGCTGCTCGGCGTGGCCATCGCGCTGGGCATCGGCGCGGTGGTGCTGAGCAACCACCTGATCCAGCGCCGCATGGCGCAGCTGGAGGAAGAGGCACACCGTGGCCAGCAGACGGTCAACGTCGTGGTGGCCAAGCGCAACATGGAGCGCGGCGAGCCCATCAGCTCGGACGCCATGGCCGTGCGCGCCGTGCCACGCGAGTTCGTCAATGCCGACGCCGTTCGCCCCGATCAGTTCGGGGCGCTGGAGCGCCAACGCCTGGCCGTGCCCCTGAAGCGCGGCGACGTGCTGCTGCCCATCCACTCCGAGGGCAACGGCGGCCAGGTGTTCTCGGCCACCCTGAAGAAGGGGATGCGCGCGCTGACCTTCGAGGTCGACAACGTCAACTCGATCTCGGGCATGCTGCGCCCGGGCGACCGCATCGACCTGATCTACACCGCCCGGCCGGTGGAGCCCGGGACCAGCGGCAGCGGCGACGTGACAGCGCCGCTGATGTCGAACGTGCCGATCCTGGCCACCGACCAGCACCTGACCAAGCGCGACGACGGCAAGGAGCGCTCGTTCTCGACGGTTACCCTCGAAGTCACGCCTTATGACGCGGATCGGATCATCGTCGCCAAGGCGTCCGGCCACCTGACGGCGCTGTTGCGACACCCGGAAGACGAGGTGGCAAACGGCACGCGTGCACTGACGGCGGCCAACATCGCCAGCCGCGGCGACGGCAAGGCTGCGCTGGGCCCGTCGATCGAATACATCGTCGGCGGCAGCGGCGGTGGCAAGGCCGACGTCCAGTTCCAGCTGGCACGCCTTGCCGCGCCGGCCGGTGCGGCCGCGGCCAGCCTGCAGCAGGGCCTGGCGGCGGCCGGCAATGCAATGCCGGTGGCGCCACCGCCGGTGCGTTGAGCCGCAGCGGCCAGAAGAATCGATCGAATGTCTCAGGGGAATCGTCTTGTTGTTGTCCGTCGTCAGATCCGCCCGTTGCGTCACCGCATTGACCCTGCTGAATGCGTTGGCCGCCGCCACCTGGGCCCAGAGCCCGCCGCCTGTTCTTGACCCCGGCGCCGGCCGCGGGCAGGTCAACCCGCCGCCGGCCGCTTCGCCCGGCACGGTCATCGAGAACCCCGCTTCGCCAGCGCTCGCGCGCCCGGGTTGGCGGCCTCCGGCCAAGCCTGTCGTCGCCGAAGCCGGGCCCAAGCGCGTGATGGCGGTCGGCGAGGTGTCGGTCATCGGCCTGAGCGGCGTCGCGCGCATCGCGCTCGGCAACGGTGCCCTGGTCAAGGCGACCGTGGTCGACGACCGCGAGATCGTGCTGCTGGCCGAGTCGGCCGGCAGCACCATCATGCACGTCTGGCTGCGCAACGGCCGCCAGATCGCCTACGAGTTGCAGATCCTGGCTTCGCGTGCCGACCGCGCCCTCGAAGACCTGCAGGCGCTGCTGAAGGAGACGCCGGGGATCACCGCACGCATGGTCGGCGAGCGCATCGTGATCGAGGGGCGCTACCCCAACACCGAGGCCGCCAAGCGGCTGAAGACGCTGGCGATGCACTTCCCGCAGGTGCTCAACCTCGTGCCCGATGCGCCGGCCGACGCCGACCCGCTGCAACTCGAGCGCATGGTGCAGATCGACCTGCGCGTGGTCGAGGTGAAGAAGCGCGCGCTGGACCAGCTCGGCATCAAGTGGGCCACCAGTGCCAACGGCCCCACCTTTGCCACCAACGTGCTCGGCTACTCGAACACGCCGTACCGCCCGATCGACGGTTTCGCGCCGGTCAACACCGCGCACCCGATCGCCACCTACCTGGGCCTGGCCACCACCATCACCTCGGCGCTGAACTTCCTGGAGCAGAACGGCGACGCCTGGACCCTGGCCGAGCCCCGGCTGTCGTGCCGCAGCGGCGGCGAGTCCGAGTTCCTGGCCGGCGGCGAGATCCCGATCCCAGTCGGGCAAGGCTTCGGCGCGGTCTCGGTCGAGTACAAGAAGTACGGCGTGATGATCGAGTTCAAGCCCGTGGCCGACGCGCAGGGCAACATCGACTCGCACCTGCTGGTCGAGGTGAGCGAGCCCGACACCCGCAACGCCAACGGCGGCTTCATCGCCTTCACGACCAACCGCACGGAGACCCAGGTGGCGCTGAAGCAGGGCGAGCCGCTGGTGATTGCCGGCCTGCTGCGGCAGAAGTCCGACAAGTCCATGGACGCGATCCCGGGCCTGGGCAAGATCCCTTTCATGAGCCTGTTGTTCGGCGCGCGCGAAAGCCGCACTGAGCAGACCGAGCTGTTCATCATCGCGACCCCGCGCGTGATCACGCCGGAGTTCGCGCTGAACAAGCTGGGCATCGAGCGGGCCGCCGAAATGAGCAACGAGACGGACCAGAAAACGCGCGAGCGCCTGATGCCGCCACCGGCCGGCACGCCGTTCGACCCAACAAACGCGGCGCCGCCGCAGTCCGGCAACTCGCGCGGCAGCCGCTGAGTCGCCGAGCCCACCCGCCCACCGGCCAGGTACCGACGATGCTGACCATCGAAATTTCAGGCGCCGCCAGCGGCACGGCCCCACTTCGCATCCATGCGCCCCGCTGCGTGATCGGCAAGGACACCGATTGCGAGGTCACGCTGCCGGGCTGGCGCGTCAGCCGGCGCCATGCCGAGGTGTTCGTGTCCAACGACCGGGTCTATGTGCGCGACCTCGATTCCACCTTCGGCACGCTGGTCAACGAGCGCAAGCTGGAGCAGGCCCATGTCGTGGGCGACAGCGACGAGATCCGCATCGGCTCGCACTCGCTGAAGGTGACCTGGCACCGGCCGGGCGACCACGAGGCGCCCGCCCCTGCCGCACCGGCCGTCGCCGCGAAGGCGGCCCAGCCGCAACCCCAGCCCGCAGCCCGCCACGGTGCCTCGCGGGTCGCACCCGAGCCGGTGAAGGCCGTCGAGCCACCGCCCGCACCGACACCCCCCGAGCCGGAGCTGCCGGCCCCCGCGAGCGAGGAACACTACAAGTTCCGCCGCCTGCTGCACGACCGCCTGCTCGAGGCCTTCGACGTGCGGCGCACCGACACCCATCGGATGGCCGACGACGACCTGCGCGAGCTGACCGAGCGCCTGATCCGCGAGCTGATCCAGAAGATGGCGGGCGACCTGCCGCGCGACATCGACCGCGAGAAGCTGCTCGAGGAGGTGCGCGACGAGGCCATCGCCCTCGGGCCTCTGGAGCCGCTGCTGGCCGACGCCAGCGTCACGGAAATCATGGTCAACCGCCACGACGAGGTCTTCGTCGAGCGCGGCGGGCAGCTGCAGCGCTGGCCGGCGGTTTTCACCAGCGACCGGGCGGTGCAGGGCATCATCGAGCGCATCGTGGCGCCCATCGGCCGCCGCATCGACGAGAGCTCGCCGATGGTCGACGCGCGCCTGAAAGACGGCTCGCGGGTCAACGCCGTGATCCCGCCGCTGGCGCTCAAGGGCCCCTCGATCACGATCCGGAAGTTCAGCAAGCGCAAGCTCGGCGCCGAGGACCTGCTCAAGTTCGGCTCGGCCAGCCCGGCGATGATCGAGTTCCTGCAGGTCTGCGTCGAGAAGCGCAAGAACATGCTGATCTCCGGCGGCACGGGCTCGGGCAAGACCACGCTGCTGAACATCCTGTCGAACTTCATCCCGAACGGCGAGCGCATCGTCACCATCGAGGACGCGGCCGAGCTGCAACTGCACCACAGCAACATCGTCTCGCTGGAGGCGCGGCCCGCCAACATCGAGGGCAAGGGCCACATCTCGATCCGCGACCTGGTGAAGAACTCGCTGCGCATGCGACCCGACCGCGTGGTGGTGGGCGAGTGCCGCGGCGGCGAGGCGCTGGACATGCTGCAGGCCATGAACACCGGCCACGACGGCTCGCTGACCACGGCCCACGCCAACAGCCCGCGCGACATGCTGGCTCGCCTGGAGGTGATGGTGCTGATGGCGGGCATGGACCTGCCGGTGACCGCGATCCGCGAGCAGGTGGCCTCGGCCATCGACATCATCGTGCAGCAGACGCGCTTTGCCTGCGGCACCCGCAAGGTCACCAGCATCGTCGAGGTGACCGGCGTCGAGAGCGGCAAGATCCAGCTGCAGGAGGTGTTCGCCTTCGAGCAGACGGGGATCAGCGCCGCAGGCAAGACCCAGGGCTACTTCGTCGGCCGCGGCTTCGTGCCCGAGTTCTACGAAGAGCTGGCCCGCATCGGCCAGCCGCTGGACCTGAGCATCTTCCGCGACGGCCTGCCCCCCAGCAACGACGACGAGGACCGCCGCTCGTGATCCTCGACTACGCGCTCATCAGCGTGATGGTGCTGGGCGCCGTGATCGCCCTGGTGGTGGCCTCGCGGGGCGCCTACCAACGCTGGCGCGAGCAGTTCACCGAGAACGCCCGCGTGTCGCTGAACGACATGTTCGTCTTCATCGACCCGGGCACGCTGTTCCGCATCAACGTGGCGCTGTTCCTGCTGCTGCCGCTGCTGGTCTGGCTGGCCACCGGGGCCGTCTTCTTCGCGGTCGTGGCGGCGATCGGGGGGGCGATCTTCCCGCGTGTCGCCTGGGTGGTGCTGCGCAACCGCCGCCTGTCCAAGCTCGTGCTGCAGCTGCCCGACGCGCTGACCATGATGGCCGGCTCGATGCGCGCGGGCGCCAGCCTGCAGCAGTCGCTGGACATGGTCGTCAAGGAGAACCCGGCGCCGATCTCGCAGGAGTTCTCCATCCTGCTGCGCGAGCAGCGCCTGGGCTTGGCACTGGAAGATTCCCTGCGCGGCATGGCGCAGCGCCTGAAGATCGAGGACTTCGATCTGTTCGTCTCGGCGATGACCATCGCCAAGGAGGTGGGCGGCAACCTGTCCGAGGTGCTGGAGCGGCTGGCCACCACGCTGCGTGCCAAGGCGGTGATGGAAGGCAAGATCAAGGCGCTCACCTCGCAGGGCAAGCTGCAGGGGATCATCGTCGGCCTGCTGCCGGTCTTCCTGGCCGGCATCCTCTACGTGATGGACCCAGCCGCGATGATGCCGCTGTTCGTCACCTGGTACGGCTGGGCCGTGATGGCCGGCATCTTCGTGCTGCTCGCGCTCGGCGGCTTCTTCATCAAGAAGATCGTCACCATCGATGTGTAGGCACCCATGATGAATACCCTCCTGGTGTCCCTGGTCGCTGGCGTTGCACTCGCGCTGGCCTGTTTCGCCATCTGGCGCCTGGTGGTCGAGCTGGGCGGCGCCGAGACGATCTACCGCGACCGGCCGCCCAAGGGCTTTCGCTACCTGTGGCCCGCGGTGAACATCTTCGCCAACACCTTCGGCATGCTGCTGCGAGGTGAGCGCGAAGCCGCCTTGCAGGCGCGTCTGCGCCGGGCCGGCCAGGAATACGCGCTGACGCCGCAGCAGTTCTTCGGCGGCAAGGTGGTCGGCCTGTTGCTGGGCGTGGTCGTCGGGCTGGCGTTCTCCGGCGAGGGCACCCGCCTGCTGGGCGCCATGCTCGGCGGCCTGCTCGGCTATGCCTACCCCGACATCTGGCTGAGCGACCACACCAAGGCCCGCAACCTGGCGATCCTGAAGGCCTTGCCGTTCTTCCTGGACATCGTCACCTTGTCCATCGAAGCCGGCCTGAACCTCACCGGCGCGCTGCAGAAGTCGGTCGACAAGTCCAAGCCCGGGCCGCTGATGGTCGAGATCAACCGGGTGCTGCGCGACATCCGCGCCGGCAAGCCGCGCATCGAGGCCTTGCGCGACCTGGCCGACCGCATGGACTTCGCCCCCATCTCCAGCCTGGTCAGCGCCATGGTCCAAGGCGAGCTGATGGGCTCCAGCCTCGGGCCCATCCTGCGCGCGCAGAGCGACCAGCGCCGCACCGAGCGCTTCCAGCGCGCCGAGAAGCTGGCGATGGAAGCGCCGGTCAAGATGCTCGGCCCGTTGATCATGTTCATCTTTCCCTGCACCTTCGTCGTCATCGGCTTTCCCATCGCGATGAAGTTCCTGGCCTCGGGCATCTGAGGCGGACGCGGCATGACCCTGGCGAGCCCTGGAGCCACCGCGCGCCTGAAGCACCTGCACGTGGACGGGCGGGCCACGCCGGCACGCATCCGCCTGGCCGCCACCTGGTGGACGCGGGCCGTGGGCCTGCTCGCCACGCCGTCGCTGGATGACCCGAGCGGCCTGTGGATCGAGCCCTGCAACTCGGTGCACACCATGGGCATGCGCTACCCGATCGACCTGGTCTTCGTCCGCCCCGACGGCACGGTGGCCAAGGTGGTGAGCCATGTCGGCCCCTGGCGCATGGCCGGCTGCCGGGGCGTGCGCAGCACGCTGGAGCTGCGCGCCGGCCTGGCGAGCGAGCTGCGCCTGGTGCCGGGCAGCCGGGTTCAGCTCACCGCGGAAGAGAGCACCTGATGAGCGAACCGTCCAACCCGGTGATCGCGGCGCCTGCCGGGCCGCTGGCGGTGCCGCGCGCGTTCGATGGCGCACGCTGGCTGTTCGCGGCCTGCATCTTCCTGTCGTCGTTCCTGCTGTTCCTGGTCCAGCCCATCATCGCCAAGCAGATCCTGCCGTGGTTCGGCGGCACCTCGGGCGTCTGGACCACCTGCCTGATGTTCTTCCAGCTGGTGCTGCTGGCCGGCTACGCCTACTCGGACCTCAGCACCCGCCGCCTCGGGCCCGCGCGCCAGGCCCTGGTGCATGGGCTGCTGCTGGCCGCGGCGCTGGCCTGCCTGCCCATCGTGCCGGGCGACGCGCTGCGCCCGGACCCGCAAAAGGCCCCGATTGGCCAGCTGCTGATCCTGCTGATGGCCACGGTCGGCCTGCCGTACTTCTGCCTGTCCACCACCGGGCCGCTGCTGCAGGCCTGGTACGTGCGGCGCTACCCGCAGGGCAAGGTCTACCGCCTCTTCGCGCTGTCCAACGGCGCCTCGCTGGTGGCGCTGCTGGCCTACCCGTTCACCATCGAGCCGCGCAGCAGCAGCCTGCAGCAGCTGTGGGGCTGGAGTGCGGGCTTCGCGGTGTTCGTGCTGCTGTGCGGTGCCTGCGCCTGGGTCAGCCGGCGCGCGCCCGCCGGGCCGGCGCCCCAGGCAGCCGTGGCCGCGGCCGCCCCCGCGTCCGGCCCGGCCCCCGGCATGCGCGACATGGCGCTGTGGGTCGGCCTGTCGGCGATGGGCTCGGCCCTGCTGCTGTCGGTGACCAACCACCTGACGCAGAACATCGCCGCCGTGCCCTTCCTGTGGCTGCTGCCGCTGACGCTGTACCTGCTGACCTTCGTGCTCTGCTTCGAGGGCCGCGGCTGGTACCGCCGCGGCATCGTCACCGGGCCCCTGGTCATCGCGCTGGCGATGATGGCCTGGGGCCTGAACGTGCGCATGCGCGACACCGCCATCGGCGTCGCCGTCCCGGTCTACGCGGTCGGGTTCTTCCTGTGCTGCATGTTCCTGCACGGCGAGCTGAGCCTGCGGCGCCCGGCGCCCGGCCACCTGACCCGCTTCTACCTGTGCCTGAGCCTGGGCGGCGCCCTGGGCGGCCTGCTGGTGAGCCTGGCCGCGCCGCTGTGGCTGAACAGCTTCTACGAGCTGCCCCTGGGGCTGATCCTCACGGCCGGCCTGATGCTGTGGCTGCTCTGGGGCTACCTCACCGCCAACAAGGCGGCCTACCTGCTGCTGGCGATCGCCGTGGCCAGCACGGCGCTGACGGTGGTCATGGCATGGGTGTTCCACCTGCGGCAGACCCAGGACTCGGTGGTCATGGTGCGCAACTTCTACGCCAGTTCGCGCGTGGCGCAGACCGAGGACGGCCAGGGCCACCCGATGCGGGCGCTGCTGAACGGCGCGATCCTGCACGGCACGCAGATCCAGGCCGAGGGCTTCAGCACCACGCCCACGACCTACTACGGCGCCTCCAGCGGCGTGGCGCTGGCCATGCGGCGCGGCGGGGACGCGCCGAAATCGGTCGGCGTCATCGGCCTGGGCGTCGGCACGCTGGCCACCTATGGGCGCGAAGGCGACCACTTCCGCTTCTACGAGATCAACCCGCACAGCGTGGAAATCGCGCAGCGCGACTTCAGCTACCTGCGCGACTCCAAGGCCGAGCAGCACATCGTGCTGGGCGACGCCCGGCAGATGCTGCAGGCCGAATGGGACCACGGCCAGCCCGGCCAATTCGACGTGCTCGTGGTCGACGCGTTCTCCAGCGACTCGATCCCGGTGCACCTGATCACGCAGGAGGCGCTCGCGCTGTACCGCCGGCACATGAAGCCGGGCGGCATCATCGCCTTCCACGTCTCGAACCTGTTCCTGCGCCTCGAGCCCGTGGTGCAGGGCCTCGCGCAGGACGCCGGCCTGCAAACCGTGCAAATCCTCAGTGGCGACAAGTTCCCCGAGAAGGCGTCGATCTGGGTGTTGGTCACCGACGACCAGGCGTTCGTGAACGACCCGGCCGTGCGCCGGCGCACGGTGCCGATCGAGCCGGTGCCGGGCCTGCGCCTGTGGACCGACAGCTACAACAACCTGTTCGACATCCTGCGCTGAGCCGGGCACTTGGCGCTTCGCCGCAACCGACCCCACCCAAGCTGTCTGTGGGTGAAAGCCACTGGGGTGCCCGTCACCCATGCGGCCTTAATAACCTCGACGGGCGCTCTCACGGGAGATTCTGTGCTTCGAAAAAGAAACCACGCCCACGCAAGGAGCGTGTTGGCGCTTGCTTGTTTGATCGCTACCCACGGCGTATTTGCAGATGAATGGAAGGAGAAGTGCTATCCGCGATATAGGGCAGCCGGAGCGGAGCCAGGTACAGGGTTTACCTGTCAGCTCCGCGCGGCGCAGGCCGATGGTGGATTGGACGGGTATCTCTGCCCTGGCGACACCGCATTGATCGACCAATACTGCGCGGGCGACTGCGAGGTCGATCCGTTGCAACCGATCACAGACCCAGATGCCCAACGCTTCGAGAATGGCGACAACGTTCGTGAGGATCGGCTGTCCGACTCGATGAAGGACAAGCTGAAGTGCCTGCGAGAGAAGGTTGCCGAAAAGGGAGGCTCGCTTACTGTCAATTCCGCATGGCGTCCACAGGCGTATCAGGACCACCTCAGGGAACTTGCCGACAAGCATCCGGCGCTCATCAGGCTGGCAATACTTGAGCAGGTCAAAGAGTGCCAGCCCGAGCCGTACTACCGGGCGGTGCATCCGGACTATGTCCGCCACGGGCTGAACCGCAATGTTGCCAAGAATTCGAATCACACGACCGGAGAGGCGTTCGACGCGAGCTGGAGCGGCGTCAACATAGACGAATTGGCCGGCGAATGCGGACTTCATCGCCCACTACCAGCGCCAAAAGCTGATGGCGGCGACCCGCCCCACTTCACCCACAAACCAGGAGAATCCGAGATGGGTCGATTCACAGCAATCCCGCTGCTCGCTGCCGCATCTATCGCACAAGCCGCTCCCAAATCGCTTTACACGCCGGAGCAATTGGGCCTAACCATTATTGCGGACGGCATTCATGTCGTGAAAGGCGACGGCACCAAGGTTGCAAAGTACACGTATACGGTGTCCAACATCAGCGGTGAACTGGTGAGGGCTGTCACTGTGGGTCGCCAGTTCGATGCGGTTGGCAAAGCAGATTTCCTCCTGGACGACACGACCTTCAGCATGAGCACCAAGATGGTCGATTCGCCAGCGGGTTGGAGTGGTCAAATCGAGCAGATTGAAGAGACGACCCAGAAGGTTGTGGGGTGGTCCCCCGTCAGCGAAACTGATCCTGACTTCGGGATCAAAATTGGAGATTCGGTTACTTTCTCGCTGCGCACTCACCGGGCCTTCCCTGAACTGCTGAAGACTCGCATGCTGATTCCTTTCAAGGGTTTCAAGTACTACGAGACCCCAGTGGTTCAGCTCAAGCCTCTCGATACGGTTGCACCTACGCTGACAACCAAGCTAAAGACAGCACCCGCCAAGGATCGCCCAGGATATTTGAAGGTCATGGCCAACCAAGCCGGTGCTGACGCCCACGATCCGAATCCTGAAATCCTGCTGGACAAGATTGAGTCCAATCAGGTGCTCGACGTGAAGGATGTTGACGCCAAGGTCGGTACCGAGACCAACACCTTCTTTGTCAAGCAGGCGCCGGGCCGTACCTATACGGTGACCTACAAGGCGCTCGATGCGTCGGGCAATTTCGCTTTGACGACCAACGTGATCTCGGCATCCCAGTAGCAGATGTCGCTCGCCCTGAAG
>JBGAGZ010000086.1:0-21327 GCA_044226465.1 Burkholderiaceae bacterium | reverse complement strand
TTCGCCGACAAGATCCCCTGGGTCGATTCGCTGTGGGACGCGCTGCACACCTTCATCCGCATCCCCGCGGGTGCGGCCCTGGCGGCCGGGGTGGTCGGTGCCGATGCAGGAGCCTGGACCGTGATCGCCGCGCTGATGGGCGGTGGCCTGGCCGCCACCTCGCACGCCGCCAAGGCCAGCATGCGGGCGGCGGCCAACACCTCGCCCGAGCCGTTTTCAAACATCGGCCTGTCGCTGCTGGGTGACGCCGCGGTGCCGGCGATGCTGTGGCTGGCCTGGGCTCACCCATTGGCCTTCTTCGCGGCGCTCGCGCTGGCGCTGGTGGTGGCCGTGCTGATGATCGTGCTGATGTTCAAGTTCCTGCGCGGGCTGGCCGGCGCGCTGAAGAAACACTTTGGTGCCGCCGCCCCGGCGCGCGCCTGACGGAGACGACCCGATGTTCCAGAAGATCCTCATTGCCAACCGCGGCGAGATCGCGTGCCGCGTGGCCGAAACCGCCCGCCGCCTGGGCGTGCGCACGGTGGCGGTGTACTCGGACGCCGACGCAAACGCGCAACACGTGCGTGCCTGCGATGAGGCGGTACACATCGGCGGCAACGCGGCGAAAGACAGCTACCTGCAATGGCAGCGCATCCTCGACGCGGCCAAGGCCACAGGCGCGCAGGCGGTGCACCCGGGCTACGGCTTCCTGTCCGAGAACGAAGCCTTCGCCACGGCCTGCGCCGAGGCGGGCGTGGTCTTCATCGGCCCGCCGCCGTCGGCCATCGCGGCCATGGGCAGCAAGTCCGCTGCCAAGGCGCTGATGGAAAAGGCCGGCGTGCCACTGGTGCCGGGCTACCACGGCGACAACAACGATCCCGCCTTCCTGCAGGCCGAGGCCGAGCGCATCGGCTTTCCAGTGCTGATCAAGGCCAGCGCGGGCGGTGGCGGCCGCGGCATGCGCCTGGTCGACAAGGCCGAGGACTTCGCCGCCGCGCTGGCCTCGTGCCAGCGCGAGGCCAAGGCCAGCTTCGGCGACGACCACGTGCTGGTCGAGCGCTACGTGACCAAGCCGCGCCACATCGAGATCCAGGTCTTCGGTGACACGCAAGGTGACTGCGTCTACCTCTTCGAACGCGACTGCTCGGTGCAGCGCCGCCACCAGAAGGTGCTGGAGGAAGCGCCCGCGCCCGCCATGAGCGAGGCGCGCCGCGCCGAGATGGGTGCAGCGGCGGTCGCAGCGGCCAAGGCGGTCGGCTATGTGGGGGCCGGCACGGTCGAGTTCATCGCCGAAGAGCTGGGCGACGGCGACCTGCGCTTCTACTTCATGGAGATGAACACCCGGCTGCAGGTCGAGCACCCGGTGACCGAAGCCATCACCGGCCACGACCTGGTCGAGTGGCAGCTGCGCGTGGCCGCCGGCCAGCCGCTGCCGGCGAAGCAAGACGAGCTGAAGATCCACGGCCACGCCATCGAGGCCCGCATCTGCGCCGAGAACCCGGACGCGAACTTTCTGCCCGCCACCGGCAGCCTGGCCGTGCTGCGCTGGCCCGAGCACGTGGCCTTCCGCCGCAACGCCGACGCCGAGCGATTCCACGAGCCGGCCCATGTGCGGGTGGACGCGGGCGTGCGCGAGGGCGATGCGATCAGCCCGTACTACGACTCGATGGTCGCCAAGCTCATCGTCTGGGGCGAGACCCGCGCCCAGGCACTGGCCCGGCTGGACGCCGCGCTGCGCGATACCCACATCGTCGGCCTGAACACCAACGTGGCCTTCCTGCGCCGAGTGGCGGCCAGCCACTCGTTCGCGACCGCCGACCTGGACACCGCGCTGATCGAGCGCGAGCGCGCGGTGCTGTTCGATGCCCCGGGCCTTCCGCTGGAAGTGGCGGCGGCGGGGGTCATCGCCCAGGTGCTGGTCGCCGAAACCGCGCTGGAGACGGCCGACCCCTGGTCCCGGCGCAACGGCTGGCGCATCCATGGTGGCGCGCGCCGCCGCTTCGACCTGCAGCAGGGCAAGGTCGCTCACGTGGCGACGCTGGAGCGCCTGCACGACGGCGCGCTGCGGCTGGGCCTGGCAGGGCAGAGCTGGCCCTTCAGCGCGCAGCCGCTGGGTGGTGACCGCTTCGACGTGAGCCTGGGCGGCCGGCGGTACACCCTGGCCGTCTACCTGCAGGGTGAGCGCGTCGCGGTGTTCGGCGCCGCAGGCAGCCTGGAGCTGCAGGAGATCGACCCCATCGCCCACGCCGGTGACGCCGCAGGCGGCGCCGGTCGCCTGACCGCGCCGATGCCTGGCAAGGTGATCGCCTTCCATGTCAAGCCCGGCGACGCCGTGGCCGCGGGCCAGGCGCTGGCGGTGATGGAGGCGATGAAGATGGAGCACACCATCAGCGCGCCGCGTGCCGGCACGGTGGCGGAACTGCTCTACGCGGTCGGGGACCAAGTGGCCGAGGGCGGCGAACTGCTGCGCATGGATTAACGACCCTTGGGCCGCCTTTGGCGACCGTCCCCCAAGGGGATGTCGCTGCCAGGGGCGGCCCGTCGCAACGACCGAATGATCGGAGCCCAACCATGAACCTGCCCACCCGAGTCAAGATCGTCGAGGTTGGCCCGCGCGACGGGTTGCAGAACGAGAAGCAGCCGGTGGCCGCCGAGCACAAGATCGCGCTGGTCCATGCGCTGCAGGCCGCTGGCCTGACCGAGATCGAGGTCACCAGCTTCGTCAGCCCCAAGTGGGTGCCGCAGATGGCCGACAACGCCGAGGTGATGGCCGGCATCCAGCGCCAGCCGGGCGTGCGCTACTCGGTGCTCACACCGAACATGAAGGGCTACGAAGCGGCGGTGCCGACCCGGCCCGACGAGATCGTGGTCTTCGGCGCCGCCAGCGAGGCCTTCAGCCAGCGCAACATCAACTGCTCGATCGCCGAGTCGATCGAGCGCTTCGCCCCGGTGGCCGAGGCCGCGCGTGCGGCGGGCATCAAGGTGCGTGGCGCCATCTCCTGCGCCGTGGGCTGCCCCTACGAGGGTGAGATCGCGCCCGAGCGGGTCGAGCTGGTCGCGCGCCTGATGAAGGGCATCGGCGTGCAGCATGTGGGCGTGGCCGACACCATCGGCGTCGGTACGCCGCGCAAGGTGCAGCGCGCGCTCGAAGCGGCACTGAAGCACTACCCGCTGGACGAGGTCAGCGGCCATTACCACGACACCTACGGCCAGGCGCTGGGCAATGTCTACGCCAGCCTGGAGCTCGGCATCGCCAGCTTCGACACCAGCGTCTCGGGCCTGGGCGGTTGCCCTTACGCCAAGGGCGCGACCGGCAACGTCGCTACCGAGGACGTGGTGTACCTGCTGCACGGCCTGGGCATCGAGACCGGCATCGACCTGGACAAGCTGATCGACGCCGGCGTCGCCATCCGCGCCGCGCTGGGCCAGACCACCGGCTCGCGCGTGGCTCGCGCGCTTTTGGCGAAACGCGGTTGAGTCAGGGCCGGCCGATGACCAGGGCGATGCCGGTTTCGCCTTGCGGCGCCCAGGTCAGCCCCAGCACCATCGGGCCGATGCCCGTGTCCGCCCCCAGGTAGAGGCTGGCGCCGCTGCGCAGCCTGCCCAGGTCGACCTGGTGCCGGCTTTCCCAGGCGTTGCCCGCTTCCAGCGTGGCGCCGACGAAGAAGGCGCGGGCGAAGACCGGCGGCTGGGCCACGCGCATGTACCAGTTCACACGCCCGAACAGCAGGGCGTTGCCCGCGATCTGCCCCGGGCGGTAGCCGGACAGGTGCTGGAAGCCGCCGAGCGTGTACTGGCCGACGATCGCGTCCGCGCGGGCGTCTGACACCTGCATCTGCCCGTACAGGTTCAGCGTGTGCGCGCCCCAGGTGCGCACCAGGGTGGTTTCGCCCTCGACGCGGGCCATGTCGTCGTCGGCGCCCAGGTGGTGGCGCCGGCCCGACTGCAGCTCGCCCTCGATGCGGTAGCCCGACAGCGGGAAGTTCGCGTAGTCGAGCTGGTCGATCACCAGTCGGGCGCGCAGCGCGGTCTCGCTCCAGGACTCGGGCTGGATGTCCTCGTCGCGCAGCAGCGAGACCAGCACCGCCTCGGTGCGGCCGCTCAGGTGGGTCAGCCCCAGGCGCAGCTCGCCCAGGCTGCCCCAGGGCTGGCCGAGGTCGATGCCCACCTGGCCCGTGGTGCGGCGCAGGCTGGCGAACTCGCGCCCCGCGTTGGCCCCGAACAGTGACTGGATCCGCCGCTCGCCCTGGGTCCAGCCCGACAGGAACCAGTCGTCGGACGGGCCCAGCGTCCAGTTGAGCGGGTGATAGATCTCGCTGTAGACCAGCGGCACCTCGCCGATCTGCAGGCGGTTGCGCCACTCGGTGCCGTTGGACGTGATCCAGTGGCGGTTGTGGTTGATCTTGACGTTGAAGGCGCTGCGCCCGCTGAAGTCGGTCGCCATGTCCAGGCCCACGCGCAGGTAGTTGGGGCCCCAGGGCTTGTCCTCGAGATCGAAGACCAGGCCAGTCTCGCCATGGTTGGTGTCGACCAGGCGGTAGTCGGCGCGGACATAGTCGCCGCTGGCGGCGAACTCGCGGGCATCGGCGGCGGCCTTGCGCGGGTCGAACACTTCGCCAGGCTGCGACTGCAGCTGGGCCTGAAAGCGCTGCGGGTTCGTCAGCGTGGTGTTCTCGAAGGCCACGAAGGCCAGGCGAGGCGACGGCACCTCTCCTCTGTGGCGCTGGCCCCGCCACTCGGCGTACTGCGCTTCGGGCAGGGCCAGGGCCTGCAGGCGAGGCGCCGCCTCGTCGGCCTGGGCCTCGCCGAGGCGGATGAAGTCGCCCGCACGGTCGAAATCGCCCGATGTCAGTGTGCCCAGGTTCGGCGCGATCAGGATGTCGCGAGTGGTCAAGGTGGCCAGGCTGCGCTTGACGTTCTGCTCGGTGAGGATGTTGATCATCTGCGCCGTCAGGCCGATGACCGAGCTCAGCGTCTCGCGGCCTGACAGCGGCGTGCCGATGTTGACGGCGATGACCACGTCGGCGCCCATGGCGCGGGCCACATCGATCGGCACGTTGTCGACCAGGCCGCCATCGCCCAGCACCCGGTCGTCCACCTCGATGGGCGGGAAGACGCCAGGCACGCTCATGCTCGAGCGCAGCGCCAGTGCCAGGTCGCCCGCGCCGAGCACCACGGCTTCGCCGCTCTCCATGTTGGTGGCCACGGCACGGAATGGGATGGGCAGGCGGTCGAAGTTGTCGACCGCGCGCACCGGCAAGGTCAGCCGGCGCAGCAGGGTCTCGAGCCCGCGGCTGGACACGGCGCCCTGGGGCGCGCGGAATTCTCCGTCGCGCATGCCCAGCTCGATGGCGGTGGGGATGATGAAGTCCTCTTCCTTGCGGCGTTGCGACAGCGCCTGGCGGCTGACGCGGCTGGCGAACAGCAGGTTCCAGTCGATGCGGCGCAGCTCTTTCTCGATGTCGTCGGCCCGCATGCCACTGGCATACAGGCCGCCGACGATCGCGCCCATCGACGTGCCGGCGATCACGTCGATCGGCACATGCTCGCGCTCGAGCACTTTCAGCACGCCGATGTGCGACAGGCCGCGAGCGCCGCCGCCCGAGAGCACCAGGCCGATGCGCGGGCGGCTGGACGGCTCGCCGCTGGCGGGCGCGGCGGCCGGCGTCGCGCCCTGGGACCACGCGGCTTGGGCCGCAGCGGCCAGCGCGAGCAAGACGATGAGGGGTCGAAGCATGGCGCATTGTCCAGCCGGCATGGCCGGCACAAGAGATGAACGGCGGCGTGTATCAGGGCGGATGTTCGCCGCTCTGTGGCTGGCAGGCGCCACCACGCGCGTCGGCGCCCAACCCAAACCGGAGCAAACCATGAACCACCCCCACGCCCGCGCGCTGGCCGTCGCCGCCGCCAGCATTCTTTCCCTCGTCGCCGTGACCGCCCAGGCCACCACGCTGAGCGTCAAATGCGAGAAGCGGGCCGACCGCTCGCGGGCATCGGTCGACGCGAAGGAACTGGGCTGCTACTACTGCGGCGGCCAGCCGGGCGACTGGTACAAGGTCATCCTGACGTCGGGCGGCAACTCGGCGGAGAGCGCCCCCCACCAGGAGGTGCTGAACGAAGTGGAGTTCGATTTCGACAGCAACGCCCGCGACATCAAGAAGGGCGCGACCGCGATCTCGAAAGCCTTCATCGTTGGCGGGACGGTGACGGCGACGCTCATCGACGTGACCACTGGCGTCACGGTCATGAGCGCCCCCGCTGCCTGCCGGGTCCGCTGAGCGCCGTGCACCTCCTGCGGGTCACGCGCCGAACACGAAGGCCGCATCGCGGTGGTCTCTCGGTTCGAGCGGGACGCCGCGCTCGACGCCGCCGAGGTTTGCTCGCGGCGACGTGCTCGTTTGAGAGGCGATGCCGAAGGCGGATCGCCGGTCGCCGAGCAGGTCAGGATTGCCCTGCCGGGGCTTCAGCCGCGCCGGCCGCGCGTCTCGCTCGGCCGCTCGCCGAACTGCAGCTGGTAGGCGCGGGTGAACTTGCTCGCGTTCTGGAAGCCCCAGCGCAGCGCCACCTCGCGCACCGGCAGTGCACCGTCGCCGCGCAGTTCGGCGCGTGCGCGCTCCAAGCGCACCACGCGCAGGAAGGCGAAAGGCGACTGGCCGAGGTGGCCGTTGAACTGGCGCAGCAGGCTGCTGACACTGACGCAGGCCGCATCGGCGATGTCGGCCAGGCCGATCGCGGTGTCCGAATGTGCGTGGATGTAGTCAACCGCGCGACGCAGGCTGGCCGGCGCGGGCGCGACCATCGCCGAGCGGCGCTGGCGCGCCTGCGCGAGCGGCTGCTCGTGCAGCAGGCACAGGCCCATCATCTCGATCCAGCGCCCGAAGAGCATGCGCTTGCCCTCGGCAGGCCCCGGCGCCTGCAGCAGCTCGGCGGCCTGCGTGGCCATGAAAAGCAGGCGTTGCGCCAGTGGGCCCTTCAGGTGCGGCTCGAACAGCGGCGCGTTCGGCTCGACGCCTGGCGCCCATTCCGCGGCCAGGCGCAGCATCTCGCGCCGCGGCAGGTAGAACTCGACGAAGTGCGAGCCGCCCGAGAGGCTGGTGCGCTCGATGCGCGACGGGTCGACGATCACGCCTTCGCCGGCTTCGGCGAAAGTCTCCTGGCCATCGATGGTGACGCTCATGCGGCCGGTCACCGGCAGGCCGACCACGTAGGCCTCCGGTGCCACCACGGCATTGCGCGTGGCCATCTCGACGTCGAAGCTGAACTGGCCCTCGCCGATGAAGACCTCGGTGGGTGTGGCGCCGCCGGTCTCGGCGTGCAGCACCGCGGAGACACCCAACCAGTCGTCGCCGGCGGGCGACCAGGCGCGGATCAGCCGCTCGGCCACCGGCGAGGCGCGGTTCAGCGCCTCGAGGTAGCTCTCGATCGCGTCGCGCACCTGCAGGCGCAACGGCTCGACCGCCAGCAGGCGCGGGGCCTGTGGCGCGGCCGGCGAGAAGGGGTGGGGCAGCGGCACGACGCCAAGCATATGCCGCTCCCGGCGTGCCGCGCGAAAGCCAAGGTCAGTAGGGGTTCGCGAACTTGAGGACGCCGGCCAGGTCCTTGCCACGGATGATGTCGTTGGCGTGGTAGAGCAGGCCCCAGTCGTCGATGGCCGACATGTCGGCAAACATGCACATGCTGCGGATGGCGGCGCCGGCTTCGGTGGCCCAGCCGCTGCCGCTGCCGAGCACGCCGATCACCTGCGTGCCGCCGATCTGGATGCAGTACAGCGCGGCCGGGTTGCCGTGGCCCTGGCCGTTCCAGGGCACCTTGGCGTAGTAAGCCAGCGCGGCCATCGTCGGTTTCTTGCTGGTCAAGGTCGTCGCCCAAGCGGTGATGCTGGCGCCGTTCTCGTCGGTGAAGGTGCAGGCTTGCGTGCTGCCGCCGTATTGCACCCAGTTGGCCGCATCGGAGTTGGTGTTGCCGAAGGGGTGGACTTTGGTCAGCGTGCCGCCAGAGCTCGCGCAGTAGCCGTTGTCGGCCGGCGTGGCTGCGCGGGCGGCGGTGGCCGGCAGCAAGGTGGCCGCAGCGGCCAGGGACAGCACGGACATCAGGGATCGCAGTTGCATGTCGTCACTCCAGGAAAGGAAAGGGTGGGTGGGTGACGGAATTCTGAGCGCCGCAGGCTCGCGGAACGAGCCTTGGATCGTCAGGCCTGCTCCACGCTGCGCAAAAGAAAAAGGGCCACCTCGCGGTGGCCCTTTCGGTTCGAGCAGGGAGCCCGGACGCTGGACTTACATGTCCATGCCCATGCCGCCCATGCCGCCCATGCCACCGGGCATGCCGCCGGCCGGGGCGTCTTCCTTCGGGGCTTCGGCGACCATCGCTTCGGTGGTCAGCATCAGCGAGGCGACGGAAGCGGCGTTCTGCAGTGCGGTGCGGGTCACCTTGGTCGGGTCCAGGATGCCCATCTCGATCATGTCGCCATAGGTGTCGTTGGCGGCATTGAAGCCGTAGTTGCCCTTGCCGGCCAGCACGGCGTTCACGACGACAGAGGCTTCGCCACCGGCGTTGTAGACGATCTCGCGCAGCGGGGCTTCGATGGCCTTGAGCACCAGCTTGATGCCGGCGTCTTGATCGGCGTTGTCGCCCTTGATCGTGCCAGCGGCTTGACGGGCGCGCAGCAGCGCGACGCCACCACCGGCCACGATGCCTTCTTCGACGGCGGCACGGGTGGCGTGCAGCGCGTCTTCGACACGGGCCTTCTTTTCCTTCATCTCGACTTCGGTGGCGGCACCGACCTTGATGACGGCGACGCCGCCGGCCAGCTTGGCCACGCGCTCTTGCAGCTTCTCGCGGTCGTAGTCGCTGGTGGCTTCTTCGATCTGGATGCGGATCTGCTTGACGCGGGCTTCGATGTCGGCTGCCGAGCCGGCGCCGTCGATCAGCGTGGTGTTTTCCTTGCCCACTTCGACGCGCTTGGCCTGGCCCAGGTCGGCCAGCGTGACCTTCTCGAGCGACAGGCCGACTTCTTCGGCGATGACCTTGCCACCGGTCAGGATGGCGATGTCTTCCAGCATGGCCTTGCGGCGGTCGCCAAAGCCCGGGGCCTTGACGGCAACGACCTTCAGGATGCCGCGGATCGTGTTGACCACCAGAGTCGCCAGCGCTTCGCCTTCGACTTCTTCAGCGATGATCAGCAGCGGACGGCCCGACTTGGCCACCTGCTCCAGCGTGGGCAGCAGGTCGCGGATGTTGCTGATCTTCTTGTCGTAGAGCAGCACGAAGGGGTTGTCCAGCAGGGCAACTTGCTTTTCGGGCTGGTTGATGAAATAGGGCGACAGGTAGCCACGGTCGAACTGCATGCCTTCGACGACGTCCAGCTCGTTGTTCAGGCTCTTGCCGTCTTCGACGGTGATGACGCCTTCCTTGCCGACCTTGTCCATCGCGTCGGCGATGATCTTGCCGATCGAGTCGTCCGAGTTGGCGGAGATCGTGCCGACCTGGGCGATTTCCTTGCTGGTGGTGGTGGGCTTGGAGGCCTTCTTCAGCTCTTCCGTCAGAGACAGCACAGCCTTGTCGATGCCGCGCTTCAGGTCCATCGGGTTCATGCCGGCGGCCACGTACTTCATGCCTTCGCGCACGATGGCCTGGGCCAGCACGGTGGCGGTGGTGGTGCCGTCACCGGCGTTGTCGCTGGTCTTGGAAGCGACTTCCTTGACCATCTGCGCGCCCATGTTCTGGAGCTTGTCCTTCAGCTCGATTTCCTTGGCCACCGAGACACCGTCCTTGGTGACGGTGGGGGCGCCGAACGAGCGCTCGAGCACGACGTTGCGGCCCTTGGGGCCCAGGGTGACCTTGACCGCGTTGGCCAGGATGTTCACGCCTTCGACCATGCGGTGACGGGCGTCTGCGCCGAAGATGACGTCTTTAGCTGCCATGTTGATTTCTCCGAATTCAGTTCAGGGCGGGTTGATTACTTCTCGACGACGGCAAACAGGTCGTCTTCCTTCATCACCAGCAGTTCTTCGCCATCGACCTTGACGGTCTGGCCCGAGTACTTGCCGAACAGCACGCGGTCGCCGACCTTGATGTTCAGGGCCACGAAGTCGCCCTTGTCGTTGCGCTTGCCGGGGCCGACGGCCAGCACTTCGCCCTGGTCAGGCTTCTCGGCGGCGTTGTCGGGGATCACGATGCCCGAGGCGGTCTTGGTTTCGTTTTCCAGGCGCTTGACGATCACGCGATCGTGCAACGGACGAAGCTTCATTGCATCTCCTTTGTGCATTTGCAATAAGACTGTGTAGGGCTGCCGACGAAGTTGGCGCTCATTCACAACGACATGCCCGCCGAGCGGGCACCGAAGAGGCTGCTCTGCCGCCGGCGTTGTTAGCACTCCGGCGGGTTGAGTGCTAAACGCATTATAGGGACTGACGGCGCCGTTTCAAGGCCCGTCTGCGTCCGCCACTTGGCTGGACTATTCCTGGTCTTCGGGTGGGGGTGACTGGGTGCCGACGCGGTAGGCCTCTTTGGCCCAGGCGCCGAAGTCGTGACCCTGGCAGCGCGCGCTGCAGAAGGGGCGGAACGGGCTCTCGGGCGAGAACAGGGCGGGCGCCTGGCAGGACGGGCAGGGCACCATGCGCGGCTTGGCGCGCTCCGTGGTGTCGGGCTTGGTCTGGTCGGTCACGGCGGGGTGTCGCTCAGGCGCACAGCGCCAGGTCGAATGTCGCGTCTTCGTGGAAGGTCTTGAGACGACCCTCGGCGTCGGCGCGCATCAGGCGCACCGACACCATCAGCCGGTGGCCGCTGATCTCGGGCACCAGCCCCAGCGACTCGTCGATGCGCAGGCGCAGCAGCTGGTAGGTGCGGCCAGCCGGCAGGCTCTGCTGGTACTGGCCGCCTTGGGCGACCACACGGTGGGGCACACCGGCGTCGCGCAGCAGGCTCAGCAGCAGAAGAAGGGCCTCGGCCAAGGGCACGAGGGTGTCCACCCAGTGGGTCAGGTCCGCGCGGCGTTGCTCGGGTGCCAGTTGCTGCCAGGCGTAGTAGGCGGGCAGGTCGAAGGAGCAGGTGCCGCCGGGGATGCTGATGCGGCTGCGGATGCTCATCAGCCATTCGTTGGCGGTCAGCGTGTGGCCGGCCTTGCCGCTCAGGTGGTTCAGGCCGGCGTGGGCATGGTCGATGCGGCCGATGATCTCGTCCAGTGCCGCTTCGGACACGCTGGGGTTGCCCCGGAACGCCTGCAACTGGGCCTTGTGGCGCTCGAGGTCTTTCAGCAGGTCCGACTTGAGGTCGGCCCGCGAGGCCACGTCCATGATCTCGAACAGCGTGGCGAGGGCGAAGTGGTGGTCGACCGCCGAGTCACGCGGCAGCAAGGTGTGCAGCCGGGCGAACAGGTGCTCCAGCCGCAGCATCGTGCGAATGCCTTCGTTGAACGGGTATTCGTAGTGAACCAAGCTGTGTCGTCCTTGCGCGGGATGCGTCCCGGGTCCGTTGGAGCCCGTTGGCGGCCGATTGTTTCACAGGGCTCGTACAGCGCCCGATGCGGCCAGTGGCCACCAATGGCGCCACAAGCGGCCCACTGCAGCGTCGAGGGTGACGAGATCGAGTCCCTGGTTCACCAACACGGCGTCGGCAATGGCCCGCCGCGCGCGCCGCGAGGCCTGTTGGGCCAGCACGCGCCGCACTTCGGCCTCGGCCCAGCCGGAGCGCCGCGTCACTCGCTCGACCTGCACCGACTCGTCGCAGTCGATCACCAGCACCCGGTCGACACGCTGGCGCCAATGGGTGGACTCGGTGAGCAAAGGGACGTCGAAGACCACGGGCTGTCCGGTCAGCGCGCCAGTCGCGTAGGCCAGCGCCTGTGCACCGATCAGGGGGTGCAGGACGGCTTCGAGACGCCGTCGGGCGGCGGGGTTGGCGAACACCTCGGCCCGCATGCGGGCCCGGTCAAGCGCGCCTGTGGCCGAGTCGATCATGGCGGTGCCGAAGGCTTCGGCGATGGCGGGCAGTGCGGCGCCGCCGGGGGCCGTCAACTGGCGCGAGATGGCGTCGGTGTCGACCACCAGCGCGCCGCGCCGCACCAGCGCCGCCGCCACTGTGCTCTTGCCGCTGCCTATGCCGCCGGTCAGGCCCACGCGCAATGGCGGGGCCGAGACAGGGCTCACTGCCCGATCCAGCCCAGCACGCGGGGCGTACCGGCAAGCAGCACCACCACGCCGCCGCCGGCCAGGAAGGGGCCGAAGGGCACGTAGCCGCCTTCGCGCAGGCCCCGCGTGAGCTTCATGGCGATGCCGACAATGGCGCCGATGACCGAAGCCATGAGCACGATGGGCAGGATGGCCTGCCAGCCGAGCCAGGCGCCCAGGGCACCCAGCAGCTTGAAGTCCCCGAAGCCCATGCCTTCCTTGCCGGTGGTCTTCTTGAACAGCCAGTAGATCGACCACAGCGACAGGTAGCCGGCAAACGCGCCCCACAATGCTTCGGGCAGCGGCACGGTCCAGCCCAGGGCAGCCGCGGCCAGCCCGGCCCACAGCAGGGGCAGCGTCATGGAATCGGGCAGCAAGGTGGTGTCCCAGTCGATGGCGGCCAGGGCCACCAGAACGGCCAGCACCGCACACCACAGCAGGGCCACCGGCTGCGCACCGAAGCGCCAGCCGGCCCCGGCGAACAGCGCCGCAGTGAGCACCTCCAACAGCGGGTACCGCGCCGAGATGGAGGTCTTGCATGCCGAGCAGCGGCCTCGCAGCCACAGCCAGCTGAGCAGCGGTATGTTCTCGTACCAGGCAATCGCGTGCCCGCAGGCCGGGCAGGCCGAGCGGGGCTTGGCCAAGCCATAGGGTGCCAGCCCCTCGAGGCCTTTTTGAAGCTCCACGGCCGTGGCTGCCACGGGCTTGGGTGGCTCGGCCCCAAAGCAACGCTTGTACGATTCGCCGTCGGACAACTGGTGCGCGACGTCACCCCACCAGTCGCGCTCCATCATGCGCGGCAGCCGGTGCACCACCACGTTCAGGAAACTGCCGACGCACAGGCCGAGCAAGGCCAGCACCGGCACCGAGAGCCACAGGCTCAGTGCATCTGCGCCCAGCGGCACGTCAGACCACCTGGCCGAGCTTGAAGATCGGCAGATACATCGACACCACGATGCCGCCGATGAGTGTCCCCAGGAACACGATGATGATGGGCTCCAGCAAGGTCGACAGGCCCTTGACCATCTCGTCGACTTCCTCTTCGTAGAAATCGGCGGCGCGCGACAGCATGTCGTCGAGCGCGCCGGACTCTTCGCCGATCGCCGCCATCTGCAGCACCATGTTCGGGAAGACACCGGTCTGGGTCATCGACGTGGTCAAGGCCGTCCCCGTGGCCACCTCGCGCTGGATCTGCTGCGTGGCCAGCATGTAGACCGAGTTGCCGGCGGTGCCGCCCACCGAGTCGAGTGCCTCGACCAGCGGCACACCCGCCGCGAACATGGTCGACAGGGTGCGGGTCCAGCGGGCAATGATGGCCTTGCGGATCAGGTCGCCGAAGATCGGCAGGCGCAAGAGGAACCGGTCCATCGCGAACTGCACCTTCTCGGACCGCTTCCAGGTCTGCATGAAGGTGTAGCCGCCACCGAAGATGACGCCGAAGATCAGCCACCAGTACTTGACGAACACCTCGCTCATACCCATCACGAACAGGGTCGGGGCCGGCAACTCGGCACCGAACGAGGTGAAGACTGACTTGAAGGACGGGATCACGAAGATCATGATCACCGTGACGACCACGAAGGCCACGACGAGCACCGAGATCGGGTAGATCAGCGCGGACTTGACCTTCTGCTTGATCGCCAAGGTCTTCTCCTGGTACATCGCCAGTCGGGCGAGCAATTCTTCCAGGATACCGCCGGCCTCGCCGGCCTCGACCAGGTTGCAGTACAGCGCGTCGAAGTACTGCGGGTGGCGGCGGAAGGCCGACGACAGGTTCGTGCCGGTCTCGACGTCCGAGCGGATGTCCATCAGCAGCTTGGTCAGCCGGGGGTTGGTGGCGCCGCGGCCGACGATGTCGAAGGCCTGGAGCAACGGGACGCCGGCTTTCATCATCGTTGCCAGTTGGCGGGTGAAGACGGCAATGTCCTTGGCCTTGATCGACTTGCCGCCGCCGGTGCGCCGCTTCTTGATCTTGGTGACCATGACGCCTTGGCGACGCAGGCTGGCGCTGACGGCGGCCTCGCCCCCAGAACGCAATTCGCCGCGAACGATCTTGCCGTTGCGGTCCTTGCCTTCCCACTCGAAGATGAATTCCTTGACGTTCTTCGCTGCCGCTGCAGTTGCCATTGAGCCTCCGGCCGATCCCCAATTGATCGATGTGTGGTTCGTCGAGATTGTGCGTCAGGTGCCGCCGCCCGCCCGGCCGCCGTTCACTCGTTGGTGGCGGCGATCACTTCCTCGAGCGTGGTGGCGCCGACCCGGACCTTGACCAGGCCGGACTGACGTAGGTCGCGCACGCCTTCCTTCTGAGCCTGGACGGCAATGTCCAGCGAGGTGCCCTGCGATAGGATGATGCGCTGGATCTCTTCCGTGACCGGCATGACCTGGTAGATGCCGACACGGCCCCTGTAGCCGTTGTTGCAGCTGTTGCAGCCCACGGCCTTGTAGGCCACCCAACTGCCGTCGAGGTCCGATTCGGTGTAGCCCGCCTTCAGCAGGGCAGCGCGTGGGTAATCGGCCGGCTTCTTGCAGTTTTCGCACAGCCGCCGAACCAGGCGCTGGGCCGTGATCAGCAGCACGCTGGACGCGATGTTGAACGGTGCCACCCCCATATTCAGCATGCGGGTCAGCGTCGACGGCGCGTCGTTGGTGTGCAAGGTCGACATCACCATGTGCCCGGTCTGCGCGGCCTTGATCGCGATGTCAGCCGTCTCCAGGTCGCGGATTTCGCCGACCATGATGATGTCCGGATCCTGGCGCAGGAAGGACTTCAGCGCCACCGCGAAGTTCAGGCCAGCCTTGTCGTTCACGTTGACCTGGTTGATGCCGGGCAGGTTGATTTCCGCCGGGTCCTCGACCGTGGAGATGTTCACCCCCGGCTGGTTCAGGATGTTCAGGCAGGTGTAGAGCGACACCGTCTTGCCCGAGCCGGTCGGCCCGGTCACGAGCACCATGCCGTATGGGCGGTGGATGGCGTTGAGCAGACGCTCCTTTTCGGCGGCCTCGTAGCCCAGCGCCTCGATGCCAAGCTTGGCACTGGACGAGTCGAGGATACGGATCACGATCTTCTCGCCGAACAGCGTGGGCAGCGTGCTGACACGGAAGTCGATCGACTTGGTGCCGAAACGAAGCTTCATCCGGCCGTCCTGCGGCACGCGCTTTTCGGAGATGTCCAACCTGGAAATGACCTTGATCCGCGAAGCAAGCTTGTCCTTGATCGCAATCGGGGGCTGGGTGATCTCGCGCAACTCGCCGTCGACCCGGAAGCGGACCCGGTAGTTGAACTCGTAGGGCTCGAAGTGCAGGTCGGACGCGCGCAGGTTGATTGCGTCGACCAGCATCTTCTGCAGGAAGCGTACAACGGGCGCATCCTCGACCTCGGTCGCCACCTCGGCCGTGGCCGGCTGGGCGGCATCCTCTTCTGTGACGTCGAACTCAAAGTCGCTGCTGGCCAGCGCCTCCAGGGCCTGGGAGGCGGGCGTAGCCTGGGCGTCGATCTGCCGGGCCAACTTGTCGTACTCGACCAGCACCCATTCCGGCGCCAGTTGGGTGGCGAACTTGATGCGCTCGGTTGCTTCCTGGTCGGTCGGGTCGGCGCAGGCCAGGAACAGACGGCTGCCGCGCTTGGACAGCGGCAACACCTTGTACTGGCCGATCAGCTTGGCGTCCAGGAAGCTGCGGGGCAGCCGCTGCGGGTCGACCGCATCCAGGTCCAGCAAAGGCACCGACAGGGCCGATGACAGACTGTGAGCAAGCGCCGATGGTGTCATGTCGCCCGCATCCATCAAAGCGGCGACAAAGCTGATGCGCTTGTCGCGCGCCGTGGCCGCCAGTTCTTCGGCCCGCTGCACCTTGAGCTTGCCGCCATGCACCAGCACGCGGGCCACGCCAGACAGCGCAGAAGAGGGGGCTTCGATCAGGGTATCCACAGACGACACAGACGAGCGCCAGCGACGGCGCAATGAGGCCAGGATCGGCCATCATCGCCGATCGATCTGGGGCTGTAAATTGCAACCGCCCCGGAACAAGTGGCGGAATGAACACCTCGTCACGCTTCGTGTCCCTGGCGAGACACCGGCCGCATGGCGCGGCGCACTGTGATGGCGAACAGAAATGAATTCCTGGTCGGGGTGAGAGGATTCGAACCTCCGGCCTCTACGTCCCGAACGTAGCGCTCTACCAGGCTAAGCTACACCCCGATGCGACCGTCGTCGCGGCTGCCCTGACTGTTCAGGACGAGCGCTCCACCGACCGAGCTGATAATTCTAGCAGAGCTTCGCGGGCCTTCGATGGTGGTAGCACGCGCAAGTGTTCACGCGCTGCTTCCGCCTCGACGCGCGCAGCGTCGCGGGTCGCCTGCAGCGCCCCGGTTCGGCGCACGATGGCCACGATTTCCGGGAGCCGCTCCACTTCGCCATACTCAATCGCGTGGCGGATCATGTCGCGCTCCTCGGGCGTGCCGCGCTCCATCGCCACCAACAACGGCAACGTGGGCTTGCCTTCGCGCAGGTCGTCGCCCACGTTCTTGCCCAGGGCCTGGGTGTCGCCCTCGTAGTCCAGCAGATCGTCGACCAACTGGAAGGCCGTGCCCAGGGCGCGGCCATAGTCGGCACAGGCGTCTTCTACCTCGCGCGACGCGCCCGCGAGCACCGCGCCCAACCGGGCGCTGGCTTCGAACAGCTTCGCGGTCTTGTAGCGAATCACGCGCAAGTAGTCAGCAACGGCCAGGTCGGGGTCGTGCATGTTCATCAACTGCAGCACCTCGCCCTCGGCGATCACATTGGTCGCCTCGGCCAGCACCTCGAGCACGCGCATGCGGTCCAGTGAGACCATCATCTGGAAAGCGCGCGAATAGAGGAAGTCTCCGACCAGCACGCTGGCGGCGTTGCCGAACAGGGCATTCGCCGTGGCCCGACCGCGGCGCAGGGAAGACTCGTCGACCACGTCGTCGTGCAGCAAGGTGGCGGTGTGGATGAACTCCACCACGGCAGCCAGTTCGTAAGGCTCGGAGCCCTCGTGGCCCAGCGCCTCGGCGAACAGCAGCACCAGACGGGGACGGATGCGCTTGCCGCCGGCACCGATGATGTAGTGCGAGATCTGCTCGATCAGTGCGACGTCCGACGATAGGCGCTCGCGGATGACCGCGTCGACCCGTGCCATGCTCTCGGCCATCAGGTCCTGGATCGGGGCGGCCGGCAAGGGGGTGTCCGTGGCGGGCATTGGGCGCGTGGGCTCGGGCGAAACCATCAATTATAGGAAGGGTCACCGGGCCCCCTGGGCGGCGCAAGATGGGGCCCGCTCGGGGCATTGGCAGTTTCCCTGAGGACTTGCTACAATACTCGGCTTCGCCCGGAATGGTCCAGGCGGAGCTTTGCCGACCGGGTCGCAAGACTGCGGGGCAAGTCATTTCGAAGGGCACATATGTACGCGGTCATAAAAACCGGTGGCAAGCAATACAAGGTTGCAGCCGGCGAAAAGATCAAGGTAGAACAGATTGCTGCGGACGTTGGCCAGGAAATCGTGATTGATCAGGTGCTGGCCGTCGGTGACGGCGAGGGCCTGAAGGTCGGGACCCCCCTGGTGAGCGGCGCGAGCGTCAAGGCCACGGTCGTGGCGCACGGCAAGCACGACAAGGTGCGCATTTTCAAGATGCGCCGTCGCAAGCACTACCAGAAGCACGGCGGCCACCGCCAGCAGTACACCGAGCTGGAAATCAGCGCGGTCAACGGCTGAAAGCCTGAAGCAGGAGTTCGTCAACCATGGCACAGAAAAAAGGCGGCGGTTCCACCCGGAACGGCCGCGACTCCCAGCCCAAGATGCTTGGCGTCAAGGCGTTCGGCGGCCAAGTCATCTCGGCCGGCTCGATCATCGTGCGCCAGCGCGGCACCAAGTTCCACGCCGGCACCAACGTCGGCATGGGCCGCGACCATTCGCTGTTCGCGCTGGTCGATGGCACCGTGTCGTTCGCCGTCAAGGGCGAACTGAACCGCCACACCGTCAGCGTCACCCCGCTTTAAACACGGCGCACGCTGCTGCAAAGCCCCGGCTTGCCGGGGCTTTTTCGCTTTTGCGCCCGTGCCTCACCGCTTGCCCAACCATCAGCCCTGACCATGAAGTTCGTTGACGAAGCCACCATCGACATCGCCGCCGGCAACGGTGGCGCCGGCTGCGCGAGCTTCCGGCGCGAGAAGTTCATCCCGTTCGGCGGCCCCGACGGCGGCGACGGCGGGCGCGGGGGCAGTGTTTGGGCGGTGGCCGACCGCAACCTCAACACGCTGATCGACTATCGGTACGCCCGCCGCCACGAGGCCAAGAATGGCGAGGCGGGCCGCGGTTCGGACTGTTTCGGCGCCGCCGGCCCGGACATCACGTTGCGCATGCCAGTCGGCACCATCATCACCGAGGTCGAAACCGACCGCGTGCTGGCCGAGTTGATCGAGCCCGACGTGCCCGTGCTGATCGCCAAGGGCGGCGACGGCGGCTTCGGCAACCTTCACTACAAGAGCAGCACCAACCGCGCACCGCGCCAGAAGACTCCGGGCTGGCCCGGCGAGGCCTTCAAGGTCCGGTTGGAACTTCGCGTGCTGGCCGATGTCGGCCTGCTGGGCATGCCGAACGCCGGCAAGTCGACCTTCATCACGGCGGTCTCCAACGCGCGGCCGAAGATCGCGGACTACCCCTTCACGACGCTGCACCCCAACCTGGGCGTGGTGCGCGTCGGGCCGGAGAAGAGCTTCGTCGTGGCCGACATCCCCGGCCTGATCGAGGGGGCGTCGGAGGGCGCCGGGCTGGGCCACCAGTTCCTGCGCCACCTGCAACGCACTCGTCTGCTGCTGCACATCGTCGACATGGCCCCGTTCGACGACAGCGTCGACCCAGTGGCCCATGCCAAGGCCATCGTCGAAGAGCTGCGCAAGTACGACCAGAGCCTGTACGACAAGCCGCGCTGGCTGGTGCTGAACAAGCTCGACATGGTCCCGGCAGAGGAACGCGAGAAGCGCGTCAAGGACTTCGTCAAGCGCTACAAATGGAAGGGCCCGGTGTTCCAGATCTCTGCGCTGGCCCGCGAAGGTCTTCAGCCCCTGATCCACGCGATCTGGGACCATGTGGTCACCGTGTCTCGCCCGGTGGAGCCCGAGCCGGACCCACGCTTCGACACCATGGGGGACGACACGGAGGCCTCGGTATGAGCGAGGCTCTGAAGTCCGCGCGCCGCATCGTCGTCAAGGTTGGCTCCAGCCTGGTCACCAACGAGGGCCGGGGCGTGGATGCCGACGCCATCGACAACTGGTGCCGGCAGCTGGCGGCCCTTGCCGCTCAGGGGCGCGAGGTGGTGATGGTGTCCAGTGGCGCCATCGCCGAGGGCATGAAGCGCCTGGGCTGGGCGACCCGGCCCAAGGAACTGCCCGAGCTGCAGGCGGCGGCCGCCGTGGGCCAGATGGGCCTGGCGCAGATGTACGAGCAGAAGCTCTCGGCGCACGGCATGGGCAGCGCCCAGGTGCTGCTCACCCATGCCGACCTGGCCGACCGCGAGCGCTACCTCAACGCCCGCTCGACGCTGCTGACGCTGCTGGGCCTGAAGGTCATCCCGGTCATCAACGAGAACGACACGGTCGTCAACGACGAGATCAAGTTCGGCGACAACGACACCCTGGGCGCCCTGGTGGCCAACTTGGTCGAAGCCGACGCGCTGGTGATCCTGACCGACCAGCGCGGCCTGTATTCGGCCGACCCGCGCAAGGACACCTCCGCACGCTTCATCGACGAAGCCGTGGCCGGCGACCCTGCGCTGGAGGCGATGGCCGGCGGCGCCGGCTCCAGCATCGGCCGTGGCGGCATGATCACCAAGGTGCTGGCCGCCAAGCGTGCGGCCGGCAGCGGCGCCAGCACCGTCATCGCCTGGGGCCGCGAGCCGGACGTGCTGCTGCGGCTGGTGGCTGGCGAGGCCATCGGCACGGCCTTGCTGGCTGGCACGGCCAAGCTGGCGGCGCGCAAGCAGTGGATGGCCGACCACCTGCAACTGCGTGGCGCGGTGCGGGTGGACGACGGCGCGGTGATCAAGCTGCGCGACGAGGGCAAGAGCCTGCTGCCCATCGGCGTGGTCGAGGTCGAGGGCGAGTTTCACCGCGGCGACGTGATCGCCGTGCGGTCCGCAGCCGGTGCCGAGGTGGCGCGTGGCCTGGCCAACTACTCCAGCGCCGAGGCCCGCCTCATTGCGCGCAAGCCCTCGTCCCAGATCGAAGGCCTGCTGGGCTACGCCGCCGAACCCGAACTGATCCACCGTGACAATCTGGTGCTGGCCTAGCCAGCACCAGATTGCGGCGAAGGCTCATGTCCGCGCAGCGGACGTGAAGGCCCCGGTAGGAGCCGGGCCGAAGCCACAATCACGCACCGTCCTCAGTGCGCCGTCGAGCCGTCGTGGTCTTCCGCCGGCGCCTCGTCCGGCGCCGCTTCGTCGCCACGCCGCCGATCATCTCGCCCGTGGGGCCGCATGCCGCTGCGCAGGTAGCGGTTGTGGTGGTTTACCTTGGGCAGGAAGCGTGCGAGTTCGGTCAGCGCCATCTGGTAGACGCCGCGCTTGAACTCGATCACCACGTCCAGCGGCACCCAATACTCGTTCCAGCGCCAGGCGTCGAACTCGGGGTGGTCAGTGGCGCGCAGGTTCATGTCGCTGTCGCGGCCCATCAGCCTGAGCAGAAACCAGATCTGCTTCTGCCCTTTGTAGTGGCCGCGCGCATCCTTGCGGATGAAGTGGTCGGGCACCTCGTAACGCAGCCAGTCGCGCGTGCGGGCGAGGATCTGCACGTGCTCGGGGTGCAAGCCCACTTCCTCGTGCAACTCGCGAAACATCGCCTGCTCGGGCGATTCGCCGTATTTGATGCCCCCTTGCGGGAACTGCCAGGAATGGGTGCGCAGCCGCTTGCCCCAAAACACCTGGTTGCGGGCGTTGAGCAGGATGATGCCGACGTTAGGCCTGTAGCCCTCCCGGTCGAGCATAATCAAACCCCAATTTTTGAACTGAAATCAATATAGCACCGGCGGCAGACAGGGCACAGACCCTCGCTTTCCCGAAGCGAAAAGCCGCGGTCGCTCGCCTTCTGACAAGCCGCCCATGAAAGCCAGCCAGTTCTTCATCTCCACGCTCAAGGAAGCGCCCGCCGACGCCGAGGTGGTCAGCCACCAG
>JBGAGZ010000085.1:0-21974 GCA_044226465.1 Burkholderiaceae bacterium | reverse complement strand
CTCTTGGCCTCGCGGATGATGTGGCGGGCCACGAACTCGGGCGTGTCCTCGAACATGTGGATGAAGCCATGCAGCTCGCGCAGCACGTCGTTGGGCAGGTGCTGCGAGGTGCGCGTCTCGCCGTAGACATAGATCGGAATGTCCGCGTTCTTGAAGCGGATCTCCTCGATGAACTTGCGCAGGTTCAGCACGGCCGGGTCCAGCTCGGGGCCGGGGGTGAACTCTTCGTCGTCGATCGACAGGATGAACGCACTGGCACGGCTTTGCTGCTGTGCGAACTGCGACAGGTCGCCGTAGCTCGTCACGCCCGTGACCTCGAAGCCCTCTTTCTGGATCGCCTCGGCCAGCGCGCGGATGCCCAAGCCCGAGGTGTTCTCGGAACGGAAGTCCTCATCGATGATCACGATGGGAAAGGAAAAGCGCTGCATGGCGGCGGCTCCGGCCCGGGCGGGCTGAAAATGGAAAGCGCGAAGTGTAGGGCCGTTGACTCGCGTTCCGTTTGACAATGCAGTCGGCCCGAACCGGGTCGAAGGAGGACGCCGAGATGGACTGGA
Organism: Burkholderiaceae bacterium; assembly: GCA_044226465.1. Classification (GTDB taxonomy): domain Bacteria; phylum Pseudomonadota; class Gammaproteobacteria; order Burkholderiales; family Burkholderiaceae_C; genus Ideonella. Next base: position 21,420 of record JBGAGZ010000085.1, on the reverse strand, counting down.
CCGATGCAACCGCCTGGTGGCTGGCCACCGGCGTGCTGGTGCTGATGGAGCTGACGTCTGGCACCTTCTATCTGCTGATGCTCGCCATCGGCACGGCGGCCGGCGCCCTCGGCGCGCACGCCCACCTGCCGTTCAGCGGCCAGCTCGTGCTGGCTGCCCTCGTCGGCGGCTCGGCCGTCATGGTCTGGCACCGCCGGCAGCTGGCGAAGCCCGCTGCGCCCCGCGCGGCCGAGAACCCGGACCTCAACCTCGACGTCGGCGGCCGCGTGCAGGTGGACGCCTGGGGCGCCGACCGCCACGCCAAGGTGAGCTACCGTGGCGCCGCCTGGAGTGCACGCTTCGCCGGCGCAGGCGAACCGGCGCCCGGCGAGCACGTGATCGTGGCCGTCGAAGGCCTGCAACTCGTTCTGGACCGCGCCACCGCCTGAAGCGCCCTGCCCCCCACAAGGAAACCCATGGAAATCATCGCCATCGTCCTGTTCGTCATCGCGGCGCTGTTCATCATCCGCTCGGTCAAGGTCGTGCCCCAGCAGAACGCCTGGGTCGTCGAGCGCCTGGGCCGCTACCACGCCACCCTGGCGCCGGGCCTGAACTTCCTCGTGCCCTTCGTCGACCGGCTGGCCTACCGCCACTCGTTGAAGGAGATTCCGCTCGATGTGCCGAGCCAGGTTTGCATCACGCGCGACAACACCCAGCTCACGGTCGACGGCATCCTGTACTTCCAGGTGACCGACCCGATGCGCGCCAGTTATGGCTCGTCGAACTACATCGTCGCCATCACCCAGCTGGCGCAGACCACGCTGCGCAGCGTGATCGGCAAGATGGAGCTGGACCGCACCTTCGAAGAGCGCGAGGTCATCAACGGCTCGGTCGTGGCCGCGCTGGACGAGGCGGCACTGAACTGGGGGGTGAAGGTGCTGCGCTACGAAATCAAGGACTTGACGCCACCGGCCGCCATCCTGCACTCGATGCAGGCCCAGATCACCGCCGAGCGCGAGAAGCGCGCGCTGATCGCCGCGTCCGAAGGCCGCCGGCAAGAGCAGATCAACATCGCCACCGGCGAGCGAGAAGCCTTCATCGCCCGGTCCGAGGGCGCCAAGCAGGCCGAGATCAACAAGGCCCAGGGCGAGGCTGCCGCCATCTCGGCGGTGGCCGAGGCGACCGCCGGCGCGATCCGCCAGATCGCCGCCGCCATCCGAGAGCCCGGCGGCGAGCAGGCCGTGCAGCTCAAGGTCGCCGAGAAAGCGGTCGAGGCCTACGCCCAGCTTGCGCAGAAGAACAACACCATGATCGTGCCCGGCAACATGAGCGAAGTGTCGGCGCTGGTCGGCTCTGCCATGGCCCTGATGCGCAGTCCGGTCACTCAACCCGGTGGCACCCGCTGAGCCTCGGCTAGAATCCAAGGCTACCCTTGCGGAGGGGTGGATGAGCGGTTTAAGTCGCACGCCTGGAAAGCGTGTGTGGGTTAATAGCCCACCGCGGGTTCGAATCCCGCCCCCTCCGCCAGCAACCTAGAAAACACGGGCCCTTCAGGCCCGTTTTTCATGCCCCCGACGCTTGCCACCCGAGCACGGCCAGCCGGGTGCGGGCCCTAAACTCCGCTTCGCCATCGTCCGCGCAAAGTTGCGACAGGGAGTGCGATGAAACCGGCAGCGCCTCAGACTCTACATGCGCAGCACCCGCGCGTGCGCGAAGCGGCCTCGCTCGCGCAAAGTGGCAAGCTCGGGCGGGCGACGCAACTGCTGCGAGAGCATCTGGCCCAGTATCCGAACGATGCAACGGCATTGCATCTGCTGGCCAGCATCGCTGCCTCGCAAGGGCACGACAAACCGGCACTGGACCTGCTGGCGCGTTGCCTGAAGGCGTCGCCGGGCCTGCTCGCCGCGCGCGCCTTGCGGGCCAATGTCTTGCTGCGCACGGGCGCGGCGCCTGCTGCACTGGAGGACGCACAGGCCCTGCTGGCCAAGGAGCCTGGCAACCCGAACTTCCGCGCGCTCAAGGCCAGGTCGCTGGAGGCGGTCGAGGACTACGCGGCGTCGGTCGAGATATGGCGGGCGCTCACCGAAGACCACCCGAACGTGGTGACCGGCTGGGTACGCTATGGCAATGCGCTCAGGCTGCTGGGCCGCCGCGAAGACTCCGTGGCCGCCTATCGCCGGGCGATCTCGATCGAGCCCGGCAGCGGCGAGGCCTGGTGGGCTCTGGCCGACCTCAAGACCTTCCGTTTCGAGGGCGCTGACGTTGCCGGCATGGAGGCGCAGCTGTCTCGCCCTGGCCTCGCCACCGAAGACCGGGTGCGACTGCATTTCGCGTTGGGCAAGGCGAACGCCGATCGCGCAATGTACGAGGCGTCGTTCCAGCACTACGCCGAGGGCAACGCACTGCATCGCTCGACCATCGAGCACGACCCCGCGGTGCTCAGCGGCTACGTCGGCCGCTGTCGGGAGTTCTTCACCATGGAGTTCTTCGCGCGTCGGGCGGGCTTCGGGTCGCCCAGCCGGGCGCCGGTCTTCGTGGTCGGCATGATGCGCGCCGGCTCGACCCTGGTCGAGCAGATCCTCGCCAGCCATTCGCAGATCGAGGGCACGCGCGAGCTGTCCGACCTGGGCGCCATCTCGCGCCAGCTGCAGGTCGATGCCGCAGCCCGAGGCGTCAGCTACTGGGAGGTGCTGGAAGGCCTGGGCGCCGAGGACGCAGCGACGCTGGGGGCGCGCTATCTTGCCGCTGTCGAGCCACACCGCCGGCTGGGCAAGCCCTTCTTCCTCGACAAGATGGGCGCCAATTTCACGCAGGTCGGCCTGATCCAGATGCTCCTGCCCGAGGCCAGGATCATCGACGTGCGGCGCCACCCGATGGCCTGCGGCCTGTCGATCTTCGCGCAGCTCTTCCCGCGCGGGCAGAACGATTCGTACAAGCTGGAGGACATCGGTCGGCTCTACCGCGACTATGTCGAGCTGATGGCGCATTTCGACGCGGTGCTGCCAGGCAAGGTCCACCGGGTCTGCTATGAAGACCTGGTCGCCGAGCCCGAGTGCGAGATCCGTCGCTTGTTCGACTACATCGGTGTGCCGTTCGAGGCCCGGAGCCTCGATTTCCACCAGACCCAGCGGGTGGTGGCGACGGTCAGCTCCGAGCAGGTGCGGCAGCCGATCTACAAAGACGCGCTGGACCAATGGCGGCATTTCGAGCCCTGGCTGCAGCCGCTGGCGAACAGCCTCGGGCCGGTGCTCGCCGCCTATCCAGCGGCGCCCGAGCAGTGGCTCTGACACCATGAAAAAGGCCCCGCATAGCGGGGCCTTTGCTTTGCACAGCGTGCCGCGCTGGATCAGCGCACCACGGCGATCTGCTCGCGCTTCTCGCCCTTGTAGGTGTAGAGCGTCAGGGCGCCGTTCTTGATGTCGCCCTTCTCGTCGAAGGCAATGGTGCCGGTCACGCCCTTGTAGCCGCTGGTCTTGGCCAGGACAGGCAGGTAGACCTTGGGGTCGGCGGAGCCGGCCTTGACCATGGCATCGGCCATGACCATCGTGGCGTCGTAGACGTACGGGGCATAGATCTGCACATCGGCGTTGAACTTCTTCTTGAAGTCGGCCTTGAACTTCTCCATGCTGACCTTGCTGGCGCCTTCGACGCCACCGGCCTCGGCGCACACCACTTGGCCATCGGCCATCGCGCCCGCCGCCAGCTTGGGCAGCTCGCCCGAGCAGATGCCGTCGCCGCCCATGAACTTGGCCGTGATGCCCAGCTGCTTCATCTGGCGGATCATCGGGCCGGCCACCGCGTCCATGCCGCCGTAGAACACCACGTCGGGCTTGGCGGCCTTGATGCTGGTCAGGATGGCGGTGAAGTCCGTCGCCTTGTCGTTGGTGAACTCGCGCTTGGCGATCGCGCCGCCCTTTTCCTTCACGCCTTTTTCGAACTCGTCGGCCACGCCCTGGCCGTAGGCCGTGCGGTCGTCGATCACGGCGATCGTCTTGCCCTTGAGCTCGGTCACCGCGTAGCGGCCCAGCGTGCCACCCAGGTGCACGTCGTCAGCCACCACGCGGAAGGTGGTCTTGAAGCCCTGACGGGTGAACTTCAGGTTGTCGCCGACGGCGAAATCTGCGGAATGCCAGCGTCGGAGTAGACCTTCGAGGCGGGGATCGAGGTGCCCGAGTTCAGGTGGCCGATCACGCCGTTGACCTTGGAGTCGACCAGCTTCTGCGCCGCGGCCGTGCCCTGCTTGGGGTCGCCCGCGTCGTCTTCGGCCAGCAGCTCGAACTTGGCCTTCTTGCCGCCGATCGTCACGCCCTTGGCGTTCAGCTCGTCGATGGCCATGCGCGCGCCGTTCTCGTTGTCCTTGCCCAGGTGCGCGATCGCGCCGCTGGTCGGACCGACGTGGCCGATCTTGACCACCAGCTCCTGCGCGTGGAGCGAGCCGGCCAACAAGGCGGCGGCAGCCGCAACGACCACATTCAGTTTGACTTGCATAGGAAGGAACCTCCAGTTGGGTGTGTTGAGAAACGTGGGTAGAAGTGCTCTCAACGGGCGAGACACGATACTCCAAAAAAAACGGCGTCCCAATCGGCAACACGCCCGGGACAACCCGCGCTTGTGCTTCATCAGGCTTGCCTAGAACGCGCCGCGGCGCCGAACGGATGACGCGTGGCCGGTGACCCGGCCAGGTGCTCGCCCCGCTCAGGACTGGGCGTGGCTCCGCAACGCGTGGCCCTCGGCCTTGTAGCGCCGCCAGCGCTCGCGACCGGCGGCCACCTCTTGCTCGCCGACCCCGATCACCTCGGCCAGGCGTGCATGCGCAGCCGCCAGTTCTGGCTCGTCCAGGCCCAGGTTCACGCCGGACTCGCAGTCCAGCCCGGCCACCGGGCGCGACAGCAGCCACAGTGGCGTGCGCGCCACCGTGGCGGCGGGCGGCAGCGCCGCCCCCTGCCGCAGCCAGACGTGCGGCGTGAAATCCAGCTGCTCGGCCACCCAGAGCGCCTGGTCCAGCCGCTGCAGCAGCGGCGGCGGGCCGTAGACGGCCACGCGCCCGCCCTCGCGGTACTTTTTGCGCAACAGTCGGCCGGCGTAGTCGAGCACGTCGACCACGCCGGTCAGGAACACGACGTCGGCCACCGCCGGCCTGCCCTCGACGCGGCTCAGGCCTTGCGCCCGGCGCGCGCCAGCACGAAGTGGGTCAGCAGCCCGACCGGCCGGCCGGTGGAGCCCTTGGCGGCACCGCTCTTCCAGGCCACGCCGGCGATGTCCAGGTGCGCCCAGGGGTAGGCCTTGGTGTAGCGCTGCAGGAACTTGGCCGCGGTGATGGCGCCGCCGGCGCGCGAGCCCACGTTGGCCATGTCGGCGAAGTTGCTCTTCAGCGCCTCGTCGTATTCCTCGTCCAGCGGCAGGCGCCAGCAGGGGTCGTCGGCCCGGCGCGAGGCGGCCACCAGCTCATCGGCCAGTGCATCGTCGGGCGAGAACAGGCCGGCGTGGTGGTTGCCCAGCGCGATCACGCAGGCGCCGGTCAGCGTGGCGATGTCGACCACGGCCGCCGGCTTGAAGCGTTCGGCGTAGGTCAGCGCGTCGCACAGGATCAGGCGGCCCTCGGCGTCGGTGTTGAGGATCTCGATGGTCTGGCCGGACATGCTGGTCACCACGTCGCCCGGCTTGGTGGCCAAGCCGCTGGGCATGTTCTCGCAGGCCGGGATGATGCCCACCACATTGACCTTGGGCTTCAGCTCGCCCACGGCGCGCATCGTGCCCAGCACGCTGGCGGCGCCGCCCATGTCGAACTTCATCTCGTCCATCTCGGCGGCCGGCTTGAGCGAGATGCCACCGGTGTCGAAGGTGATGCCCTTGCCCACCAGCACCACCGGCGCGTCCTTCTTGCCGGCGCCCTGGTACTGCATGACGATGAAGCGCAGCGGTTCTTCGGAACCCCGGGCCACCGACAGGAACGAGCCCATGCCCAGCTTCTCGCAGGCCTTGCGGTCCAGCACCTGCACGTCGAAGCCGAATTCCTTGCCCAGGCGCTTGGCCTCGCTGCCCAGCCAGGTGGGCGTGCAGTGGTTGGCCGGGCGGTTGGCGCACTCGCGCGCCATGCCCACGCCGGCGCCGATGGCCTCGCCTTGCGCCAGGCCGCGCTTGACCTCGGCCACGGCGTCCTTGTCGGCCAGCAGCGTGGTCTTGGCCGGCATGGCGGCCGCCTCGGCGCTGGGCTTGGTGTGCTGGTAGACGTAGCCGGCCTGCTCCATGGCCAGGGCCAAGGCCTCGCCGTGGCCTGCGGCCACGCCGCCGCCGGCGAGCGTGACCGCCAGGTGCTTGACCGCACGGCCCTTCAGCGCAGCCAGGCCCGAGCCCACCGCGGCACGCAAGGACTTGGCCGAGCCGTCCTTGGCACCCACCAGCACGACACGGGCGCTCTTCACCCCCGCCACGCCGTGCAGGTACAGGCTGCGCCCGGCCTTGCGCTCGAAATCGCCCGCCTTCACAGCAGCCGCCACGGCCGCGTCGACGGCCTTGTCACCGGTGGATGCACTGCCGTCGGCAGGCAACACCACGATCAGCGCGTCGGCCGCCACGCCACCCGCAGGGGCTGCAAGAGCTTGGAAGTTCATAATCTGTCTCGAATAGAAATTGAATTTTTGATGTTATTCGATTCGACTGTCCGCAAGGAGCTGGCGCGCAGCTTCGGGGCCACCCTCGTGGTCATCCTGACCATCGTGCTGACGATGATGCTGATCCGCACCCTGGGCCTGGCGGCCAATGGGGCGGTCGCGCCGCAGGACGTGGTGCTGCTGCTCGGCTACACCGCGCTGGGGCAATTGCCCATGATGCTGGCGTTGTCGTTGTTCGTGGCCACGGTCATCTGCCTGGGCCGCATGTACCGCGACAGCGAGATGGCGATCTGGTTCAGCAGCGGGGTCGGCCTGTCGCGCTTCGTGCGGCCGGTGCTGCGCACCGGCACGCCGGTGCTGCTGGTGGTGGCCTTGCTGGCGCTGTTCGTCTGGCCCTGGGGCAACCAGAAGACCAACGATCTGCGACAGCGCTACGAGCAGCGCTCCGACCTCGCCCGCGTGGCGCCGGGCAGCTTCCAGTCGTCGGCCGACGGCAGCCGTGTCTTCTTCATCGAGCGCGAGGGCACCGACGCCGAGGGCGCCGGCGTCGGTCGCAATGTCTTCCTGCTCGGGCGGACGGGCAGCCGCGAGAGCGTCACCACGGCTCGCGCCGGCCGGGTCGAGAGCGAGAACAACGACCGCGTCCTGGTGCTCGACAGCGGCCACCGCAGCGAGCAGGACACCCGCACCGGCGAGCACGCGCGGGTCGATTTCGAGCACCTGCGCATGCTGGTCGACCCCGGCAAGGCCAAGGCCGCCGACACGGTGCCGCCCAAGGCGCTGGGCACGCTGGCGCTGCTGCGCGACCCGTCAGACCGCAGTCACGGCGAGCTCACCTGGCGCCTGGGCCTTCTCTTCGGCGCAGCCAACCTGGTGCTGCTGGCCATCGGCCTGTCGGCCAGCAACCCGCGCCGGGCCAGCAACTGGAACCTGCTGTTCGCCCTGCTGGCCTTTGTCGTCTACTACAACCTGATCAACCTGAGCCAGGCCTGGGTGGCCGCCGGTCGGGTCGGCCTGGGCACGGCGCTGCTGGTGTTGCACGGCCTGGCCTTCGGCGCCGCCCTGGCCCTGATCTGGTGGCGCGACCATGCCACGGTCATGCATTGGTGGCCGCCACGCGAGGCGGCGGCCAAGCCGGGGGCGCCGGCATGAGGACCGTCCGCCGCCTGCTCTACCGCGACGTGGTCTGGTCGGTCGTCTTCGTGGCGATCGCCTTCCTGTCGCTGTTCTTCTTCATCGACTTCCTCGAAGAGCTCGAGGGCGTGGGCAAGCGCGGCTACACCGTGTGGCACGCAGCGCTGTCGGCCGGCTTCGAGCTTCCCGGGCGCTTCTACGAGCTGTTCCCGATCGCGGTGCTGATCGGCACCATCTACGCCATGGCCCGGCTCGCGCAGTCGTCCGAGTTCACCATCCTGCGCACCGGTGGCCTCGGGCCGGGGCGTGCGCTGCGGCTGCTGCTGTCGCTGGGCGTGGCCATGGGCCTGCTCACCTACCTGGTCGGCGAATACGTCGCGCCGCTGGGCGAGCAGCAGGCGGCGGCCTTGAAGGCGAGCTTTCGCGGCGGCCAGGCGCTGGGCCGCACCGGTGCCTGGCTGAAAGAGCACCAGGGCAGCGGCGACAGCGAGCGCAGCCTGTCGATCAACGTGCAGGGCACCGACGCCAAGGGCGGCATGCGCGACATCCGCATCTTCGAGCACGACGCTGCCGGCGTGCTGCTGCGCCGCGTGCAGGCGGCCACCGGCCAGGCCCAGCGGGTGGACGGTCAGCCGGTGTGGCGATTGTCGGACGTGCAGGTCACCACCTGGCCCGCGGACGGCAGCGACCAGCCCCTGAGCAGCCGGCACCTGGACACCCTGGACTGGCCGACCACGCTGCAAGAGAACGTGGTGGCCGCGGCCATCTCGCCGATCAAGAGCATGTCCACCATCGACCTGTGGCGCTACAGCCGCCACCTGCAACTGCAGGAGCAGGCGGCCCAGCGCTACGAGCTGCAGTTCTGGCGTCGCGCCTTCTACCCGCTGGCCTGCATCGTGATGGTGGCGCTGGCCCTGCCGTTCGCCTACCTGCACGCACGGGCCGGCGGCATCAGCTTGAAGGTCTTCGGCGGCATCATGCTGGGCATCAGCTTCGTGCTGCTGAACAACGTGGTCGGCCACCTGGGCCTGCTGCGCGACTGGACGCCCTGGATCGCCTCGGCCCTGCCCAGCCTGGTGTACCTGCTGATGTCGCTGGGCGCCTTCACCTGGCTGGTGCGCTACCGTTAGGGGCGCGCGGGCAGGCCGTTAGCGGTTAGATTTCAGGCCATGCAAGGCCTGATCCTTTTTGCCCATGGCGCCCGCGACCCTCGCTGGGCCCGCCCTTTCGAGCAGGTGGCCGAACGGCTGCGCCAGCGCCGGCCAGGCCTGGCGGTGGGGCTGGCCTACCTGGAATTCCTCTCGCCCGACCTGGACGCAGCCGGCGCGGCCTTGGTGCAGGCGGGCTGCCGCAACGTCGAGGTGCTGCCTTTGTTCCTGGGCGCGGGCGGGCATGTGCGCAAGGACCTGCCCGAGCGCCTGGCGCGCCTGCAGGCGGCCTACCCGCAGGTGCACTGGGCGCTGCGCCGGGCCGCCGGCGAGTCCGAGCTGCTGGTCGAGGCCCTGGTCGCGGTCGCGGCCGAGCCCTTCGGCCAGGCGCTGGCCGCGCCCGCGGCGGGGGAGTCCGCATGAACCTGCACCAATTCCGTTTCGTGCAGGAGGCAGTGCGCCGCAACCTGAACCTCACCGAGACCGCCAAGGCCTTGTTCACCTCGCAGCCCGGCATCTCCAAGGCCATCCTCGAGCTGGAGGAAGAGCTGGGCGTGGACATCTTCGTGCGCCACGGCAAGCGGCTCAAGCGCGTCACCGAGCCAGGGCAGGAGGTGCTGAAATCGGTCGAGCTGATCCTGCGCGAGGTGGCCAACCTCAAGCGCATCGGCGAAGAGTTCTCCAAGCAGGACAGCGGGCGGCTGTCGATCGCCGCCACCCATACCCAGGCGCGCTACCTGCTGCCCGAGCCGGTGGCCCTGCTGCGCAAGCGCCTGCCCAAGGTGCAGATCAGCCTGCACCAGGGCACGCCCGAGCAGGTGGCGCAGATGCTGATCGACGACACCGCCGACATCGGCCTGGCCACCGAGTCGCTGGCCGACTACGACGAGTTGGTCACCCTGCCCTGCTACGAGTGGCAGCACGTGATCGTGATGGCCGCCGACCACCCGCTGGCCGCGGTGGAGCGCCCCACGCTGGAGCAGCTGGCCGAAGAGCCGCTGATCTCGTACCAGCCCGCCTTCGCCGGCCGCAAGCGGGTGGACCAGGCCTTCGCCCAGCGCCGGCTCAAGCCGAACATCGCGCTGGAGGCCATCGACTCGGACGTGATCAAGACCTACGTCCGCAGCGGCCTGGGCATCGGCATCATCGCCGAGATGGCCATGCAGTCCGAGGGGCCCGACAGCGGCCTGGTCTGGAAGCCTGCCGGCCACCTGTTCGGCCGCAACACCGCGCGCGTGGCCTTCCGCCGCGGCGCCTACCTGCGCAGCTTCGTGTTCACCTTCGCCGAGCTGCTGTCCGACCGCCTGACCAAGCCGCTGATCGAACGCGCCATGAGCAGCCAGGGCGACCACTATGAACTCTGACACCCCCCGCACGCCCGCCGTGGCGAGCCGCCTGCCCGAGGTCGGCACGACGATCTTCTCGGTCATGTCGGCCCTGGCGCTGCGCCATGGCGCGGTCAACCTGGGCCAGGGCTTCCCCGATTTCGACGGCGACCCGGCCCTGGTGGATGCGGTGAGCGCTGCCATGCGCGCCGGCCACAACCAGTACCCGCCGATGCCGGGCGTGCCGGCGTTGCGCCAGGGCCTGGCGGACAAGATCGAGCGTCTGTACGGCCACCGCTACCACCCGGACACCGAGATCACGGTCACCGCCGGCGCCACCCAGGGCATCCTCACCGCCATCCTGGCCCTGGTGCACCCAGGCGACGAAGTCATCGTGCTCGAGCCCTGCTACGACAGCTACGGCCCGGCCATCGCGCTGGCCGGCGCCCGCGAAGTGCGGGTGCCGCTGGACCCGGCCAGCTTCCATCTCGACTTCGACCGCTTGGCCGCGGCCATCGGCCCACGCACCCGTGCGGTCATCGTCAACAGCCCGCACAACCCCACCGGCGCCGTGTGGACGGCTGAAGAGCGCCGGCGCCTGGCCGAGCTGCTGCGGCCGACCGACGTGCTGGTGCTGTCGGACGAGGTCTACGAACACATGGTGTTCGACGGGCGGAGCCACGCCAGCGTCAGCGGCGACCCCGAGCTGGCGGCGCGCAGCCTCGTCATCTCCAGCTTCGGCAAGACCTACCACGTCACCGGCTGGAAGGTCGGCCACGTAGCAGCACCGGCGGCGCTGATGGCCGAGTTCCGCAAGGTCCACCAGTTCAACGTCTTCACCGTCAACGCGCCAATGCAGCACGGCCTGGCGGCCTACCTGGCCGACGCGTCGAAGTACATCGACCTGCCCGCCTTCTACCAGCGCAAGCGCGACCACTTTCGCGCCGGCCTGGCCGACAGCCGCTTCGACCTGCTGCCCTGCGATGGCACCTACTTCCAGTGCGTCGAGTACGGCCGCATCAGCGACCTGCCCGATGGCGCCTTCTGCGAGTGGCTCACCACCGAGGCGGGCGTGGCGGCGATCCCGCTGTCGGCCTTCTATGCCCAGCCGCCGTCGCGGCGCGTGGTGCGCTTTTGCTTCGCCAAGAACGACGACACGCTGGACAGAGCGCTGCAGCGCCTGCGCGGGCTCTGACTGCCCGCTGGGCTCAGGGCTTCTTGCCCTCGCCCGGCAGCGCGTCCTCGTTGGCACGGCGGCCGTCGTCCGGCGCGGGCGTGGATGCGGTGGGCAGCACCGCGGCCGCCAGGTCCTGGTTCGGCGCGTCGGTGGGAGTGTCGAGCCTGTCCTGGTCGAGGGTCACGTGCTCGATGTCCGCCTGGTCCTCCAGCGGCAGCAATACGTCGATCGCCGCGAGGTGGGCACCGCCCTGCTGCCACAGGTCGCGCGCCAGCGAATACAGCAGCAGCACGTCCTTGTAGGCCGGCAGGTCGAACAGCTCGTGCGCGTCGTCGCGGCGGAACAGCATCGCCTCGAGCATGGCCATCGCGTCCAGCGGCGTCGGCCACAGGGCCTGCAGATGGGCGATGACCTCGGGGTAGTCCTCCAGCGCGCGGCCGCTCAAGGGGCCGTCGTCCCAGTCCGGCGCATAGGCATTGAAGCGCCGGTTGAAGCGGGCGCGGATGCGCTCGAACGAGTCGCGGTCGTCCTGGCGCCGGTAGATTTCCAGCAGCTTGGTGTAGGGCAGCGGGCTCATGCCGCCGGTGCTGCGCAGGTGCGACATCAGCAATTCGACGGCGGCTTCTTCCTGGCCGAGGGCGATGAAGAACTCGGCCTGCTGCTCCAGGTCCAGCAGTTCCTCGACCGAGACCTCTCGGGTGGCGGCCGCGTCGGGCGCCACGGCGGTTTCGAGCACTGCCGCCGGAACAGGCCCCGACAGGACACTGGTGCGCTCGTAAGAAGCCACGGGCAAACCGGCGCTGCGCTCAGCCGCCGGTGGCAGCACGATGCTTCCCATCGGCATGGTCGGCGGCGCGGACGAGACGGCCGACGCAGACAGGGGCTCGGGCTCATTGTCCAGGTCGCCGATGTTCGAGGGCGGCGGCATCGGCACCGGACCGGTGTCGGTGGCCTCGGGCACCGGCGTGCCGGCAGGTGTCCACCACTGCACGGGCTCGTCCGCCCCCAACGGCTGCCGACGCATGCGCCAGGCCAGCCAGCCGGTCACCCCCAGGCTGAGGATCAGCAGGCTCGCCAGCCAGGGCAAGGCGCGGTTGCGGTTCTCGGCCTGGGCCAGCTGCGCCTTGAGTGCGCCGGTGGCGTCACGGCTGGTCTGGCTCTCGCGCTGGAGGTCGGCCAGCGCCTTTTCCAGCAACTGCAGGCGGTCGGATTCGGACACCGACGTATCGCCCGGCGCGCTGGCGGCGGGGCCATCGGCCACCGGCGCCGGCGCCACGAACACCGGATCCTCCATGTCCAGCTTCAGCCGCGGGCCGCCGATCTCCAGCAACAACCGGCCACCGTTGTCAGCGGAGACAGTGGCCGGCGCGGGTGCTGCCGGGCGGCGCACCACCGAGCGTGGCTTGACGGGCTGGCGCGGGGCAGGCGCAGCGCTCGTGCCGGGCTCGGCGGCCGGTGCACGCCGGCGCGCACGGGCTGCCACGGGCGGCAAGGCCTCGGTGCTGGCAACGGCCGGCGAGTCGACGGCCCGGGCCAGCGGCACCGTGGCCGGCGCGTCAGCCACGGGCTCGGCCTCGCTACGCAAGTTGCGGCCGAGCGGCGGGTCGGCAAAGGCCATGAAGCGGCGCGAGAAGCGCCGCTCGCAGCCCACCGTCAGCGTGATCTCGACGATGGGCTCGAGCACCGGCGCGGTCGTGGCGATGCGGGCCACCCAATCGCCGCTGCCGGCCGGTGGCTCGATGCGCACGTTGACCTGTTCGCGCAGGAAGCGGCTCTCTCCGGCGACGACCTCGGCGGCCACGCAGCCGGGCTCGACCTGCTCACCCGGCTCCAGCCGCAGCGTGATCGGCAGGTTCAACGGCTGCCCCAGCACCGCCACGCCACCGACCCGGCCGAAACCGACAGCCTGAGCCTCGGTGGCTAACGCCGAAATTGCACAGGCGAAGATCAGCGCGGTCGCTCGTGGGTGCATGCCTGCAGGCACTCGTTTGGGCTCTTGTTGAAAGGCAAAAATCACTCTATCACGAATGCTTACGCGGGCCGGTCACGGCCCAGGGCCGCGACCATGGGTTGCACAAAGCGTGCATCCCGTGGTGCAAGAATGACACACGCCATGCGCGACCCCGCCGCGCCGCGCACCGACTCGAGACCGCCATGCCCTCCGAACTGCACACCGCCCAGGAAGACCGCACGCTGATCCTGACCCTGTCGGACCCGGCGACCCGCAACTCGCTGTCGCCTCAGGCCGTCACCGCGGCGATCGAGGCCTTCAACCAGGCCGAGTCGAACCCGGAGATCCGCGCCGTGGTGCTGCGCGGCGACGGTGCGCACTTCTGCGCCGGCGGCGACCTGAACCGCATCGGCGGCGCGCGCGAGCGGCCACCCGAGGCGCAGGCCGCGTCGATCGACCTGTTCCATACGCTGGTCGACGCGATGCGCAGCTTCCCCAAGCCGGTGGTCGCGGCGGTCGAGGGCTTCGCGGCCGGCGGCGGCATGTCGCTCGCGCTGGCCTGCGACCTCATCGTGGCGGCCAGCGATGCACGCTTCGTGATGTCCTATGCCAAGGTCGGCTTCTCGCCCGACGGTGCGTCCACCTTCCACCTGGGCCGCGCCCTGCCCCGCGCGCTGGCGCTGGAACTGGCCTGGCTGGCCGAGCCGCAGACCGCCGAACGCCTGCATGCACTGGGCGTGGTGAACCGTCTCGCCGAGCCCGGCCAGGCCCTGGCGGTGGCGCTGGCCCTGGCGCGGCAGTTGTCGGCCATGGCGCCCAACGCGGTGGCCAGCGTGAAGGAGCTGATCCAGGCCGCACCCGACCGCAGCCTGCAGCAGCAGATGAACGCCGAGCGAGACGCCTTCGTGGCCAACCTCTTCCACCCCAACGGGGGCGAAGGGCTGGCCGCCTTCTTTGCCAAGCGGCGGCCGGACTTCAAATAGCCCGGGGCTCGCGTGGCGCTGCTTGCCGCTACTGGTCGTAGCCCGGCAGTTGCCGATCCAGCCGGCGCTTGAGGCCGGGCCAACCCAGGTTGCCGCCCTGCCCCTTGGTGACTTGGCGGGCCTGTGCCTGCGCGGTGGCAATGATCTCGGGGTGGATCTTGGTCAAGCCGCCGCCGCCCGCCTGCGCACGGACCTGGATGGCGCAGGTCGCCTCGAAGAAATACATCGCCTGGAAGGCGTCGGCGATCGACGAGCCCACGGTGAGCAGGCCGTGGTTGCGCAGCATCAGGAAGTTGTTGGCCCCCAGGTCGCGCACCAGGCGCGGCTTCTCGTCGTCGCGCAGAGCCACGCCTTCGTAGTCGTGGTAGCCCAAGCTGGACAGCACGAAGATCGAATGCTGCGAGATCGGCAGCACGCCGTCGGCCTGCGCCGATACGGCCACGCCGTTCAGCGTATGGGTGTGCAGCACACACTGCGCGTCCTCGCGCGCTGCGTGCACCGCGCTGTGGATGGTGAAGCCGGCCGGGTTCACCGGGTGCGGCGAATCGTCGAGCTTGCGGCCGTCGGTGTCCACCTTGACCAGGCTGGACGCCGTGATCTCCTCGAACATCATGCCGTAGGGGTTGATCAGGAAGGCATGGCCCGGGCCCGGCACGCGGGCGCTGATGTGGGTGTAGATCAGGTCGTCCCAGTGAAACAGCGCGACCAGCCGGTAGGCGGCGGCGAGGTCCACACGGGTCTGCCACTCTTCGGGCGAGCAGCCGGGCGGTGGCGTGGTGCGAGAGTCAGCGTTCATGGTCGTGTCTCCTCAGTGACGGCGGCGATGGACTGTGGACAATACCGGCAACGATGATGCGACGTTTGTCGCGTCAGGGACAAATGATGAATACCCCCATTCTTACAATCGACGAGCGACACAACATCGATGCCGGTGCATGGTTTTCTTCGCTCTCCCCGACGCTGAGGTCGGCCATCCTGGCCAGGGCCAACGTGCGTCGGCTGGCCGATGGGGCACCGCTGGCCGCCAAGGGCTCGCCGGCGGAAGACTGGACGGGCGTGGCCAAGGGCGCGGTGCGGGTGAGTTCGGTGTCGCTGTCGGGCAAGCAGGTCTCGCTGACCTACGTGGAGCCGGGCACCTGGTTCGGCGACATCGCCTTGTTCGACGGCCTGCCGCGCACGCACGACGCTGCAGCGCATGGGGCCACCACCTTGCTGGTGGTGCGCAAGGCCGACTTCAAGGAACTGCTGTCGCAGCACGTGGAGTTGTACGACGCGCTGCTGCGCCTGAACTGCCGTCGCCTGCGCCTCATGTTCAACCTGATCGAGGACCTGAACACCAAGCCGCTGGCCGCGCGCCTGGCCAAGCAACTGCTGCTGCTGGCCAAGAGCTACGGCATCGCACAGGGCGAAGAGATCCGCATCGGGCTGCAACTGGCCCAGGAAGACCTGGCGCAATTGCTGGGGGCCTCACGGCAGCGTGTGAACCAGGAGCTGAAAGAGCTGGAACGCGACGGCGTGTTGCGCGTCGAGCCGACGCGCCTGGTGGTCTTGTCACGAGAAAAACTGATGGCGGTCACCGACCGTTGAGACAAAGCCGACCCCGTCGGCTCAGAGGTTGAGCGGATGGAACAGTACACCGGCACCAAGCCCGTGGCGGCGAGCCACGCCTTCGACGCATCGGCGCTCGAAGCACATCTGGCAGCCCACCTGCCCGGCTTTGCGGGGCCTTTGAGCGTCGAGCAGTTCAAGGGCGGGCAGTCGAACCCGACCTACAAGCTGGTCACGCCGGGTACGTCCTACGTGATGCGCACCAAGCCCGGGCCGGTCGCCAAGCTGCTGCCCTCGGCCCACGCCATCGAGCGCGAGTTCCGCGTCATGGCCGCGCTGCATGCCACCGACGTGCCGGTGGCCCGGATGCACCTGCTGTGCGAGGACGAGTCCATCATCGGCCGCGCCTTCTACGTGATGGAGTTCGTCAGCGGCCGGGTGCTGTGGGACCAGGCCCTGCCCGGTCTCGCGCCGGCCGAGCGCGGCGCGATCTACGACGAGATGAACCGCGTGATCGCCGCGCTGCACAACGTCGACGTGGCGGCCGTGGGCCTGGCCGACTACGGCAAGCCCGGCAACTACTTCGAGCGCCAGATCGGCCGCTGGAGCAAGCAGTACCTGGCGTCGATCACCGGGCCCAACCCGGCGATGGACCAGTTGCTCGCCTGGCTGCCGGCGCACATCCCCGCCAGCGCGCGCGACGAAAGCCAGATCAGCATCGTCCACGGCGACTACCGGCTGGACAACCTGATCTTCCATCCCACCGAGCCGCGCATCACCGCCGTGCTTGACTGGGAACTGTCAACCATCGGCCACCCGCTGGCCGACTTCAGCTACCACTGCATGAGCTGGCACATCCCGGCCGGCGTGTTCCGCGGCATCGCCGGGCTGGACATCGCCAGCCTGGGCATCCCGCCCGAGCGCGAGTACGTGCGCCGCTATTGCGAGCGCACGGGCCGCGCCGACGTGGACGCCGTGATGGCCGACTGGAACTTCTACCTCGCCTACAACCTGTTCCGCCTCTCGGCCATCGCGCAGGGCATTGCCAAGCGCCTGGTCGACGGCATTGCGGCCAGCAGTCAGGCCCGCGCCACCGGCGACGCGGCCCCGGCGCTGGCCCAGCTGGCCTGGCAATTTGCCCAGCAAGCCCACTGATTTCCGAAAGGAAGGACCTCTCATGGACTTCGGCTACTCCCCGCGCACCCAAGAGCTGCGCGAGCGCGTCTCGGCCTTCATGGCCGAGCATGTCTACCCCAACGAGGCCCGCTACTGGGCCGAGCTGCAGGCCAACACCGAGGCCGGCAAGCGCTGGACGCCGCTGGCTGTGATCGAGGAGCTCAAGCCAAAAGCCAAGGCAGCGGGGCTGTGGAACCTGTTCCTGCCAGAGAGCGAGCTGGGCGCCGGCCTGAAGAACCAGGAATACGCACCGCTGGCCGAGATCATGGGCCGCGTGCTGTGGTCCAGCGAGGTCTTCAACTGCTCGGCACCCGACACCGGCAACATGGAGGTGCTGGTGCGCTATGGCAGCGCCGAGCACAAGGAGCGCTGGCTCAAGCCGCTGCTGGCCGGCGAGATCCGCTCGGGCTTCGCGATGACCGAGCCGGCTGTCGCCTCCAGCGACGCCACCAACATCGAGGCCCGCATCGAGCGCCAGGGCGACGAGTACGTCATCAACGGCCGCAAGTGGTGGACCAGCGGCGCCGGCGACCCGCGCTGCAAGATCCTCATCTTCATGGGCAAGACCGACCCCGAGGCGCCCAAGCACTCACAGCAGTCGATGGTCCTCGTGCCGATGGACGCTCCGGGCGTCAAGCCGGTCCGTGCCCTCACGGTCATGGGCTACGACGACGCACCGCACGGCCACATGGAGATCGACTTCCAGAACGTGCGCGTGCCGGCCAGCAACATCCTGCTGGGCGAAGGCCGCGGCTTCGAGATCGCCCAGGGTCGCCTCGGCCCTGGCCGCATCCACCACTGCATGCGCCTGATCGGCCTGGCCGAGCGCGCGCTCGACCTGATGTGTGACCGCGCCCTCAAGCGCGTGGCCTTCGGCCGCACCATCGCCCAGCACGGCGTGACGCAAGAGCGCATTGCCGAGGCCCGCTGCATGATCGAGCAGGCCCGCCTGCTGACGCTGAAGGCGGCCTGGATGATGGACGTGGCCGGCAACAAGGCCGCCAAGGCCGAGATCGCGATGATCAAGGTCGTTGCCCCACAAATGGCCTGCCAGGTGATCGACTGGGCCATGCAGGTGCACGGCGGCGCCGGCATGTGCCAGGACTTCCCGCTGGCCTTCTACTATGCCCAGGCGCGCACGTTGCGTTTCGCGGACGGCCCGGACGAGGTGCACCGCAACGCCATCGCCAAGATCGAGCTGGGCAAGCGCGCCGCAGCCTGACGCGCAGGGGCTGGGCCGACCCGGTTCAGGGCACGACGCTGTCGTCGCCTTGACCCAGGTCAGTTCCCGCGCCGATCTCGGTTTCGCCTTCCGCCTCGGCCGCTTCGGCGGCCGTCAGGCGCGCCTGCGTCAGGGCCATTTCGAACAGGGCCAGCGCGGCCTGCACCGACGCCACGTCGGGCTCGGCCAGCGCCACGCGCAGCGTCAGCCGCCCGCGTTGGGCCACCAGTGCGAAAGGCGGGGCCAGCTCGGCGGGCCCACGGGCCCGTTGCAGCAGCACGTCGCCCAGCGGCCCCTGCAGCCAGTGCGCCAGCCACGGCGAACGGTTGCTGACCGCCGCATAGTGGCCTTTCAGCTCGCCCAGCAGCGCCGGGCTCAGCTTGGGTGAAAGCGCGAGCCAGCGCATTTCTTCAGGGGTTTCTTCGTCCAGCCGCGTCTGCACGCCGCCGACGAACTGGCTGAACAACTCGCTCTCCACCGCTTCCATCAGGGCCTGCGGCATGACCAGCGCATGCGCTTGCGGGCTCAGAGCCACCTCGCCGCGCAAGCGCAGCTCGTGCGCACCCAGGTAGCGCCGCTGCGACAGCCCCCATTCGATGCGGCCTTCGAGCTCGCCGGCGCGGGTGTCGATGACGAAACCCTCTCGCTCGCGCGTGCTGCGCCAGGCCCAGCCCGACGACTCGCACCATGCCTGCAAGGCCGCCCTCGCCTCGTGCGCGCCGGGGCGCAGCAGCCATTGCGTGAATGTCTTCAGCATGGTTTCATTGGACCCGCACGACCGGGGCAGCCCGAGGAGACGAGGACATGATCGAAGTGTATTCGTGGGCCACGCCCAACGGCCACAAGGTCCACATCATGCTGGAGGAGTGCGGCCTGGCGTACCGCACCATTCCGGTCGATATCGGCTCGGGGGACCAGTTCAAGCCCGACTTCCTCGCGATCAGCCCCAACAACAAGATCCCCGCCATCGTGGACCCGGACGGCCCCGATGGCCAGCCGATGCCGGTGTTCGAGTCCGGCGCGATCCTGCTGTACCTGGCCGGCAAGACCGGCAAGTTGCTGCCCGCCAGCACCCGCGGCAAGTACGAGGTACTGCAGTGGCTGATGTTCCAGATGGGCAGCGTGGGCCCGATGCTGGGCCAGGCCCACCACTTCCGCGTCTACGCGCCGGAGAAGATTCCCTACGCGGTCGAGCGCTACACCAACGAGGCGCGGCGCTTGTACACCGTGATGAATGGCCGGCTCGCACACGCGCCCTACTTCGGTGGCAAGGACTACAGCATCGCCGACATCGCCATCTTCCCGTGGCTGCGCTCATGGAAGAACCAGGGCATCGACTGGGATGACTACCCGCACCTGAAAGGCTGGTTCGACGAGATCGCCAAGCGGCCCGCGGTCAAGCGCGGCGTCGAGGTGCTGGCCGACAGGCGCCGCCCCATCACCGACGACAAGGCCCGCGAGGTGCTGTTCGGCCAGCGCCAGTACGAGCGCCGCTGAGGCGCCACCGGGCGACCGGGGCCTAGAATCCGCCCCGCGCTGCCCGTAGCTCAACTGGATAGAGCAGCTGCCTTCTAAGCAGCAGGTCGGGGGTTCGAGTCCCTCCGGGCAGGCCATCTGACGGTTCCAAGACGTCCGAAAACGTCCCACAAAGCTCGAAATACCTAGGAAACATGCGGCTTCCAGACCCCATGATGTCTCAAGCGATTTCGTAACATTTCGGCGGAATCCGGGGTACAAGTAGGGGAACAAAGGCAAAATTGAGCCTCTTGTTCCGGTTTGTTCCCCTACTTTCCCGTGTCCCTGACCGACCCCGCGTGCCGCAACTCGACCTGCCCGGCCGACAAGGCCCGTGTGCGGTTGACCGATAGCGCCGGCCTGTACCTGGAGGTCACGCCGAATCAGTCGCGGCGATGGTTCTGGAAGTACTACTTCGGCGGCAAGGAAAAGCGGCTGGCGCTGGGACACTACACGGAGCCCGGATCGCCCAAGGTCATCGTCAGCCTGAAGGCTGCGCGCGAGGCGCGCGACGATGCCCGCAAGCTGCTGCGCGGTGGCACCGACCCGGCGCAGCAACGCCAGCTCGACAAGTTGTCGCGTCAAACGGCCAGCGGCACAACCTTCGAAGCCATCGCCCGGGAGCTGCATGCCACCAAGCACAGCGGCTGGAGCCCGCGCTACGCCGCCCGCTGGATCGAGCGGATGGAGAAGGACCTGTTCCCCTGGATCGGCAGCCTGCCACTCAAGGACATCACCGCACCCCTTCTGCTCCAGACCTTGCGGCGAATCGAGACCCGTGGCGCCCACGAAACCGCCCACACACTGCGCCAGACGGCCGGGCAGGTCTTTCGCTATGGCATCGCTACCGGCCGCTGCGAGCGCGATCCGGCGCCCGATCTGCACGGTGCGTTGAAACCCATCATCGTGAAGCACATGGCTGCGGTGCTGGAGCCGGCCGGTGTCAGTGCGCTGATGCGTTCCATCGCCAACTACGAGGGCCAGCCCTTGACCCGGGCGGCGCTGGAGTTGTCCGCCCTGCTCTTCCAACGCCCGGGCAACATCCGGCAAATGGAATGGGCCGAGGTGGACCTGGACGACGGCACGTGGACCATTCCGGCTGCGAAGATGAAGCGCTCGGTGCACGGCAAGCTCAATGGCCGGCCTCACCTGGTACCGCTGGCGACCCGGGCGGTGGCGATTCTTGGCGAGCTGCAGCCGCTCACCGGCCACGGTCGATTCGTCTTCCCCAGCCTGCTGACCGGTGAACGGTCGATGAGCGAGAACACGTTGCGCGCCGCCCTTCGGCGCATGGGCTACAGCAACGACGAGATGACGCCGCACGGATTCCGCGCGATGGCGCGTACAGTCCTCGTCGAGCAACTGAACATGAACCCCGATGTGATCGAGGCACAGCTGGCACATGGCAAGAGCGGGCCGCTGGGTGCCGCCTACGACCGAGCCGAATTCATGAATCAGCGGCGCAAAATGATGAGCCAATGGGCGGACTACTTAGAGCGCTTGCGACTTGGCAAGCGTGCTGCACCGCCCAGAACATCAACGACGCGTCGCCGAGGAGGCCGCGACTCGGCTTGACTCGGCTTGACTCGGCTTGACTCGGCTTGACTCGCAGGAGCGCTGTCACGTTGACACTGCCAAGGACAGCAATGCA
>JBGAGZ010000084.1:0-21606 GCA_044226465.1 Burkholderiaceae bacterium | reverse complement strand
ATCTTCCTGAACCACGGCCGCCCCTTCGAGGCCGGCCAGACCCTGGTGCAGCGCGACCTGGCCAGGACCCTGCGCGCCATCGGCCAGCAGGGCGAGGCCGGCTTCTACCAGGGCTGGGTGGCGCGGGCCATCGCCGCATCCAGCCGGGCCGGCGGCGGCCTCGTCACCACCGAGGACCTGGCGCAGTACCGCCCCCGCGAGCTGCCGCCGGTGGAGTGCGACTACCGCGGCCTGCACGTGGTCTCGGCGCCGCCGCCCAGTTCGGGCGGGGTCATCCTGTGCGAGCTGCTCAACGTGCTCGAGGGCTACCCGCTCAAGGACTGGGGCTTCCGCTCGGCCAAGGCCGTGCACCACCAGATCGAGGCGATGCGCCACGCCTACCTGGACCGCAACACCTACCTCGGCGACCCGGACTTCGTGAAGAACCCCGTGGAGCGCCTGCTCGACAAGGCCTATGCCGGCCAGATCCGCACTGCGATCGACCCGGCGCATGCGGGCGTGTCCAAAGACCTTCGGCCCGGCGTGCCACCGCACGAGATCCACGAGGGCAGCAACACCACGCACTACTCGGTGATCGACCGTTGGGGCAACGCGGTCTCGGTCACGTACACGCTCAACGACTGGTTCGGCGCCAAGGTCACGGCCGGCGGCACCGGCGTGCTGCTCAACGACGAAATGGACGACTTCACCGCCAAGCCCGGCGTGCCCAACCTCTACGGCCTGGTGCAGGGCGAGGCCAACGCCATCGCCCCGGGCAAGCGGCCGCTGAGCTCGATGACGCCGACCATCGTCACCCGCGCCGGCCAGCCCTTGCTGGTGCTGGGCACGCCGGGCGGCAGCCGCATCATCACGGCGGTGCTGCACACCATCCTCAACGTGGTCGACTACGGCATGACGGTGCAAGAGGCGGTCGACGCGCCGCGCTTCCACCAGCAGTGGCTGCCCGAGGCCACCAACGTCGAGCGCTTTGCCCTCAGCCCCGACACGCGGGCCTTGCTCGAGGCCATGGGCCACCGCTTCGCCGACCCGCAGCCGGCCAACCACATGGCGGCCATCCTGGTCGGCGCGCCGGCGCTGGGCGCCAAGCCGGTGGGGGCGAACCGCTACTACGGCGCGAACGACCCGCGCCGCGACACCGGGCTGGCTGCCGGCTACTGAGGGGCGGGATCGGCGGCCAGAGGCTCGCGCCCGAAGACCTGTGCCATCAGCGCGTGGGCCGCGCCGCCCTCGCGCACCAGTGAGGCGTTGGCCGGGTCGCGCAGGACCATGGCCAGCATGCCGCAGCGCTCGTCGTAGGCCCGCTGCAGCAGGGCCGCGGCGCGCCGGTCCTCGCCGATCGCGGCCAGCGGCGGCGCATAGAGCGTGGCCTCGCCGGTGGTGGTGCGCGAGCAGATCAGCGCCGCGTCGATGATGTCCAGCGCCGCCTCGCGCCGGCCCAGACAGGCCAGCACGAAGGACAGCACGGTCCAGACGAAGGGCGGCGTGTCGGCGCCCTCGGACAGGCGCCAGGCCGCCGCCTCGATCTCGGGCGCCGGCGCCACCATGGCGCGGATCGCCAGCTCGAAGGCCACCAGCAGCAGCTGCCCCGGGTGCTCGGCCATCGCCGCCCGAGCCTCGGCCAGGCCCTCGGGGCCGCGGCCGGCCTGCACCAGCGCGCGCGACAGCGTCATGCGCAGCAGCGGCGTGTGGGGCGACAGGCGCAGCGCCGCGCGCAACTGGTCCACCGCCCGGTCGGCCTGGCCGGTGAAGAGCAGGTGGCGGGCATGCACCAGCAGGGTGTCGGGGTCGTTGGTGCCCAGGCGCAGCGCCTGCTGGTGGGCCAGGGCGGCTTCGTCGAAGCGCCAGGCCATGTCCAGCAGGGTGCCGCGGGCGCCATAGAGGCCGGGCGTGGCCGGGTCCAGCGCGCCGGCTTCGTCCAGCACCTGCAGGCCTTCGGCCACGGCGGTGTCGGTGGGCAGCTGGCCCCAGCCGATGGCGGCGGCCAGCGACTCGGCCAGCGCCACGCGGGCCGGGGTGTAGCCGGGCTCGCGCTGGATGAGTGCGCGCAGCAGCTCGATGGCCCGGCCCACCGCGGCGGGGGTGCGCTGCTGGGCGAGCTGGCGCGCGTGCAGGTAGGCGTCCACCGTGGCCGGTTGGGCGTGCGTCGCCCCGCTCAGGCGGGGGTGGCCGGCGACGGGGGCGGCCGCTTCTTCCAGCCGGTAGCCGGTGCCGTAGACCGACTCGATCGCCAGGCCCAGCGGGGCCAGGGCCCGGCGCAGCCGGCTGACGCATCGGGCCAGGCTCTCATCGGACATCGCCTGGCCTGGCCAGGCCACCGCGGCGAAGTCGTTCTTGCTGACCACCGCCGGGCGCCGCTGCAGCAGCAGGGCCAGCACCGCGCGTTCCTTGGGCGGCAGGTCCATCGGGCGGCCGGCGGCGGCGGGGAAGCCGGCCTCGTCGAGCGTCAGCGCAGCATCGGGCATTTGTGATCGGGTACGGGAATGCAGGGGGGCGAAGATCAGGATTCGGTCAAGCTTGCCACAGGCGGCATGCCCAGAATGGCGGCATCACCATGAGGAGCCCAGGCATGTCGATTCGTACCCCTTTGCTGAGTGTTCTGGCCACCGCCTGCCTGCTGGCCAGCGGCGCCACCCTGGCCGCCGGCCAGGACTGGACCAAGACCGTGCCCATCGTCGACACCCCGGGGCCGGGTGGCCTGCTGGGCACCAACGGCTTCGACGTCTTCGCCGAGCAGGCGGTGGCGGCCCGCTTCACGGTGCCGGCCGACGGCGACATGCGGCTGGCCCGCATCGGCCTCTGGCTGATGAACAACAGCGACACCGAGCAGCGCAAGATCCGCCTGTCCGTGCAGACCGACGCGCTGGACGAAGGCGGCGGCGAGAGCCTGCCCAGTGGGGTGGAGCTGGAGCGCTGGGACACCACGGTGGCCACCTTCGGCTGGAACCCGGTGGAGCAGTTCTTCGTCACCAAGAAGGGCCCGCACCTGGTGGCCGGCCGCAACTACTGGGTGGTGGCGGGCTCGATGTCGCCGCCCTTCGTCGACCCGGTGTGGACCTTCGCCAAGAAGGGCAACATGTGGACGACCACGACCTACCAGGGCGCCTGGCAGACGGCCGGCAACGGCGGTGCGCTCACCCTTCGGGTGGACGCGCACCCGGTCAAATAGCCCCCGCGCCGGGCATCAGCCCAGCGCGCTGGACAAAGGCTCGGCGGCTTGCAGCGCGCCGACCGAGAGGCCGTTCCAATTCTTCAGCGTGACCTGCGAGAGGCTGGCGGCCAGCGCGGCGTCGGCCTCGTCGCGGCAGGCCAGGGCCGCGATCACCGCAGCCATCACGACCTCGGCCGCGCGCGCGGTGTTGCCGTCGTCCATCTTGATCGCCACGCCCAGGCCGCGCGTGGGCAGGGCGGCGCAGTAGACGCCCTCGGCACCCACCTTGCAGAACACGCGCTCGCCGAAGTGTTCCATCACGCGGGTGTCGAAGCGCCCGCTGCCGGCGACCATGAACGGCGCGTTGGCCACCGCCTGGCGCAGGCGCCGCGCTGCGGCTGCATGGTCGCTTGACAAGCCCTGGCCCGTGGCGAAGCGGGCGAAGCCCAGCGCCAGCGCCCGCAAGGGAATGGCGAACGTCGGGATCGAGCAGCCATCGGTGCCCACCGGTGCCTGCGCCAGGTCGACCCCGGTGGCGGCGCCCAGCGCGGCGCTGACCTCGCGCATCACGGGGTGCTCGGGCCGCACATAGCCGCGCACGAACTCGGCCGGCTCGCGGCCGGCCTGCAGCGCCATCAGGCAGCCCAGGCAGACGAAGCCGCTGTGCTTGCCCGAGCAGTTGTTGTGCAGCGCACTGGGCCCACGGCGGTCGCGCGCCAGCTTGCGGCTGCTGGCCTCGTGGTAGGGCCAGTGGGTGCCGCATTCGAGAGCGGCCTCGTCCAGCCCCAGCCGGGCCAGCACGGCCGCGGCGGTGGCGGCATGCGCCGGCTCGCCGTTGTGCGAGGCGCAGGCCAGCGCCAGGGCCTCGTCGCCGAGGCCGAAGTGCTCGGCCGCGCCGCTGGCCACCAGGGGCAGGGCCTGCAAGCCCTTGACGGCCGAGCGCGGGAAGACCGGCCGCTCGATGTCGCCCAGCCCGGTGTGCAAGGCCCCGGCTGCGTCGACGATGGCCAGCGCGCCGCGATGGCAGGACTCGACGGTGCCGCCGCGCAGCACCTGCACCAGCACCGGGTTCATCGCGCGCTCGCCGACCGGTGCGCCACGAGCGCCATCAGTGCGTGGTCTTGTGGTTGCGGGTGCGGTGCTTGGCGCCCTTGTGCGCGGCCTTCCTGGCCACCTTGTTCTTCTTGGCCGCCTGGTTGCCGGCGTGGGTCTTCTTGGCGTGGGCCTTCGCGCCAGCCTTGGCGTGCTTGGCGGGTTGCTGCGAGGCCGGCTCGGCGGCCGAGACGGGCATGGCCCAGGACGCGCTCAACAGGACGGCCGCCAGCAGCGGCATCAGGCGGGCGCGCAGGGCGCCGGGGGTGGTCGACATGCAGGAATCCTCCAACGAATGGCCGCTATTGTGCGCCGGGCCCCACGGCTGGTCACCGCGTGGCACCGGGCACAATGCGGGCACATGTCATGGATCGCGCTGGCCCTGGTGCTGGTGGCCGCGCTGCTGCACGCCACCTGGAACGTGGCCGCCAAGAAGGCCGGTGGCAACCACCACTTCGTGCTGATGGGTGCGGTGCTCATCGTCGTGTTCTGGGCCCCGCTGGGCGTGTGGGCGGCCTGGGACGCCGTGCCCCGCTGGGGCGGGCTCGAATGGGGCCTGATCGTCGCCAGCGGCCTGACCCACCTCGTCTACTTCAACGTGCTGCTCAAGGGCTACCGCGAGTCCGACCTGACCGTGGTCTACCCGGTGGCGCGCGGCACCGGGCCGCTGCTCAGCTCGCTGGGTGCCATGCTGCTGCTGGCCGAGTGGCCCAGCCTCGTGGGCGTGGCCGGGCTGGCGGGCATCGTGGGCGGCATCTGGCTGATCGCCGGCGGGCCGGCGTTGTGGGCCAAGGCCCACGACCCCGCACAGCGGGCCCGGGTGCGCGCCGGTATCGGCTGGGGCGCGCTCACCGGCGTGCTGATCGCCGGCTACACACTGATCGACGGCTACGCCGTCAAGGTGGTGCTGGTCTCGCCGATCCTGGTCGACTACTTCGGCAACCTGGCGCGCATCCCGTTCATGCTGCCCGCGGTGTGGAAGGACCGTGCCGGCTTCCGCGCCGCCTGGGCCAGCCAGTGGCGCTACGCCCTGGTCATGGCCACCATCAGCCCGCTGGCCTATGTGCTGGTGCTCTATGCGGCGCGCATGGCGCCGCTGTCGCACGTGGCGCCGGCGCGCGAGGTGTCGATGCTGTTCGCCGCGCTGCTGGGCGGCCGCCTGCTGGGCGAGGCCGACCGCGGCTGGCGGCTGGCGGGTGCCGCCTTGATGGCCGCGGGCGTGGTGGCGCTGGCCGCCGGCTGAGCCGCCGCCAAGGAGACCTCAGCGGCTGAAGTGCAGCAGCCGGCCGGCGTAGGCCACGCTGGCGGCGCCGGCACCCGGGCGGGCCTTGAGCGGCGTCTGCACCAGCGTGTAGCCCTGGTCGCGCATGCGGCGCTCGAAAGGCGCGCGGTTGCCGCGGTTCGGGTCGACGATCAGCACCTCGCCGTGCTCGCCCGCATGGCGACCGATGAAGCCGGCCAGGTGGCCGGGCTCGTCGCGCTCGTAGAGCACGTCGCTGCCCATGATCAGGTCGAAGCGGCCGCTGACCCGCTCGCGGCTCGGCCGGTCGCCGGCCGCACCGCCGGGTGCGGCCCAGTCGCCATGGCGGTAGGGCAGCGGCGGCAGTCCGTTCAGTCGCAGGTTCTCCTGCAGGAAGGCCTCGGCCAGCGGGTGCACGTCGCTGGCGGTCACGCGGGCGCCGCGCCGGTGTGCCACCAGGCTGGCCAGCGCGAGGCCGCAGCCGATCTCGAGGATGGTCTCGCCGGCCCGCACCGGCCGGCGCACCAGGGCCGCGGCAAGTTGGTGGCCCGAGGGCCAGAGCAGGCCGAACAGCGGCCACAGCGCCGGTGAGATGCCCAGGGCCTCGGCTTCGCCCAGCGGGTCGGCGAACTGCTGGCGGTCGAGCAGGGAGCGGATGAGCAGGTCGGCGACACCGTCGACCTCGACCTGTTCCTGCTTGAGCAGGTAGCCGGGCATGCAGACCTCGCGGGCGGGGCGCCAGTCGTGGCACCTGGAGGAGCGGTGGTGGGCGCTGTGCGGCACCCGGCGGCCCCTCGGCCGTCCGCATGAGGCAGAACGAAAAACGCCGCCGGGGCGCAGGCACCCGGCGGCGTCAGGCGCAGTGTACGCGCCCGTGGGTTGCAGCGTCAGCCGTGCATCAACCGCGCATCAAAGCAGCCACAGCGCGGCCAGGGCCAGTGCCGCCGGCAGGGCCTGCACGAACAGGATGCGGCGCGACACGCTGATGGCGCCATAGACACCGGCCACGATCACGCAGCCGAGGAAGAAGGTGATGACCGGCCGGCCGGCCACCAGGCCCTGGCTCAGGCCCCACAGCAGACCCGCCGACAGGAAGCCGTTGTACAGCCCCTGGTTGGCCGCCAGCACCTTGCTGGCCTCGGCGAACTCGGGTGTGTTGCGGAAGGTCTTCAGGCCCAGCGGCCGGGTCCAGAGGAACATTTCCAGCACCAGGAAGTACAGGTGCAGCAGCGCGACCAGGGCGACCAGCACGGTGGCAATCATCAGGGCTCTCCTCAGGGTTCGTGGGGGCGGATCATGCCGCACAATGCCCCGGCCCCCATCGTTTTTGGACCGCCAGGAGACCCGCAGATGCTCAACAACGGCAAAGTCCTCGTCGCCCAGGGCGGCGGCCCCACCGCGGTGATCAACCAGTCGCTGGTGGGCGTGGTGCTCGAAGCGCGGCGGCACCGCGGCATCGAGCGCATCTACGGCGCGCGGCACGGCGTGCGCGGCATCGTCAACGAAGACTTCTACGACCTGACCCAGGAGACCAGCCACAACCTGGAGCTGGTGGCCGGCACGCCTTCGTCGGCCCTGGGCTCGACGCGCGACAAGCCCGACCTGGCCTACTGCCAGAAGATCTTCAAGGTGCTGCAGGCGCACGAGATCGGCCACTTCTTCTACATCGGCGGCAACGACTCGGCCGACACGGTGCGCATCGTCAGCGAAGAGGCGCGCGCCGCGGGCTACCCGCTGCGCAGCATCCACATCCCCAAGACCATCGACAACGACCTGGTCGGCAACGACCACACGCCGGGCTTCCCGAGCGCGGCGCGCTTCGTCGCCCAGGCCTTTGCCGGCGCCAACCTCGACAACGCCGCGCTGCCGGGCGTCTACGTGGGCGTGGTGATGGGGCGGCACGCCGGCTTCCTGACCGCCGCGTCGGCGCTGGGCAAAAAGTTCCCGGACGACGGCCCGCACCTGATCTACGTGCCCGAGCGGGTCTTCGAGCTGGAGAAGTTCCTGGCCGACGTGAAGGCCGCCAACGACAAGCACGGCCGCTGCGTGATCGCGGTGTCCGAGGGTATCCACGACGCCAGCGGCCGATCCATCGGCGAGCAACTGGCCAAGGGCGGTGTCGAGCGCGACGCCCACGGCAACGTGCAGCTTTCGGGCACCGGCGCGCTCGCGGACCTGCTGTGCGACGAGATCAAGACCAGGCTCGGCATCAAGCGCGTGCGCGGCGACACCTTCGGCTACCTGCAGCGCAGCTTCATCGGCTGCGTGTCGGACGTCGACCAGCGCGAGGCGCGTGAGGTGGGCGAGAAGGCCGTGCAGTACGCGATGTGGGGCGACCAGGACGGCTCGGTGGCGATCAAGCGCACCGGCTTCTATTCGGTGGACTACGAGCTGCAGCCGCTGTCGGCCGTGGCCGGCAAGACGCGGGTGATGGAAGACGAGTTCATCAATGCCGACGGCACCGACGTGACCGACGCCTTCCGCCTCTACCTGCGCCCGCTGCTGGGTGCGGGCATGCCGGACGCGTTTCGTCTGCGGCGGCACGTGGTGGACAAGCGGCTGAAATGACCACGGTTCATTGACACAAGACGCCAAGGGGGGCGGCATGAAAAAGAGAGCGCGGACCAAGGTCGCAGGTTCACGGGCTGCACGTGGCGCCATGGCGGCGGGATGCGTGGTCCTGGCCCAGTCGGCGGTGCCTCAGGCGGTCCCGAAAGATGTTTACTTCAAGGTGGCGGCCGACCCATCGGCCGCACCTTCTTTGCTCTTCGTGGGCACTTTCACTGCCTCTTCCGGCGGCTACGGTTCTCAGGCAGGCGGCTTTGCCAGCCTCTATGGCTTCTCGTCGGGCAGCGAGTATTGGGAGATGCGCGTTGCAGGAGCCGCGCCGACCTCTGTCATCGAACCGCCACCGGGACCTGACATGGGGGCTGGCCGGATCCCTCTTCAGCCCGGCATTTATCGACAGGCGGGGGGATGGTTCACAAGCCGGAAGTTTCCGATCCTGCGGTTGACCCGCCAACCCTATGCGTGCAACAACTCACGCGCCGCGATCTATGTTCACGAGGCGACTTATCAGCCTGACGGAACGCCCGTGGTCCTGGCCTTTGACTTCGCATTCCAGTGCATGGAGATGCAGGATTCCGATACCAACGAGGAGAGTCCCACGGGTTTGATTCGAGGCGTCTTCAGGCAGCGGTCGACAGTGTCTTCCGATCTGAAGCGCGTTTATGCCGTGGCGGACCACGAACGGGCCGTCCAGGCGGGAGCCCCAGTGACTGTTGATGGGTCGCTGTCATGGAGCAATAGTGCCAGCATCGCCAGCTATCAGTGGACTCAACTCGACGGACCCGACGTGGACCTGTCGGGATGCGATCGAGCCCAATGTACCTTCGCCGCTCCTCTGGTCCAACCGGGGGGCGCGACGGTGCGACTCCGCCTCACGGTGACGGACGCCAACGGCGGCGTGGCGACAGACATCCTGCCGCTTCATGTCCGTCACCGTGGCGACCGTCAAACGTTGCTGCGTTTGGCTGGCCCGGCGGGTGGGTGGCTCCTCAGCGGCGCCAGCTACCGGTACTTCAGCGAATACGACGGCGTGTTCAGCGTTCCACCGGACGGACAAAAGACAAACCAGCTCTACTACGACTTTGGCACCGTGCTGGCCGATAGCCTGACGTTTCAGACGCTTTCAGCCGGCATCGGGCATGAGCTCACGCCGGGGCGCTACACGTCTCGGTCCGATATCACTCCAGAGTTTTCGCCTGATCCCGTGTTCGCCATGGCCTACCGCGGCCGCGGTCAGCCAGGCTTGGACGGATCGAGCTTTCGGGTGCTTGCCTTGGAACGCAACCCGCTCGATCTGACGCAAGTGAGTCGCTTGGCAACCAACGTGACGCATCTGATGACGTACTACGGCGATGCCCAGATGGTGACCTCGCAGACCTGGATCGACCATCAGCCAACGGCGGTGCCTTCCGCTGTGCTGCTGGGGCCGGCCGAAGTTGCGCCCGGGCAGCCATTTACGCTGGACGCGTCCGGGTCGTCGGACAGTGGTGGACAGATCGTTCGTCGGCAACTGTTTCAGACCAAAGGCCCGACAGTGCCGGGCGCAGAGTCCGAGGCCGGCAAATGGACGATGACGGTACCCGCAGACACGCCCGTCGGCGCTAGGTTGCAGTTCGCGGTCGAAGTGGAAGACGATGATGGGAATACCGCGGCGCAGGTGCGGGTGATCAATGTCGTGGCGACACCTCCTCCACCGCCACCGCCTCCTCCACCGCCACCGCCACCCGGAGAAGGCGATGGCTCCGGCGGCGGCGGGGCGGTGGGCCTTGGATCAGCATTGACGCTGCTGGGACTCATCGCCGCTTTGCCTCGCCGACGCCGGCCACCGGAGTCGTGATGAACAAGGAAAGGGCTGGCCGATCGAAAGGTGGCCCGTGGAAATTGCATCGTCCTGAAAGGGAGCAACATGGAGCTTGATGATCCGGCCCGCCGCGTGCGCTGGCTGGGCCGTGCCGCGCTGGCGGCGGGCGGCCTGATCGTGCTGGCCTTCCTGTGGCCGTTCTATTCGGTGCCCACCGGCAGCCGCGGTGTGGTCACGCAGTTCGGTCGCATCGTCGGCATCGAGGGCGAGGGGCTGGCCGTGCTGCCGCCCTGGCAGAAGCTGCACAACTTCAGCATCCGCGCCGAGAAGGCCGACATCGAGAACGCCGAGGGCAGCACCAGCGACACCCAGCCGGTGAAGGTGAGCATGACGGTGCGCTACAGCATCGCCACCGACCGCGTGGCCGAGGTGTTCGAGAAGTACTCGCACGATGGCGACCTGTCGTCCTACGTGCAGACCGCAACGCAGGAGATCTTCAAGGCCGTGACCGCCAAGTACACCGCGCCGGACCTGATCGCCCAGCGCGCCAAGGTCTCGGCCGACATCAACGCCGCGCTGCGCGAGAAGCTCGCGCTGTACGGCGCGCAAGTCATCAACATCGACATGCGCAACTTCGCCTTCTCCGAGTCGTACATGCACGCGATCAACGACAAGGTCACGCAAGAGCAGCTGCGCCTGGCGGCGGAGAACAAGCTGCGCACGGTCGAGGCCGAGCAGAAGCAGAAGGTGGCGGTGGCCGAAGCCGAGGCCAATGCGCGCAAGGCCCAGGCCGAGGCGCTGCGGGTGCAGAACGCCGCGTTGGCGCAGAACAAGGATGTGCTGGAGCTGCGCCGCATCGAGGTCGACAAGATCAAGGCCGACAAGTGGAACGGCGCCTTGCCGCAAGCCATCTACGCCGGCGCGCCCATTCCCTTCCTCAACGTCGGCAGCAAGTAGATTCGCCGCTGTCGGGCGGTCAGGCCTTCTGCTTGAAGCCCGGCAGCACCTGGCCGAGCCTGGCGCCCATTTCCGCGCCCAGGGCTTGCAGCGCGTTGAGCGGGCGGACCATCACCTCGAACTCGACGATGCGCCCCTCCTCGTCGAAGCGGATCATGTCGATCCCCTTGAGCTGCTTGCCGTCGACCACCGCGCTGAACTCCAGCACCACGTTCAACCCGTCTTCGCTGCCGAACTGGCGGTGGTAGCTGAAGTCCTGAAAGATGGTGATCACCGTGCGCAACGCCAGCAGCAAGGCGGGTGCGGGGCTGTAGGCGTTGAACGCCATCGGCGAGCGAAAGACCGCCTCGGGGTGGACGATGGCCTCGAGCGCGTCCAGGTCCTTGCGCTCGACCAGCGTGTGCCATTGGTCGAGCGAGGCCGCCACGGCCGGGTGCAGCGTCTTGGGGGCTTGCATCAGCTAAGTCTCCTGAAACTCACAGAACCGAGGCGAGGGTGGTGCCCTGGGCGATGGCGCGCTTGGCATCGAGCTCGGCCGCCTCGTGGGCGCCGCCGATCAGGTGCACCTTCTGGCCCGCGGCCTGCAACTGGTCGTGCAATTCGCGCAGCGGCTCCTGCCCGGCGCAGATCACCACGTGGTCGACCGGCAGTGTCTGCTCGGTGCCATCGATGGTGACGTGCAGGCCGGCGTCGTCGATGCGCTGGTAGTTCACTGAAGACGTCATGCCGACGCCGCGCGCTTTCAACGCCGTGCGGTGGATCCAGCCGGTGGTCTTGCCGAGCTGGTCGCCGACCTTGGACTTCTTGCGCTGCAGCAGGTGTACCTTGCGCGCCGGCGGCTCCAGCTGCGGCTGGCGCAGACCGCCGGCGGTGGCGTAGCGCGTGTCCACGCCCCATTCGGCGAAGAACTTCACCGGGTTCTGGCTGGCACTCTCGCCGCTGTGCACGAGGTACTCGGCCACGTCGAAGCCGATGCCGCCGGCCCCCACGATCGCGACGCTCTTGCCGACGGCCTTGCCGTCGCGCAGCACGTCGAGGTAGCTGAGCGCCTTCGGATGGTCCACGCCCTCGATGGCGGGCGTGCGCGGCACGATGCCGGTGGCGATCACGACCTCGTCGAAGCCTTCCTTGGCCAGCGATTCGGCGGTGGCGCGGGTGTTCAGCCGCAACTCGACGCCCTTCAACTCGATCTGGCGCTGGTAGTAGCGCAAGGTCTCGTAGAACTCTTCCTTGCCCGGGATGCGCTTGGCGATGTTGAACTGGCCGCCGATCTCGGGACCAGCCTCGATCAGCGTCACCGCATGGCCGCGCTCGGCGGCGGTCACCGCGCAACTCAGGCCGGCGGGGCCGGCGCCGACGACGGCGACGCGCTTGCGGGCCTCGGCCGGCCGGATGACCAGCTCGGTCTCGTGGCAGGCGCGCGGGTTCACCAGGCACGAGGTGATCTTGCCGGCGAAGGTGTGGTCCAGGCAGGCCTGGTTGCAGCCGATGCAGGTGTTGATTTCGTCCGCACGGCCTTCGCGCGCCTTGCGCACGAACTCGGCGTCGGCGAGGAAGGGGCGGGCCATCGAGACCATGTCGCACGCGCCGTCCGCCAGCAGTTGCTCGGCGATCTCCGGCGTGTTGATGCGGTTGGTGGCGACGAGCGGAATGCCGACCCGCCCCTTGAGCTTCTGCGTGACCCAGGCGAACGCGCCGCGCGGCACCTTGGTGGCGATGGTCGGGATACGCGCTTCGTGCCAGCCGATGCCGGTGTTGATGATGGTGGCGCCGGCGCGCTCGATCGCCTGCGCGAGCTGGATGACCTCTTCGAGCGTGGAGCCGCCCTCGACCAGGTCCAGCATCGACAGGCGGTAGATCAGGATGAAGTTCGGGCCGACGCGCTCGCGCACGCGGCGCACGATCTCGGTCGGGAAGCGGATGCGGTTCCCGTACGAGCCTCCCCATTCGTCGCTGCGGTGGTTGGTGCGCGCGGCGATGAACTCGTTGATCAGGTAGCCCTCCGAGCCCATGATCTCGACGCCGTCGTAGCCGGCGTGCTGCGCCAGCGCCGCGCAGTGGACGAAATCGACGATCGTCTGCTCGACCTCGTCGCCGTCGAGTGCATGCGGCACGAAGGGGTTGATCGGCGCCTGCAGCGCGCTGGGGGCAACCAGCTTCGGATCGTAGGCATAGCGGCCGAAGTGCAGGATCTGCATCGCGATCTTGCCGCCCTCGGCGTGCACGGCCTGCGTGATCGGCAGGTGCCGATTCGCCTCGTCCTCGTTGGTCAGCTTGGCGCCGCCGTGCATCGGCCGGCCGCGCTCGTTCGGCGCGATGCCGCCGGTGACGATCAGGCCAACCTCGCCGCGCGCCCGCTCGGCGTAGAACGCGGCCATGCGCTGGAAGCCGTTCGGCGCTTCTTCGAGGCCGACGTGCATCGAGCCCATCAGGACACGGTTCTTCAGCGTGGTGAAGCCGAGGTCGAGGGGTTTCAGGAGGTGCGGATAGGCGGTCATGAACAGTCCTGGGTGCTCAAATGCAACTGGTTGCATAAAGGTTGTTCCGACTATGCAACCAGTTGCAGAAACGGCAGACTAGTGAAAACCCTTGGCTTTCAGCCTGTAACCTCGCGCCCATGTCACTTCCGCACGCACTGCTCACCGCATTGGCCGAACGCAGCGGCTCCGGCTCCGAGTTGGCAGCGCGGTTCGACAAGTCGATCGGCTATTTCTGGCAGGCGACGCACCAGCAGATCTACCGCGAGCTGGCCCGGCTCGAAGCGGCGGGCTTCATCGAGTCGCTGCCCGAGGAGCCGACGCGTGGCCGCAAGCGCGCCTACCGCATCCTGGCGGCCGGCAAGAGGGAACTCAAGCGCTGGATCGTGCAGCGGCACGAGCCGGCGGGCATGCGCGACGAGCTGATGGTGCGCATCCGCGCCGAAGCGGCGGTGGGGCCGACCGGGCTGGACAAGCTGATTCGGCAGCGCCGGGCCGCGCACGAGGAAAAGCTCGCGCACTACCGCGACATCGAAGCACGCGACTTTCCGGCAGACTTGCCGCAGGGCCGCGAAACGGCGCTGCAGCATCATGTGCTCAAGGCCGGCATCCGCTTCGAGCTCAACTGGATCGAGTTCCTGGGTGGGTTGCTGGAGGTGCTGGAGCGTCCTGCCGACCCGCGTTGAATCGAGGAGTGCCGCCATGGCATCGCTGTTGTTCAAGAACGCCCGCGTCTTCGACGGCACCAGCGCCGACTGCGCCGACGGGATATGGCTGCGCGTGGCCGACGGCTTGATCCAGGAGGTCTCGCCCACACCGCTGCCAGCGCCCGAGGGCACGGTGGTGGTCGACGCCGCGGGTCGCACGCTGATGCCGGGCCTGATCGACTGCCACGTGCACGCCTTCGCCAGCGACGTGGCGGTGGCGAAGATCGACGCAATGGGCGAGGCCTACCGCACGGCGCACGCGGTGCGCATGCTGGGCCACGCGCTGGACTGCGGCTTCACGACCGTGCGCGACGCAGGCGGCGGCAACCATTCGCTGTGGCGTGCCCTGACCGACGGGCTGGTGCGCGGCCCGCGCTACCTCTACGCCGGCAAGGCCTTGTCGATGACCGGCGGGCACGGCGACATGCGGCCGATCGAGGAGCGGCCGCGCTACGAGGCGGTGTGCGGTTGCGCCGGTGCGGGTGCCAACATGTTCGCGGTCATCGCCGACGGCGTCGATGAGGTGGTGCGCGCCACCCGCGAAGAGCTGCGCCAGGGCGCACATTGCATCAAGATCATGGGCTCGGGCGGCGTGGCCTCACCCACCGACCCGATCTGGATGAACCAGTACCGCGAGGACGAGATCCGCGCGATCGTCAACGAATGCGCCGAGCGCCGCACCTATGTGTCGGCGCACTGCCACCCGGCCAGCGCCATCCGCCGCTGCGTCGAGTTCGGCGTGCGCAGCATCGAGCACGGCACGCTGATCGACGACGACACCGCGCGCTTCGTCGCCGAGCGCGGCGCCTTCGTCGTGCCGACGCTGTCGGTCATCTTCGCGCTGGTCGAGCAGGGCCGCACGCTGGGCTTTCCGCCGCAGAGCCAGGCCAAGGTCGAGCAGGTGGCCGAGCAGGCGGTCGCCGGGCTCGACGCGATGCGCCGCGCCGGCGTGAAGCTGGCTTACGGCACCGACCTGCTGGGCCGCACCTACACCGACCAATGCCGTGAGTTCAGCCTGCGGTCCCGGGTGTTCACGCCGCTGGAACTGCTGCGCCAGGCCACCTCGCAGGCCGCCGAGTTGCTGATGATGGCCGGCCAGATCGGCTGCATCGCGCCCGGCGCCCAGGCCGACCTGTTGCTGGTGGAGGGCGACCCGCTGGCCGACATCGGCCTGCTGGGTGCGAACGGCCGCCACGTCGCTGCCATCGTGCGCGGCGGGGAATTGGCCAAGGCTCCCTCGCACTGAGGCCGATGCCGCTGTGGTTCGCGCGGCCGCCCTCGCCGGGTGGCCATGGCTTTCCTGCTTGAGTTGACGCAATTGGCACGTCCGCCGAGGCTCGCACACTGGCTGCGCGTCGCCTGCTGTTGACGCCCGGGGTGCGCCCGCGCACCCGATCCACCGACCGGACACCGTCGGCGAATGCCTTGCCGTTCGCGTGGCTTGGCCGTCAGTCCCTGCATCGTCTTCCAGACCAGGAGATTCCCATCATGACCCGCCACCTGCACAGACTGCTTCTGGGCGCCTTCGGCAGCCTCGTCACGCTCGCGTCCGCCCACGCCGCCAACCTGATCCTGAACGGCAGCTTCGAGGACGACCTATCCAACTGGACCTTCTCTGGCTCTGTCGTCGTGAACGGGGAGGACTATCCCAGCGACGGCCTCAAGGCTGCCGTCTTCAACTACAACGACGAAGTTCCGAGCGGCGTGCTCAGTCAGAGCTTCGCAACCGTTCCCGGCAAGCACTACACGCTGGAGTTCGACTACTGGGGCTGGGCCTCGCCCAATCTGCAAAGGCTCGGCGTCGAAGTCGTCGGGGCCGAGCAACTGATCTCCAAGACCGTGTCCGCCTATGGGTCGCTGCCCCCGGTGACGTACCACACTTTCAAGGTCAGCTTCTACGCGGACAGCGTGACCACCACCCTGACCTTCCGGGACCTGACCGCGCCCAAGAACACCTACGCCTCTGATCTGGTACTCGACCGGGTGTCGGTGTCGGACTACGTGCCCGACATCGCCGGCAGCCTGCAGGGTTACCGGGACAACGAGCGGCTGTCGATCGTCTGCACCAATGTGTCGACCGGGCAGTCCATCACGCTGCCGAGCATGGTGTTCAGCTGCGCGGGGTCCGGCCTCGGCATGGCCGCGGGCGACAGGATACGTCTCACTGCCAACGGCATCGTGCGCTGACGGCCGGCCCCGTTCAACGCAGCACGACGTCTTTCAGCAGCGCTCTCGCCGCATCGTTGTCATTGCATCCCACCGCCACCACCGAATAGCCGTCGTGGCGTTGAACGACCGTCATCGACCGGATATCGATGCGTGCGTCGGCCAGGCATTTGGCGATGCCGGCCAGCGCCCCGGGCTGGTCAGCGACCCGCAGCAGCACCGCGTCATCCGAGACGACGTGGAAGCTCTCCTCGGCCAGCGCGTGCAGCGTGTCCTCGAAACGGTCCACCTCCAGGTGGATGACCGCGTCGTGGCCATGCAGCTTGGCGTGGATGTCGGCGATGTTGATGCCGCGCGCGGCCAGGATCGCGGTGAGCTCGGCGATCAGGCCGGTGCGGTCTTCGGCGATGACGGTGACATGTTGCATGGGCGGGGTCAGTGCGATTGCGACACGGCCTGCGGGGCCGCTTGCAGTGCGGTTTGCCAATCGGCCACGAAGCCATCGATCTGCGCCCGGCTCACGTTGGGCAGGCAGATCAGATGGGTGATGCCGTTGGCGGTGGCGAGCTGGTACTTCTCTTTCAGGGCGTCGGGCACGCGTGGCAGCACCACGGTGATCGCGCCAGGGTTGCGCCAGGCGCCGGCGCCCAGCGCGTTCAGGCGCGCCTCGGCATAGGCGGCGGTGTCCAACGCGTGCTGCACGCGCTCGCGCAGGCCATCGATGCCCAGCGAGCGGATCCGGTACCACAGGATCAGCGGGGTCAGCCCGTTGCGCGAGCCGGTGATGGTGGTGTCCAGCGAGCCGATGTAGGCAATGCTGCGCGCGATGCGGTCGACGTTGGCCTTGCGCGCCACCACGATGCCGCAGGGGATGGGCGAACCCAGGAATTTGTGGCCGCTGATCGAGACCGAATCGGCCCCGTCGTCGAAGTCGAAGGCCGGCCTCGGCAGCACGAAGGGGCAGGTCATGCCGGACAGCGCGGCGTCGGCGTGCACGTAGCTTTGCGGCAGCGCGAGGTCGCTGACGATGGCGCGGATGCGGCGCACGTCGTCGCGCGCCTCGGTCATCGTGGTGCCGATGTTGGCGAAGACGATGGGCGGCGCATCGCGGTGGATGCGCATGGTGGCGTGCAGGTCGTCGTAGTCGATCTCGCCGTTCG
This sequence comes from Burkholderiaceae bacterium, assembly GCA_044226465.1. Taxonomy (GTDB): domain Bacteria; phylum Pseudomonadota; class Gammaproteobacteria; order Burkholderiales; family Burkholderiaceae_C; genus Ideonella. Next base: position 4,290 of record JBGAGZ010000084.1, on the reverse strand, counting down.
GCTGGCTGCGGATCATGATCGAGCGCAGGCCGAGGAAGTGCAGGTTCTTGCTGACCGAGTAGTGCGTGTCCTGCGAGTAGTAGACGACGCCCTTGGGGTAGAGCTCGCGCGCCAGGTACAGGCCGTAGAGGTTGCCTTCGCTGCCCCCGTTGGTGACATAGCCCCACCACTGGCCGGCCGGTGCGCGCAGCAGGTCGGCCACGAAGGCGACGACCTCGCACTCGAACTCGCGCGTGGCCACCTTCCAGGTCGAATCGGCGAAGGGGTCGCCCAGGTTGTTCAGCGGGTACTGCAGGAAGGGCAGCAGCTCGGCGTAGTCGAAGTCCTTGGCCACGGGGTAGCCCAGGAAGTCGGCCGTGTGGCGGGCAACGCTGGCGCGCAGTTGGTCCAGGCGCGCACGGTCCTCGTTGGAAAGCGGCATGGTGGTCGGGTGTGAGGGCTCGTGGCCTCGAGAGGCGCGGATGATACGGCCGCGCCCCGGGGCCGCGTCAATCGTCGTCGGCGATGTCGCGGTGCCGGCTGCTGCGCCAGATCGCGCGGATCAGCCACAGCGCGCCCACCGCCGCGCTGGCAAAGCCGAGGAAGCCGAAGGCCGGCAGGCCGAACAGCGTCGGCCCGCCGTTGACCGTCATCACGATGGACGAGCCGATGATCAGCGCGGCGATCACCAGCGCCATCGACAGCCGGTTGGCCGAGCGGTCGATCTGGTCGCCCACGCGCTTCAGGTGCTTCAGGTCGATGTTGACCTGCACCTGGCCATGGCGGGCACGTCGCAGCAGGCGCGACACGTCGTGCGGCAATTGCTCCAGCGTGGCCAGCGCATGCCGCAGCGTCACGCCGGCGCGCTTGAGCAGGGCGCGCGGCTGGTAACGGGCACGCAGCACCTGGCGCAGCAGCGGCAGGGCCTCGGCCGCCATGTGGAAGCCCGGGTCCAGCCCGCGGCCCATGCCTTCGAGCGAGATGAAGGCCTTGATCAGCAGCGCCAGGTCCGACGGCAGGCCGAGCTTGTGCTCGCGCAGGATGGTGGTCACGTCGGCCAGCATCTGGGCCAGGTTCAGCTCGGCCAGCGGCACGCCGTGGTACTGGTCGACGAAGGCCTCGATCGCCGTCTCCAGCTGGGCCAGGTCGGCGTTGGCGCCGTCACCGGTCCATTCCAGCAGCACGTCGGCCACATCCTGCGGCTGGCGCTGCACCAGGCCCAACAGCAGGCGCAGCAACTCGTCGCGCCGGCGCTCGGACAGGCGGCCGACCATGCCGAAGTCGATGAAGGCGATGCGGTTGTCGGGCAGGTAGAAGACGTTCCCGGGGTGCGGGTCGGCATGGAAGAAGCCGTCTTCCACGATCATCTTCAGCACCGCGCGGGCACCGCGCTGGGCCAGCAGCTGGCGGTCGAAGCCGGCCTCGGTCGTGAGTTGGTCGAGCTGGCCGCCGGGCACGCCGCCGACGAAGTCCTGCACGTTTACACGCAGGCCGGTGTGCTCCCAGTGCACGCGGGGGATGACGATGTAGGGCAGGCCGGCCAGGTTGGCGGCGATGCGCTCGGCGTGGTGGCACTCGGCACCCAGGTCCAGCTCGCGGCGCAGCGACCGTGCGAACTCGCGCACCAGCAACTGCGGCCGGTAGGGCTTGAGGGCCGGGATCTCGGCCTCGGCAATGGCGGCCAGCCGGCCCAGCAGGCGCAGGTCGGCCTCGATCTTGTCGCCGATGCCGGGGCGGCGGATCTTGACGATCACCTCGGTGCCGTCCTGGAGCTGGGCGCGGTGCACCTGGGCGATCGAGGCGGCCGCCAGCGGCTCGACGTCGAAGCGGGCGAACACGACTTCGGGCTCCTCACCCCCGAGGTCTTCGCGCAGCTGCGGCAGCAGTTCGCTCCAGGCCACGGCGGGCACGTGGCTGTGCAGCTTCTCGAACTCGGCGATCCAGTCGGCGCCGAAGAGGTCGGCCCGGCCTGCGAGGATCTGGCCGAACTTGACGAAGGCCGGGCCCAGCTCTTCCATCGCCAGCCGCACCTGCACAGGCGGCGACAGCCGCGCCAGGTCGGCCGCACGCTCCCAGCGCAGCACGTGGCCGGCGCGCTCCAGCGAGTCGGCCAGGCCCATGCGGCGCACCACGTCGCCAAAGCCGTGGCGGATCAGCACGCCCAGGATCTCGGTCAACCGCCCCAGGTCGCGCGCGGTGCCCAACGCTTCGATCAACATGGGGCGATCATAGGGGCGCAAATGCGCCCTCCGCTGATATCCTGCCGCGCATGAAAAACCTGCTTGCCCTCGCTCCCGTGCTGGCGCTGGCCGCCTGCGCCTCCAACCCCCAGAGCAGCGAGGCGCCGCGGCCCAATGGCGGCAGCAGCGGCGCCGACAACGCGGTGACCCAGGCCGTGACCTCGCCGCTGAACGACCTGAACATGGTGCAGGCGCCGATCCCGGTGGTGCTGAAGCTGGCGCAGAAGGCGCCCTACGCGGTGCCAGCCGAGCCCGGCTGCGACGCGATCGCAGCCCAGGTCAAGGCGCTGGACGAGGTGCTGGGCACCGACCTGGACGCACCGCCCTCGCCGCACAATCCCGGCCTGGTCGAGCGCAGCGGCAAGGAGGTGGGTGACGCCGCTGGCGGCGCGCTCAAGAGCGCAGCCGAAGGCATCGTGCCCTTCCGCGGCTGGGTGCGCAAGCTGACCGGGGCCGAGCGCTATTCCAAGGAAGTGGCCGCCGCCATCGCCGCCGGCACGGTGCGTCGCGCCTACCTCAAGGGCTTGGGCCAGGCCCAGGGCTGCGCGGCGCCGGCTGCGCCATTGAAGCCCACGGCCACCGTCGCCAAGGAGTGAGCGCCATGCAGCTCATCGGCATGCTGGACTCGCCCTATGTGCGGCGCGTGGCTGTGTCGCTGCAGCTGCTGGGCCTGCGCTTCGAGCACAGCAACCTGTCGGTCTTTCGCACCTTCGACCAGTTCGCCGCCATCAACCCGGTGGTCAAGGCGCCGAGCCTGGTCTGCGACGACGGCACCGTGCTGATGGATTCCACGCTGATCATCGACCACGCCGAGTCGCTGGTGCCGCCCGAGCGGCGGTTGATGCCGGTTGGCGTGGCCGAGCGCACCCACGCGCAGCGCGTGGTGGGCCTGTCGCTGGCGGCCTGCGAGAAGGCCGTGCAGATCATCTACGAGCAAGAGCTGCGGCCCGCCGAGCGCCGCCACGCCCCCTGGGTGCAGCGGGTGACCGGCCAGCTGCTGGCCGCCTGCCACGCGCTCGACGGCGAGCGGGCGCGGCGCCCAGCGAGCGCCGCCGCCATCGACCAGGGCGCCGTGAGCAGTGCGGTGGCCTGGCACTTCATCCAGCAGATGCTGCGGGATGTGGTGCCCACGGCCGATTGCCTCGCGCTGGCCGCCTGGTCTGCCCAGGCCGAGGCCCTGCCCGCGTTCCGTGCGGCGCCGCACGGCGAGGGCGGTGGCCGCCGCCTGAGCCCACCCCGTGCTGCACGAGCCCGCCCGGCACGAGCCGCTGCTGCCCCTGGCCTGGGACGAGGTCCGCGCCCGCGAAGCGATGGCCCGCATCGTGGATGACGCGTTGGCCCGCTTCAGCCCCGAAGGGCTGTGGCCGGTGCACCCGAACGATCTCGACCCCGGCGATGCACCCAAGGCGCCGGCCACGCCGCTGTACCACGGGGCTGCCGGCGTGGTGTGGGCCATCGACCATTTGCGCGCCCTGGGCGCGGTGCCCGGCGAGCCCGGGCAGTTCGACCGCTACCTCGACGACATCGCGGTGCGCAACGGGGCTTGGCTGGCGGCCGAATTGCCCGAGGACCACAGCGCGGCCTACCTCGACGGCGACACGCCGTTGCTGATGATGGCCCAGGGCCGCGAGCCCACGGCCGAGCGGGCCGACCGGCTGGCCGCGCTGATCGAGCGCAACCTCGACCACCCGGCGCGCGAGCTGATGCGCGGCGCACCCGGCACCATGTTGGCGGCGCTGTTCCTGCATCGGCGTTTCGGTGGCGGCGACCCGCGCTGGGCCGAGCTGTTCCGCCGCAGCGCGGCCCGGCTGTGGTCGCAGCTGCTGTGGTCCGACGCGCATCGCTGCGCCTACTGGGACCAGGCGCTGTTCGGCCGCCGCTATGTCTTTCTCGACGGCGTGCACGGCTTCGTCGGCACCGCCAGCGTGTTGATCCAGGGCCGCGACCTGCTGCCGGCCAGCGCCTGGGCGGCCTGGGCCCATACCATCGCCAACACCGTGCGCCGCACGGCGATGCGCGAGGGCGATCTGGCCAACTGGCCCGAGCACATGGTGGCGCCGGGCGAGCGGTC
>JBGAGZ010000083.1:0-22082 GCA_044226465.1 Burkholderiaceae bacterium | reverse complement strand
CGGGGGACCGCGTGATGGCTGTCATGCTTTGTGAGACGGTGGCTTTCGTTGAAGGAATGACAGTCATCCCCGATGAACTGCTACCACTGTGTCAAGCCGAACTGCGCGCAGGCCAGTTGAACCTGGCGCCGACCTTGCTGGCCCACTACATGGAACTGGGGCAACTGCAGCGGGCGGCGCCCTATGCCAACCTGTGCCTGCAACTGCCAATCAACTGTGGCGGCATCCTCAGCGAATACCTGGCCGCCACCTTGAACGACAAGCGGGCTTGGCGCGATTGGGACGCGGTGCTCGCGATCCGCCACGGCATGCAGCCGGCAGAAGTCAAGGCTTCAGAGGCGCTGACACGGCGAGGCTTCTCGATGCTTGTGGCGCTGAAGGAAGCCTCTCGCGCGTGTCTGCTCCGGCACTACCTACCCACAACCAAAGATTTCGAGGCGCTTTCTGGGTGCCTGTGGGGTAAGCCATTGGAGTCCGCCCAATTGCCTTGAGGAGGCCAGAAACGCCGCGCAACCCAGCGCTTTGCAAGGGCAGGAGCACGTTGACGTGGGCCTCTCGCCAAGCAGGGTCCTTCCTCCGGAGGCGAGACCCATGACGCAGCGTTTTCTGCAGGCGCGAAGTCGACAAGAATTGAAGTGTGCCCATCGCCTGTCGTCTCTGGACCTACCGACTGTCTCGGAACGATCAAGCAGCGTCCTCGCGGAGCCACTCGGCCGGGAACTCTTGATCGCGCAGGTACCGCGCGTAGCTCACTGCAGGCACCAACCCAAAGTGCCGAGCCAGAATCAGCGCCGGAGCAGCGATGATGGCAAAGGTGATCTGGAAGGCTACGGCTAAGATCAAAAGGAACCCCACCATGCCAAGAATTGCCGACAGTGGCTGCGGGCCGTTCTTGGCGTAGGCGAGTACGTCCGTGCCGGTTGAGCGGGTAATGGCGACAGCCGTGGCCCAGACACCCGCGACGGCGAGCAAGCCGCTCACAGTGCCCAGGGTCTGGTGCAGTCGCCGATAGCGAGGCAATAGGCGTTGCGCATTGTGCCGGCGCAGGCTGTTTTCGTACCAGGCGAGTGGGCGACGCCAAAGCGGCAAGGCCGTCGTGTCAATCAAGCTGAAGACTTGGCGCGGCGCGGGTATCTCTCCGCGGCGAATGCGAAGTTTCCAATTGAAGCCCAGGAATGCAAGGCCGCAAAACAACCCCATGGCGGGCGCTCCAATCAGCAGAGGCTTCGGGTTGACGATGGGGTGCGGAAGTTGCGTATAGGTGATCAGGCAGGCCAAGGCGCCCGAAATCAGCCCGATAACCGCGGGCCCACGCCTGGTCTCGAAAGCTTGGCGCCAATACAGAAGAGAAAGCGTGATGCCTGCCAGCGCCAGGGTCGGAATGAACACCACAAGCACTTCGACGTTGAGTCGCGCACGCGCGAGTGCGTCCCCCGTGGTGTGCATGACCAGAGGCAGCCACCCCTTCATGGTGAGGAAGATGGGCAGCGCCAGGTAAGACAGCAAAAGCAAAACCACGCGTTGCATTTCTAGGTCCTTTGGTTCTTCGGCCAGCGGCCCAGTGTGCACTTCACCCCGCCCACACAAGCCGCACCATCGCGAGGCTCAGCGCAAACAGGTAGCCATACGCAAAGCTGTCAATGCGGAACACGGCCTGCCCGCGTCGTGCGCGCCACGCGCCCAACTGGGCCATGCACAGGCCGGCGGCCAGCGGAGTGACGATCAGGTTCACCCAGCGCCACAGCGGGTGGGTGACCATGTGGTGGGGCAGCAGCCACAGGCTGATGCCGCCGAAGGCCGCGCCGAACAGGGCGTAGCCCAGGGCCGCCAGCCAGGGGTTGGGCTCGCGTCGGAAGGGCTCGGCCACCGAGTGCAGGCCCAGCTCGAACAGCGCCTCGCCCACGATCTGCAGCACGAATTCCAGCAGCAGCTCGACGATGAATTCCATCGGTGTGGGCGTCTGTTGCTGTGGCTGCCGTCGCTCAGCGCTTGGCCGCCAGCGTGCGCAGCGCGGCGTCCAGCGCCGGGGCCGGGTCGGGGTCGTTCACCGTGACGTCCGGCTCCAGGCCGGTGCCGTGGATGCGCGTGCCGTTGGGCGACACCCAGTGCGCGGTGGTGAGCTTCACCGCACCGTGGCCGCCGCCGAGCGGGAACACGGTCTGGATGCTGCCGCGGCCATAGGTGCGGCGGCCGACGAGGGTGGCGCGCTGGTGGTCTTTCAGCGCGGCCGCCACGATCTCGGCGCCGCTGGCGGTGGCGCCGTCGGTCAGCACCACCAGCGGCAGCGTCTTCAGCTCGGGCGGCAGCTGCCGCAGCGGGCTCAGGCTCGTGGGCCGGCGCGCATAGCTCTCGGGGTTGGCGCGGTAGTCGTGGTTGGCCTCGGCCGACTGGCCCTCGGTGCGGGCGACCAAGGCGTCCGCCGGCAAGAAGATGGCGGCCAGGCCAATGTAGGTTTCCAGCAGGCCGCCGGGGTTGCCGCGCAGGTCCAGCACCAGGCCCTTGTCGAAGGGCTTGTCGCGCCACTCGCGCTGCAGCAGGCTGGCCGTGTCTTCCAGCGTGCGCTCGTTGGACGACGGCAGGCGCAGCACGGCCAGGCCGGGCGCGGGCCGGTCCAGCGCGGGGCGGGGCTGGGTGACCACGGCGCGGGTCACGCTCAGCTCCACGGGCGTGGCCTGGCAGTCGCGCAGCAGGCTCAGCCTGGCGGTGCTGCCCACGGGGCCCCTGAGCAGGCCGGTGATCTGGTGCGTGCTCAGGTGCGCCACGGGCTGGCCGTCCACCGCCACCAGCTGGTCGTGCAGCTGCACGCCGGCGGTGACGGCCGGGCCGTTCCACAACGGGGCCAGCTCCACCTTGTCGGGCATCTTCTGCCGCAGCTCGACGCCCACGCTGCCCTGGTCCGGCTGGGCGGTGGTGTTGCGAAACGCCTTGAGCTCTTCGTCGGTGAAGTACTCGCCGCCTTCCGGGTCCAGCTCTTTCACCATGCCCTTGAGCGCGCCCAGCATGATCTGGCTGCCCGGCGTGAGCGTGGCGCATTGCTTTTGCAGCAGCTCGTACACGCGGGCCAGGCTCTGCATCTCGGCCAGGGGCAGGGCGGGCTTGGCGGCGGGGGTGTTGTTTTGGGCGGCCGCGGGTGGTTGGCACACCAGGCTGGCGGCCAGCAAGGCAGGGCGCCAGAAGCGGCCGATGTGGCTCGTGGGAATCAAGGCCCCTCCCTTTGGGTCGATCCGTGCGGGGTGATGTTATCGGCGCGGATTGCCTCGTGGCGCACCGGCCGTGGCACCATGCGGGCGCACAAGGCTGCAACGGCGGCAAGACCAAGGGGAGATGTCGATGCATCGTTTCAACCTCTACATCACCGCATTGGCCGCGTTGGCCGGCGCCACCGCCGCGCAGGCTGAAACGCGCTACCGCGTGATCGAGCTGCAGCGTGCCTTCCAGGGCTACACCGAGGTCACGGCCCTCAGCGAGGGCGGGCTGATGGCGGTGAACCAAGTGGACACGCCGCGCAGCCGCGGGTTCATCTGCCACTGGAAGAACGGCTGCCAGCGCGTGGCGCAGCTCGTCGACGGGTCTGCGCATGAATACGTCGTTGATCTGGCCGACAACGGCATGGCCGTGGGGCGCTGGGCCCGCCGCAGCGACATCCGGGCGTTGGTCTGGGTCGGTGGGCAGCCCCAGGACATTGGCAGCCCCGACCAGAAGGCTTCGTCCAGCGCGGAAGGGGTGAACAACCTGGGTGTGGTGGTGGGCTGGGAGCAACTCGGCGTCAAGGCACCCCTGTGGCAGGGCTTCGTGTGGCGAGACGGCGTCAAGGCGCTCATCGGCACGCTGCCCGACGGCACCAGCTCGTTCCTCTGGGGCATCAGTGACACGGGCATCGCCGTGGGCAAGTCAGACACGGCGACCGGTGCCTTCCACGCCTTCACCTACGACACGGCCACCGGCGCGATGACCGACCTCGGCACGCTCGCAGGCGACCACGACAGCGAGGGCTTTGCGGTGAATTCGCACGGCGACATCGCGGGCATCTCGCGCATCCACGCCGTGCGCACGGTCGGCGGGTTCATGCAGAACCTTGGCGCGCTGCCCGGCGACCACGACAGCATCGCATTCGGCATCAACGACCAGGGCGAGGTGGTCGGCGTGTCTTCGTCGCCCACCTTCGTGAACCGCGGCTTTCTCTACGACGCCGGGGGCATGCACGACCTGAACGACCTGCTCGTGGGCGAAGACCGGGCCCGATACACGATCACCTGGGCCGCCGACATCAACAACCACGGCGACGTGGCGGCCAAGGTGTCACGCGACGGCGTGTCGGTGCCCGCGATCCTGAAGCGCGTGACGCGCTAGCAGGGCCTCAAGGCACCGCGCGGCGCATCTCGGCCAGCGTGAACACGTAGCTGTCGTCGGCCTTGGGCAGGTGGCAGGCCAGGCAGCGGGGCTGCAGGTTGCGCAGGTTGGGCTGGCCCTGGGCGTTCCAAAGACCGTAGTTCCAGTCGCCATTGCGGAACAGCGTGGGGATCTGGGCGCCCCAGCCGGCGCGCCGCTCCATGCCGGCGTAGCTCTGCACGGGGCCGAGCGCCGCGGGGCCGCCGTTGGCAGCGGGCTGGGCCGCGTAGGTGGCGCTGATCAGCGCGGCGCCGTCGGGCAGCGGCTGGCCGGCGCGCGCGGCGGCCAGCGCCACGCGGTTGGCGTAGCGCACCACCACGGTCTTGCTCTCGGCGTCTTCGCTGCGGGTGTATTCGGCGAAGCCGGCCGGGAACGCGGGCGGCAGCGCCATGTGCGACACGGTGGCCGCGTGCGGTGCGGCGGCTGCGGCGCTGTTGCCGCCGCCCTGGCCCGCCGCGGGCAGGCTGCTCCAGTAGTCCGCCAGGGTGGGCAGCTCGGCGGGGTCCAGCTGCTTGGCGATCACCGACATCAGATCGTGGCTGCGCTGGCCGTCGCGAAAGGCCTGCAGCTGGCGCACGAGGTAGGCCTTCTTCTGCCCCGCGAGGTTGGGGATGTCGGCGGCGGCGCTGATGCCGTCGCTGCCATGGCAGGCGGCGCAGGCCTGGGCACGAGGCGGCATGGGTGCCGCCGGCGATGCCGAGTCCAGCGCCAGGGCGGGGGCGGCCAGGGCGGCGCACAGCGCGGCGAGCAGGGCGGTCTTCATCGCGGTGAGTGCGACACGGTGGGCATCAGGTTACAGGGTCGTCGGCGCCTGCGCCATCTGCAGCCCCGCCGTCAGGCTGTCCACGTGCCGGTCAATGGCCGCACACCGTCAATACGCGGCGCAGCCGCAAGGTTTTCACTCTGGCATCGGCGTCAACAGAAAGATGCGGGAGCGCCCGTTGTGCTGGCCCCACCCGACGATCTGGCCCTTGTCATTGATGCCGGTGGCGGTTTGCAGCTTCCAGCCGGCGCCCGTGAGCGGGTCGAGCCGGTGGACCAGAGAGATCATCTGCCCGGCGCGGTACAAGAAGGCCTTGCGGCCGGCCCATTTGTAGTCCGTCCCGCTGCTGGTTGACCAGCCCACGATGTCACCCTTCGCATTGATGGCCAGGGCGGCGCTGTACGCACCGCCGAGCGTGCCGAGGTCCGTCACCAGGCCGCCGCCGAACAGCGCGGCGTGAGTCGACCGGGGTGTCCCTTGGGTTGAAGCCGTTCCGACGACGTCCCCAGCGTTGTTGATCGCCACGCCGCTGCTGCTGCCGTCGGCATACAGCGATCCGAGATCCTGCATCGAGCCGGCCTCGTACCGAAAGGCACGCGTCTTTCCATCGGCCCGCATGGCCCACCCTGTCACCTGGCCGGCGTCGTTGATGCCATAGGCGTCGCTGTATTCGCCGCCGAACGTGCCCAGATCAGACATCTCCCCATGGCTGTAGAGGAAAGCATGCTGATGGCTGTGTTTGTCGTAGCCGAAGCCGACAACCTGCCGGTCGCGGCTGATGGCGCGCGCCACACTGAAACTTCCTTTGAGGACGCCGAGGTCCTTCATGCCTTCGCCGTTCCACAGAAAGGCGTGGCTGCAGCATTCCAGTCGCTCCGAGAAACCTGTGACGTCCCCTCGGTCATTGATCGCCGTACCACGGCTGGTGGGGCCCCCGAGCGTGCCGAGGATCTCCATCGTGCCATCGCGGTAGATGAAGGCGCGGTCGCCATCGCCGGTGTGAACCGAGCCTGCGACCCAGCCCGCGTCGTTGACGGCGATGCTGTCCAGCCGGCCCAGATGCCTGTTTGGCGGGTCGTAGGCCGCCACGTCGGTCACCTCGTAGGTCGTGGCACCCGCGGTGGAGATCATCAGCATGCCCAACAGGGCACACAGTCGGTGGTATCTCATTTCGTCTCCTCATTCACTGATCAGCTTCGGACGAACTCCATCTGCAGCTCCGCCTTCAGGCTGTCCACATCCCGGTAGATCGACGCCACTGCCAGCACGCGGCCCTGGTGGATGTAGCGCAGCACGCAGTCGCGGCCGGCGATGTCGCCGTCCACAGCGATCTCGTCCCAGCGCTCGGCGTGGCCCACGTAGTTGATCGGCACGTCGTAGTGCTGGCTCCAGAAGAAGGGCACGTCGGTGAACGGCTTCTGTGCACCCAGCATGTTCAGCGCGGCGGCCTGGCCCTGGCGCTGGGCGACCACCCAGTGCTCCACGCGCACGGGCTGGCCGCTGTGCGGGTCGGGCCAGCGGGCGATGTCGCCGGCGGCGTAGACGCCGGGGGCGCTGGTCTGCAGAAAGGTGTCCACCACCACGCCGCGGTCGATCGTGAGACCGGCCGCCTCGGCCAGCGCCAGCCGCGGCCGCACGCCGATGCCGGCCACCACCAGGTCCGCCTCGATGGTGGCGCCGCTCTTGAGCGTCACCTGCCGCGCGTCGATGGCGGTGGCCGTGTCTTCGAGGTGGAAGACCACGCCGTGCTCCTCGTGCAGGCTGCGCACGAAGTCGCCCATCTGCGGGCCCAGCACGCGCTCCATCGGGCGCTTGTCGGGCGCCACCACGTGCACCTCGAGCCCACGCGTGCGCAGCGCAGCGGCCACTTCCAGCCCGATGAAGCTGGCGCCCATCACCACCACGCGGTGCGCGTCGGCGGCCCGGGCGATGATGGCGCGGCAATCGGCCAGCGTGCGCAGCGTGTGCACGTGCGGCAGCTCGCTGCCGGGGATGGTGAGCCGCACGGGCTCGGCGCCGGTGGCCAGCAGCAGGCGGTCGTAGGGCAGGGTGCTGCCGTCGGCCAGCGTGAGCGTGCGGGCCTGGGTGTCCAGGCTGGTCACGCGGGCGTTCAGGCGCAGGGCTATGGCCTGGTCGGCATAGAAGGCCTCTTCGCGCAGCGGCAGCCAGTCTTCGGGCGCGGTGCCGGCCAGGTAGTCCTTCGACAGGTTGGGCCGGTCGACCGGCGGCGCGTCGTCGTCGCTCAGCATCACGATGCTGCCGGCGTAGCGCTGGCGGCGCAGCATCTCGGCCGCGGCGAAGCCGGCCGCGCCACCGCCGACGATCACGATCTTTTTCGGCGCTGTGTCAGTGGCGGCGGGCTGCACGCGGATGACGGGCTGGGGCTGCTCGACCTTGCCCAACACGTGGACGCGGTCGCCACGCAACTCGGTGGCCCAGCAGGCCACGGGGCTGAAGGCCGGCGCGCCCAGCGCCTCGCCCGTGCGAAGGCTGAAGCAGGCGTGGTGCCAGGGGCAGCGCACGGTGTCGCCCACCACCAGCCCGTCGGCCAGTGGCGCGTGGTAGTGGGTGCACTCGGCGCCGATCGCGAAGAAGTCGCTGCCACGCCGCACCAGCAGCACGGCCTCGTCGCCCACATGGCCGGCGAGCATGTCGCCATCGGCCAGGGTGCCGGCGGGCACGCCCGCGGTGAGGTCGGGGCCTTTGTCTGGGTTGGCTTCGGCGCTCATGGCGGTCTCCGGTTCGCGGCATTGGTGCGGCTAGAAATGACGCGGGCGCTGCCACTGAGTGGGAGCGCCCGCGGGTCTGGCTACAGAGCCAACTACGTGAGCTGGGGGCCTGCCCCAGACCTAGAGTTGCGTGACATGTCACCTCCTTTCGCAGTTGCCAGGGAGACTCGACCTTACTCCGTTTGAGTCGATGCTGCGAGTGCCGTGGTCCAAGCCACAGGCGTTGCCGGGTCTTCGCCGGCCGAGCGAATCACGCAGTCAACGCGCGCCGTAGCGCAGCCGAGCTTCGCGCAGCCGCTTGCTCAGCACCTGGTGCGGCACGGCGTTCAGCAGCACGTCGCCATGGGCTGCGGCGGTGCCGCCCTCGCAGTGCTGCACGAAGCTCATGTCGAGCTTGACCGGGTTGCCCAGGTCGTCGAACTTGGCCTGGTAGACCTCGAACTTGCCCGTCAGCGTGTTGCAGCCACGGCCGTCGCCGCTCAGGTCGAGACCGGGCGACTTCTCGTCCTGGAACGGGAAGCGCTGGGCGTGGCGGTAGGTGCCGGGGCCGAACTGGGTGCCGGTCGGCGAAGCGGCGTCGAAGGTCCACCAGGCGTCGCCCTCGATCCACGCGCTCACACCACCGTCGTAGTTGCGGCTGAAGGTGATGCTGGCGTTGTGCGTGTCGTAGCGGTAGGACTGGCCTTGGGTGATGTAGTCGCCACTGTCGCCGTGGAAGCTGACCTGTGTCGTGCGGGCCAGCGGGCTGTTCACGAGCACGATGACGTGGTCGGTCGAGGTCTTGCCGTCGGTGTCCGTTACCTGCAGCAGGAAGCGCAGGCTCGCGCCCTTCTTGTCGACCGCCGGGGCGGTGAAGCTGGGGTGGGCCGAGGTCGGCCGGTCCAGCACCACGGCGGGGCCGTCGACCTGGGTCCATTGGTAGCTGAGGTGGCGAGACTTGCGGGCGAACGACTGGCCGCCGTCAAGCTTGGCCTTCTCACCGGCCATCACGTCGAAGTCGGCGCCGGCCACGGCGACCACGTCCGGCACGGCCAAGGGGAAGTCGCTGTTGATGCGCACGGTGCCATAGAGCGGCGGGCCGCTGACTTCGCAGTTCTGCAGAAAGTCGGCCGCCAGCTTGGTGACGACGCCATCGTTGCCGACCTCGTACTCGCGGATGCGGAACCAGCCCCTGAGCGTGTTGCAGCCGCGGCCGTTGCCATACATGCTGAGGCCGGCGCCACGGGGCGACTGGAAGGGGTAGCGAGCCGCGTCGGGGTAGCTGCCCTTGGCCAGTGTGCTGTCGGCCGGCGAGGCGAAGTCGATGTACCACCAGTTGTTGGGGTCGTTCACGGCCACGGCGGCGTGGGTGACCGACCCCTGCGCGGTGATGGTGGCGTTGGGCGGCTCGAACGTTTGGGAGATGCCGCCGCCGATGTAGTCGCCCGCGGTGCTGATGTACTTCATGCCGGTCACGGCAAAGGCGGCCGAGGCCTGGGCGATGAGGCCGGCGATGCACGCGGCCTTGAGCCATGGTTTCATGGTGTTCCTCCTGAGGTTCTTATGGAAACGGCCGCCCCGTGGGGCGGCCGTGTGGGTGTCGCGGCGGGCAGGCAGCGAGCGCTGCCTGTGCCGGAACGAGGTCGTCAGTAGCTGGCCTTGAGGCTGACGCCCGAGAAGGCCGAGTAGCCACGGATCATGATGTAGTAGTCGCCCGCCGTGGTGGAGGTGACCGTGCACGTCTCGTTGTTGCCGCTCAGGTAGGGGCGGCAGAGGTACGTGTTGGTCGTCGGGCGCGAGCCGAAGCGGGTGTAGAGGTCTGCGTCACCCGTGCCGCCCGAGATGCTGATCGTCAGCGTCTTGCCGGCCGGGGCGGCGATGCGCCAGTACTGCGCGCTGCCCGTGGCGCCCGACACCGTCACGATCTGCCCATTGGTGAGGTAGGTGTCGCCACCGCCGCCACCGCCGCCCGTGTAGGTGGCCGTGATGGTGACGCCGCTGTAGGCGGCGTAGCCATTGAGCATCACGTAGTAGGTGCCTGCGGCCGGGTTGGTGACCGTGCAGCTTTCGGCGTTGCCGCTCTTGTACGGCCGGCAGTCGTAGGTCGACAGGGTCGGGCGGGCACCGAACTTGGTGTACATGTCCGCGTCACCCGTGCCACCCGAGATCGAGATGGTCAGGCTGGTCTGGCCGGCCGGCACGTCGATCTTGTAGAACGCCTGCGCACCCGTGGCACCACTCTGGCCGGACAGCGGCACGCCGTTGTTCAGCACCGTGTCGCCGCCACCGCCACCGCCGCCGCCAGGGGTCGGCACCGGCACACCCACGGCCTGCCAGGCATTGGCCACCGAGGTCTGCTCGGCCACTGTGTAGCCCAGGTTCGCCGCGGCTTGCACCGTGGCGTTGCCGGCTGCCAGGAAGTTGGCGCTGGAGGTCAGGATGTTGACGTTGGCCTCGTAGAAGATACGGATGGCCTTGGTCATGCCCACGCCGGTCACGTTGATGGCCGACTTGCCGCGCGGGTGCGTGCCGCCTTGCGACAGCAGGTAGAACGCCAGGTTGGCGATGCCCGAGCTGTAGTGCACGTCGACGTTGCCGACGCCGCTGACCCAGTAGTCCTTCGAGGCACCGTCGGCCGCCGGGTCGTTCATGTAGCGCAACGCGGGCGGCAGGATGTCCTCGCCGATCTTCCAGGTGTCCGACGACACGGTCAGCGTGCCGGTCTTGCCACCGTCGACATAGGCTTCGGTGAAGGCGCCGAAGATGTCGGACATGGCTTCGTTCAGGCCGCCGGATTCGCCCGAGTAGATCAGGCCAGACTCGTTCTCGGTCACGGCATGGGTCAGCTCGTGCGCGGTCACGTCCTGGGCGCGGGCCAGCGGCAGGCAGTTCTGGCTGACGTTGCCGTCGCCGTAGACCATCTGCGTGCCGTTCCAGAAGGCGTTGCAGTAGTTGGTGCTGTAGTGCACCGAGCTGGTCAGCTGGGCGCCGGCGTTGTTGTAGGAATCGCGGTTCCAGAACGCCTTGTAGGCCTCGTAGGTGGCGCCAGTGCCGTCGTAGGCGGCGTTCACGTCCACGTCGGCGTTGGCCCCTTGGCCTTCGGACCGCTTGAGCGTGCCGGGCAGGCTGGTGCCGTTGTTGGCGCTGTAGACCTTGCGGTTCTCCGCAAAGTGGATCTGCGGGTGCACGGCAACGATCTTGCCGCTGTCGACATCGACATACACCTTGTCGCGCACCGGGTCCTGGCCGCGCTGGCCGGTCACCACGGTCTCGTAAGCCATGTGGGCAACGCCTTGCGCCGTCAGCAGGTAGACCTTGCGCGGCGCGGTGGTTTCCATGCCGGCGAAGCGCGCATCGGCCATCACGGCCGGGTGCACGGCGCTTTCGCCGACGTCGCGCGAGCCCAGGCCGGCGGCCAGGTCGCCACGGCCCATGCCGTTGATGGCGAAGACGCGGCCCTTGCCGTCCACGTGGACGACCAGGTCGCCGCCGATCACGTCGAGGCCGCGGTGTTTCAGGTTGTATCGCAGGTGCTGGTTGCCCATCGCGTCGACGTTCACCTTGCGCAGTTGCAAGGCCGCCGGGCGCATGCGCAGGGCCGAGAGCGCGGGCGCCAGCACAGGGCGCATTGCGGCCTCGGTGGCGGCCAGCGCGGCCGGGTTCAGCTGAGGTGCTTGCCCCAGGTCACCGCGCAGGAAAACGGGCACCCCGTCGGGGGCGGCCTGGACCACGTCGACCGAGCGCAGCGCACCGAGGGCGTGTGCCACGTCTGCCGGGGTGTTGCCAGGGATGGCGGCCAGGGCGCTGGTGCTCAGCGCAAAGCCGGCGGCCAAGCCGGCGAACAGCCGGTGATTGGCCCATCTGGAGATCATCGAACTCATCGTGCCTCTTCCTAAAAGTTACGTAGAGTGCACGCGCGGTAGCGCGTGATGCCGTCTCTTCCCCACGCGTCGGGTTTGGACGCGCCGCCGGATGCTGCGAGCGTGACTGTTCTGTGTCAATACCCGAAACCCATATCTGATGCCGGCAAGCTTGGGTGGGGAAAAACCCACTAGCGATCAGCGTGCCAACCCGTGGCGCCGGTGCCATTCGGCCAGCGACTCATCAGGGTATTCATCGAAGCGTTTTGCGTTTGGTTGCACATGCGCTTCCACCCACTCGGGCTTGGAGCCCAGCATCATGTGGGTGACCGACAGCGGTGTCGGCAGGGGCGTGTCGATGGCGCCGGCGTGCGGGTGCACCAGATCGGGCCAGGTCGGGTCCCACAGCCACAGCGCGGTGCCGCACAGCCGGCAGAAGTGGCGGTGGCCGGTGCTGAGCCGGCCGTCAGTCAAGGTGGCGCGGTAGACCGCCAGGTGCTCGCGGCCCTGCAGCACCTGCAGCGTCGAAAAGTCGGCCCCCAGGTTGATGGCGAAGCCGCCGGTGCCGGCCGTCTTGCGGCAGATGCTGCAGTAGCAGCGCATGAAGGGCACGGGCTCATGCGATTGCACGGTGAAGCGCACGGCCTGGCAATGGCAAGAGCCTTCGAGCAGCATGGTGGTTGTCCTCGCTTTGGGGCTCACGATTGTGAGCGTGGCCCGATGCGGGCCGCCAGGTGCGCCGCCCGGACGTTGCTTGCCGCAGAATGCCCTACGCCACCCTCGCCACGCATGACAGCCAGCCTCGCCCATGCCACGCCGACCTTCCTGCAACGCGCGGTCGAGCCCCTGGTGCAGGCACACCCGGGCCGCTCGGGCATCCACACGCTGGACGACGGCCTGGACGCCTTCGCGGCGCGCATGCGGCTGGCGCAGAGCGCCGAGCGCAGCCTCGACGTGCAGTACTACATCTGGCACGGCGACATGACCGGCCGCATGCTCTTCGACGCGCTGCGCGCCGCGGCGGACCGCGGGGTGCGGGTGCGCCTGCTGCTCGATGACAACAACACCGTCGGGCTGGACGAGACGATCGCCGCGCTCGACGCGCACCCATTGATCGAGGTGCGGCTGTTCAATGCCTTCACGCACCGCCGCGCGCGCTGGCTGGGCTACCTGACCGAGTTCACGCGCCTGAACCGGCGCATGCACAACAAGTCGTTCACGGCGGATGGGCAGGCCACCATCGTCGGTGGCCGCAACGTGGGCGACGAGTACTTCGGCGCCGCCGACCAGTGGATGTTCGTCGACCTCGACGTGCTCGCCATCGGCCCCGTGGTGGCCGAGGTCGCGCAGGACTTCGACCGCTACTGGCGCAGCGCACCCGCGCGGCCAGCCGGCGAGCTGCTGCCACCGGCCGCGCCCGGCCAACTGCAGGCACTGGCGGCCGACGTCGAGCGGCTGATGGGCGAGCCGGCGGCGCAGGCCTACGCCCAGGCGCTGCGCACCTCGGCCTTCCTCACGGCATTGGCCGAGGGCGCACTGTCCATGGACTGGGCGCCCGCCCGCTTGCTGAGCGACGACCCGGCCAAGGTGGTGGGCAGGGCACAAAAGCGCACGCTCGTGGCCACCAAACTGGAAGAGGCGATCGGCCGGCCCGAGCGCAGCCTGGCGCTGGTCTCGGCCTATTTCGTGCCGACGCGCGGCGGCATTGCCGCGCTGGCCCTGATGGCGCGGCGTGGCGTGAAGCTGCGCGTTTTGACGAACTCGCTCGAGGCCACCGACGTGACGGCCGTGCATGCCGGCTACGTGGGCTGCCGCCGCCCGCTGCTGCGCGCCGGGGCGCGGCTGTACGAGTTGCAGCGCTTGTCGCCGCACCGGCGCCGTCGCACCGGCCGCGGGCGCTTCGGCCGCTCGGCCACCAGCCTGCATGCCAAGACCTTCGCGGTGGACGGCGTGCGGGCCTTCGTCGGCTCGTTCAACTTCGACCCGCGCTCGGCCCGGCTGAACACCGAGATGGGCCTGGTGATCGATTGCCCAGAACTCGCCTCGCGCATCGAGACCTCGTTCATCGACGAGTTGGCCGACCACGCCTACGAGGTGCGCTTGCGCCCGCCGAGGCGCCTGTACTGGGTGCAGCAGCGCGCCGCGGGCCCGGTGGAGCTGGACGCCGAGCCCGGCGCCGGCTGGTGGCGCCGCGCGCTGGTGTGGCTGGTCGCCCGGCTGCCGGTGCACTGGTTGCTGTAGCAGGCGAGCCGCCGCGCAGCCTTCAGCGCCCGTCGCCCACCGGTTCGATCACCAGCGAGAAGAACACGTCCAGCGGGTTGTTGTAGAGCTTGAAGAGCACGGTGTTGCGGCCGCGGCGCAGGTGCACCAGGCGCTTTTCCTCGATCAGGTTGCGCGCCGCGATGTCCTGCTTGAGGGCCTGCACGCCGCCGGTGGTGTACCAGGCCTTGCGCTGGTTGCCGCTGGTCCAGAACAGCACGTCGTTGACCCACAGCTTGGCATCGTCGTCGGCGCCCAGGCCCAGCCACACGTCGCGGGCCCGGTCGGTGACGATCTCGCTGTAGCCGTAGTACACGGCCTGCTCGGCCGCGTCGGGCGGGATCAGCGGGTAGGCCGTGGAGCTGGTGTACTGCCAGCGCAGCACGCGCCGGCCCTTGCCGAGGTAGACGCCGTCCAGGTCCACCCATTGCTCGGGCGGGTAGATGGTGTGGATGCTGCTGGCGCTCGGGGCATCGAAGGGGCCGATGACGTACCAGCGGTTCACGTGGATGCGGTTGGCCCACGGTGCACCCGGCCCGATGGCGTTGCCGCTGCCCAGGTGCAGTTGCGTGCTGCTGAAGACCGGTGACGCCTGCTGGCCGTCGTAGCGGCGCGCTTGCGTGTCCATGACCGCGGACCGGCGGCCGTCTGCTCGGCTCCCGGGCCCCCCGTCTGCGCTGCCGCCGCCGCTGCCCGGCGCGCCGGCCCCGTCGGGCGCACCGCCGCTGCCGGCACCGGCCCCGGCCCCGGCACCTTGCCCCGCATGCCCCGCAGCTCCGCCGCCGTGTTCGATGGCCGTGCCCTCGTGCTCCTGCGCGCGCTGGGCCTGCAGGCGCTGCAGGGACTCGCGTGCCTGCTGCTCGTAGCGGTTCAGCGCCACCAGCACCTGCTCGTCGGTCTTCGGCGCGGCGGCATCGGCCGCTGCGTCGCGCCGGTCGGCATCGGCCGCTTGTTGTTCGAGCTGCTTCAGGGCCTGGTCCGGCGGCATCTTCAGCAGCTCGGCCATCTTCCGGGCCTGCGCGGCCTGGTCGATGCGCCGCACGCTGTCACGCAGCTCACGCGCCTGGGCCAGCATGTCTTGCGGGGCTTGCGCGGTCTCGGTGGGCGAACTGGCGCTCGCCGCGGGCTCGGTCGCAGCGTTGTCTTGCTCATCCGGCGGTACCGCGCCATGGCCAAGCCGCTCCATCTGCGACGCCATGGCCTTCAGGCTGTCCACGCGACGGCGCATGCCCTGCTGCGCGGCAGCCTGCGTGTGGGCCTGGATCTGCACCTGGTTGCTGCGGACCTCGGCCTGCGCCACTTCGCGGCCGTGCCATAGCGACACCGCCCACAGCAGCGCGGCGTGGATGGCCAACGCGCCCAGGAAGAAACGGTGTCGCCGCGCGAGCCGCTGCAGCGGGCCGCTGGCCTGGAGGGGGGGCGTCGCTTGCAGCCGCATCGCTTCGGTTCGTCGAGCTAGTTGCGCGTGTGCACGGCGATGTGCGTCAAGCCCGCCAACTGGCACAGGTCCAGCACGTGCACGACGCGCTGGAAGGCCACCGACCGGTCGCCGTCCACCTGCACGGGGCGGTCGGGGTTGGCGCCTGCCTCGCGGCGCAGGCGGTCGTGCAGCGCCTGGGTGCCGATGGGCTCCCCGTCGACGAAGAAGCGGCCGGTCTTGTCGACAGCCACCACCAGCGGAGCGGCGCTGGCCTGCGCCGCCTCGAGCGAGGCCGACGAGGTGGGCAGCACCACGGGCAGCTCCTTGCGCCTTTCCGCCTCGGTCTGCTGCTTGAACGAGGTGGCGACCATGAAGAACATCAGCAGGAAGAAGATGCAGTCGATCAGCGCGATCAGGCCGATCTCGGGCTCGGCGTCGTCACCCAGGTCGATGCGCATGTCAGCCGGCCCGTTGCGTGGTGGTCGCGTCCGCATCCACCGCGGGGGCGGGGCCGAACCAGGTGTGCTGCAGGTGCTGGATATGCCGCTCCAGCGCCAGGCCCAGGGCCACCTGGCGGT
This sequence comes from Burkholderiaceae bacterium, assembly GCA_044226465.1. Taxonomy (GTDB): domain Bacteria; phylum Pseudomonadota; class Gammaproteobacteria; order Burkholderiales; family Burkholderiaceae_C; genus Ideonella. Next base: position 6,105 of record JBGAGZ010000083.1, on the reverse strand, counting down.
GCTTGAAGTAGTGGTGCAGCGCCAGCGAGGGCAGTGCCACCGACAGGCCTGCCGCGGTGTTGACCAGGGCCTTCGAGATGCCACCGGCCAACAGGGCCGGGTCGCCCATGGCACCCGAGAAGGCAATCGCGTGGAAGGCCTCGATCATGCCGATCACCGTGCCCAGCAGGCCGACGATGGGTGCGACCGTGGCGACGACCGCCAGCGGGTAGGCCTTCTGCTGGTGGGTGCGCAGCTCGAGCGAGGCGATGTCGGCCGCGCCTTCGCCCAGCGAGCGCGCGTCTTCGCCACGCCGCCGCACCAGGTGGGCGATCATGCGCGCGAGCGTGCTGTCGTTCGCGTTCAGGCAGGCCAGCAGTTGGTCGAACTGGCCACCCTCCCACAAGGGCTGCACCGCCTCGACCAGACCATCCGGCGCCACGCGGCCCTTGCGGAAATGGACGAAGCGCTCCAGAGCGACGGTCAGCATCAGCAGCGACAGCGCGCCGATCACGACGATGCCGATGCCACCGTCGCGCAACTGCCCGACGAAGTCGATCTCTTGCATGGTTCTCCCGCAGCGAACGAAGAGGAACGCGGCCTCGCAGGCCCCGATGGACCGGCGCAGTTTACTGAGCGCGGCATGGCGAGCGAGCCGCCTGCTATCGTCAGCGCGTTCGGGCCGATGAACGACAAGAGCGACACCGAGATGACCGACCTGCTGGACGACGCGGCCGCCCGCGCACGGGCCTACCTCGCCACCATGGCGCACCGCCAGGTGGCGCCCACGGCGGCGGCTGTCGACGCGCTGGCGGCCTTCGACACCGCCTTGCCCGCCAGCCCGCGGGACGCGGCAGAGACACTGCGCCTGCTCGACGAGATCGGCTCACCCGGCACCATGGCCACGGCCTCGGGGCGCTTCTTCGGCTTCGTGATCGGCGGTGCGCTGCCGGTCACCGTGGCCAGCAACTGGCTCGCCACCGCGTGGGACCAGAACGCCGCCCTGCACCAGCCGGCGCCGGCAGTGGCCGTGCTCGAGCGGGTCGCCCTCGGCTGGCTGCTGGACCTGCTGGGCCTGCCGGCCGACGCGGGCGGCGCCTTTGTCACCGGCGCCACGATGGCCAACTTCTCGGCCCTGGCCGCCGCACGCCACTCGGTGCTGGCGCGCGCCGGCTGGGCGGTGGAGGCCGAAGGCCTGTTCGGCGCGCCGCCCATCACCGTGTTGGTGGGCGACGAGGTGCACCCCACGCTGCTGAAGGCGCTGGGCCTGCTGGGCCTGGGCCGCAAGCGCCTGCTGCGCGTGCCGGTGGACGGCCAAGGCCGCCTGCGGCCCGAGGCGCTGCCCAACGAGCTGCCAGGCCCGGCCATCGTCTGTGCCCAGGCGGGCAACGTGAACACCGGCGCGCTGGACCCGCTGCCGGCCATCGCCGACTGGGCCCGCGCGCACGGCGCCTGGCTGCACGTGGACGGCGCCTTCGGCCTGTGGGCCGCGGCCAGCCCCAGGCTCGCACCCCTGGTGGCGGGCATCGACCAGGCCGACTCGTGGGCCACCGACGCGCACAAGTGGCTCAACGTGCCCTACGACAGCGGCGTGGCCTTCGTGCGCGACGCCACCGCGCTGGCCGCCGCCATGTCGGTCACCGCGGACTACCTGCCCACCGAGGGCGGCGCGCGCAACCCGGCGGACTACACGCCCGAGTTGTCGCGCCGCGCGCGCGGGGTGGACGTGTGGGCCGCGCTGCACACGCTGGGCCGCAGCGGCGTGGCCGAGCTGGTCGAGCGCTGTTGCATGCATGCGCAGCGCTTTTCGGCCGGGCTGCAGGCCATGGGCGCCACGGTCTTGAACGAAGTGGTCTTGAACCAGGTGCTGGTCAGCTTCGGCGAACCCGCGCTCACGCGCCGCGTGATCGCCGCCATCCAGGACGACGGCACCTGCTGGGCCGGCCCCACGGTGTGGCAGGGGCAGACGGCGATGCGCATCAGCATCAGCTCGTGGGCGACCACGGACGACGACGTGGCACGCAGCCTTGCCGCCATCCGCCGCGTTTTCGACGGGCAGCGCGCACGCTGAGCCATGACGCCGCAGCCCACGCCCGACCTGCCCGCCGTGCCGGCCGCCTGCCTGGCCCGCGTGCGTGCCCTGCTGGCCGACGGGCGGCGCAAGCTGCTCGGGCTGACGGGTGCGCCGGGGGCGGGCAAGTCCAGCCTGGCGGCGGCCTTGCAGCAAGAATTCGCGGCCGTGGCGCAGGTGGTGCCGATGGACGGCTTCCACCTCGCCCAGGCCGAGCTGCAGCGCCTGGGCCGCGCGCAGCGCAAGGGCGCACCGGACACCTTCGACGCAGCCGGATACGCCGCCTTGCTGCGGCGCCTGCGCGCACAGGGTGCCGGCGTAGGCGATGCCGGGGTGGTCTACGCGCCCGCGTTCTTGCGCGAGATCGAAGAGCCGGTGGCCGGTGCCATCGCCGTGCTGCCGTCGACCCGGTTGGTCATCACCGAGGGCAACTACCTGCTGCTGGACGAGGGCCCCTGGCGCAGCGTGGCGGCCCTGCTGGACGAGGTGTGGTTCGTCGAGATGGACGACGCGCTGCGCCGCGCCCGGCTGGTCGAACGCCACCATCGCTTCGGCCGCAGCGCCGAGGCCGCCCGCGCCTGGGTGGACAGCGTGGACGAGCCGAACGCGCGCCTGGTAGCGGGCGCGAGGGCGCGTGCGCAGCACGTGGTCCTCTGGGGCTGAGCCATGCCGTCGATGCGCCACAGCGGAAGCGGCGGCCTGGTCTACTCGACCGAGGGTGGGCGCATGTGCCCGGCATGCCGCCAGCCGGTGGCAGCCTGCACCTGCCGCGGCGCTGCGGCTGTGCCGGCCGGCGACGGCGTGGTGCGCGTCAGCCGCGAGGCCAAGGGCCGCGGTGGCAAGACGGTGACGCTGGTGCGCGGCGTGTTGGCGTCGCCCGACGCGCTGGCCGCGCTGGGCAAGCGGCTGCGCACCGCCTGCGGCACAGGCGGCACGGTGAAAGACGGCGTGCTCGAGCTGCAGGGCGACCATGCCGACCGCGTGGTCGAGCTGCTGCAGGGCGAAGGCCACCGCGTCAAGCGCGCGGGGGGGTGATGCGGCCGGCCTTGGCCGGGAACAGGGTTGATCGCGTGCCGGTGTGCAATGGAGACACGGCCGGGTGACACTGGCCACCCTTTTCCGCCGACGAGGACGAGCCCGCCATGCGCCCCACACGATCGCTTCACCTGCCTTTGCTGGGGCTCGCGTTGGCCGCGGTGCTCTCCGGCTGCGGCAGCACGCCCATGCCCGCCGACGGGGGCGGCCTGCCCGCGCAACGCATCGCCGAGATCCTCGCCAGCCCTGACCGCAGCGCGGCCGACCGCCAGAACGACCTGCGCCGCAAGCCCGAGGCCCTGCTGGCCTTCATCGGCCCGCGGCCAGGGCAGGTGGCGCTGGACGTGAGCGCGGGCGGCGGCTACACGACCGAGCTGCTGGCCCGGGCCATCGGCCCGACGGGCACGGTGTACGGGCAAAGCCAGCCACGCAACCCGTCCAACCCGATGCCCGCCCCGGCGGCGCCGGAGGGCAACAGCCACCCCACCGCGGCCGCCCCGGTCTCGGCGCCCCCGGTGCCTCCAGTGCCCGCGGTCGATCCGCCGCGCCCGGCCGCGCCGCGCACCTCGGCCATGGCCCTGGCCGAGCGCAGCCAGGCGCTGCGCAACGCCGGCGTGGCCGCCGCGCCCATCGTGGCCGTGGCCCAGCGCTTCGACGACCCGGTGCCGGCCGCCGCGGCGAACCAGGGCCTGGACCTGGTGACCCTGATGTTCAACTACCACGACCTGGGCCACATGGGGGTCGACCGCGCCCGGATGAACCGCGCCCTGTTCCAGGCGCTGAAGCCCGGCGGTGTCTACGTGATCGCCGACCACGCGGGCCGGCCGGGCACCGGCATCGGCGAGGCGGGCACGCTGCATCGCGTCGAGGAAGCCTTCGTGCGGCAGGAGGTCGAGGCCGCCGGCTTCCGACTGGTGGCCGAAGGCAGCTTCCTGCGCAACCCGGCCGACCCGCGCGACCAGAACACGCCCAACCCGCCGATGCCCAAGGACGAGTTCGTGCTGAAGTTCGTCAGGCCCTGAGCGACCGAGCCGGGCGCCGGTGGCTCAGGGCTTGGCCGCCGAGACCAGCACCGGCTTGGCGGCGTAGCTGTCGGGGAACAGGCGCTTGAGCTGCTCGATCTTGGGCAGGTCGTTGTAGACGATGTAGGGGTGGCCGGGGTTTCGCGCGAGGAAGTCCTGGTGGTAGTCCTCGGCGGGGAAGAAGGGCTTGGCGGTCTCCACCGTGGTCGCCAGCTTCTTGCCGAAGGTGCGGGCGGCGTCGAGTTGCGCGATGTAGGCGGTGGCCACCCGGGCCTGCTCGGCGCTGGTGGGGAAGATGGCCGAGCGGTACTGCGGGCCGGTGTCCGGGCCCTGGCGGTTGAGCTCGGTGGGGTCGTGCGCCACCGACATGTAGATCTGCAGCAGCCGGCCATAGCTGACCTGGCGGGGGTCGAAGGTGATGCGCACCGACTCGGCGTGGCCGGTGTTGCCGCGGCCCACCTCTTCGTAGTGGGCATTGCTGGCCGGGCCGCCGGCGTAGCCGGACACCGCGCTGGTCACGCCGCGCACGTGCTGGAACACGCCCTGCACGCCCCAGAAGCAGCCGCCGGCCAGCACGGCGGTCTCGCTGCCGCTGGCAGCGGCGGGCTCGTCGACCGCGGGCGGCGGGGCCAGGCGTGCGCTCTCGGCAACGGAAGGGCCGGACACCAGGGCGATGCCCAGGGCCAGCGCCGCGACCGCGACCGAGGCGAGGAGGGCGGGCCGGGAACGCAGGGGCAGGTTCGTTTGCATGGGGGATGGATGCTGTCATGGGCCCCAAGGTTCCGCAATCTGCGCCAGCAGGCGTAAGCTGCACCGCCAGCGAGCCACCATGCAAGACCGCACCACCACCGCCAACGCCGCCACCGCGGGCTACCTGTACCTGCGCCACCACGGGCTGGTGCGGCTGACGCACTGGCTGAACGTGCTGTCGCTCACCGTGCTGCTGATGAGCGGGCTGATGATCTTCAACGCGCATCCGGCGCTGGACTGGGGGCTGTCGTCCTACACCGGCCGGCCGCCGGTCTTCGAGATCACGTCGCAGGTGGCGGCCGACGGCCGCCTGGTGGGCATCACCCGCGCCTTCGGCCGCGAGTGGGACACCACCGGCGTGCTGGGCGTGTCCACCGACGCCGACGGCCGCCTGGCCCGCACCGCCTTCCCGTGGTGGGCCACCATCCCCAGCCGCTACACGCTGGCCGGCGCGCGGCTGTGGCACTTCTTCTTCGCCTGGCTGCTGGTGCTCAACGGGCTGGTCTACCTGGTGCACGCGCTGCGCAGTGGCCACCTGGGGCGCGACCTGCTGCCCACGCTGGCGGACTGGCGCGGCCTCGGCCGCTCGGTGCGGGACCACCTGCGCTTCAAGCACCCCGAGGGCGAGGCGGCACGCCACTACAACGTGCTGCAGAAGCTCAGCTACCTGGCGGTGATCTTCGGCCTGCTGCCGGCCATCGTGCTGGCCGGCTGGGCCATGTCGCCCTGGCTCAATTCGCTGTGGCCGGGCTGGGTGGACCTGTTCGGCGGCCGGCAGTCGGCGCGCACGGTGCACTTCGTCGTCGCCTGGCTGCTGGTCGGCTTCGTCGCCGTCCACGTCTTCGAGGTGCTGATCAGCGGCGTGTGGAACCACCTGCGCTCCATGGTCACCGGCCGCTACCGCATCACACCGGACCCAACCCAGGAGCAGCCCCATGCGTAGGTTGCGCATCTCCCCCGAGGCCCTGGCCAAGCGGCTCTTCCTGCGGCGCGCCTGGCTGGGTGCGAGCAGCGCCCTGCTGGTGGCGGGCTGCGACCGGCTGGGGGCCAACGCCTCGTTTGCGCAAGCCTTGTCGCTCGGCGAAACGCTCAGCCGCGGGGTGCGCGACGCCACCGGCCACCTGGGCGTGACCATGGCGCAGGAGTTCACGCGTGCGGACCTGTCGCCCAGCTTCCGCGGCAACGGCAACACCGACCCGCAGAGCGCCGAATACAAGGCCTGGGTGGCCAATGGCTTTGCCGACTGGC
>JBGAGZ010000002.1:0-188713 GCA_044226465.1 Burkholderiaceae bacterium | reverse complement strand
CCGACCACGGGGCCTGTTCGGCCTGCTTCGCCAACGCCGCTGGCCAGGTTTCCGTGTCCCACCAGCTGCGCACGCGTCCCACGCGGGCCGGGGTGATCACGCGCGCCAGCAGATTGGTGTAGTCGTCGCGGAGTTGCTCCTCGGTGACGCGGCGGGCCAAGTCGACCTGCAGGCACAAGGTGACCACACTGTACTGCCGGCCGCTGGTCAGTGTGATGTCGTGCTGCACCCACTGGGCCCGCAGCACCGCCTCGTCATCGGCCAAGGCCGAGCGCAGAGCGGCTTCGCGCCAACCGTCCGCCTCGACAGCGTGGCCGGCCGCAGGCCCCAGGGCTTCGGCGCGCCAGCGAGCGTCGCCACGCCGACGCTGCGCGGCGACCAGCAGGCTCTGCTGGCGTTCCAGGGCAGCGGGGTCCGAGCGGACCGATTCGTGGGTGGCGAGCCGGGCCCGTGCCGGCCCCGCCAGGGCCACGCAGCGCTGGATCGCGGCCTCCAGCCAGCGGCCGGCTGCGGCGGTGTCGTGGCCCAGCCAGGCCAGGCCCTGCCAGTACAGCGCCAAGGGGGCTGCGCTGTCGCTGGGCGTCTGTGCGTCCGGGCATGGCAGGGTTTCGTCCAGCGACAGCCGGCACTCTTGCTTCTCCCACAGGGCGAGCGGCGTCGCGCTCTGCAGCCGGCCCGTGCAGGCGGTGCGCCACGCGGCCTCGGCCCGCCATGCACGGGCATGCGCGGTGCACCAGTGCGCGTTCTCCCGCGCCAGCCGGGTGGCCCAGGCCTCGGGCCCCCACCACGCCGGGCCTGCGGCATCGGACGGCGCCAGCCCGTTCAGCCGCAGGTTGTCTGCCACCAGGCCCACGGCGCGCAGACGGTCCAGCGTGGCGGGGTGGGTGACAACGGCCGGGTCCTGCCGCGCGTGCCAGGCGGCTTCGTCGCGCAGGCGCTGTTCGAGCGCGGCCTGATCCACGGCGCCACGGAGCCCAGCGCCCGACTGGCCCAGCGGGTCGGCTGGCAAGGGGCCGGCCCCGAAGGCTTCCGTGTCCATCGCGCCAGCCGCGGCCAACTTCGTCAGGGCCCTGCCCAGCGCCGGCGCGGAGGTGGCTCGGGCCGCCAGCGCATCGGCCTCGTACTCGTCGTGAACCGCCTGCACTGCGGTGAGCCGCTCGAACATCGGTACGAACCAGCGCGCGAAGGCCGCGGCCGCGCGGTACCACACGGCATCCTGCCGGTGGCTGACGAGCAGGCGGCTCCAGCCCAGACGGGCGCGATACAGCCAGTGGCCAGTGACGCCGAAGTGGCGCGAGAAGTGCCCCAGCTCATGAGCCAGGACCGCTTGCATCTCCTCTGCGCTGAGGCCCGCCAGCAAGGGCACGCCCAGCACCAATGTGCGGTGGTGACGCCAAGGCAGCCAGTGGTCCTGGTGCTCGATGGCCGCGGCCGTGCGGCCGGCCACGAGCACCACCCGCTGCAGGCGTGGTACCCGCATCTGGTCGGCCAGATCGTCCAGCATGACCCACAAGCCGGGCGCCTCCTCGCGCGACAGCTCGCTGCCGGGCGGCGGGTCCTGTCCCTGGGTCAGCCACCAAGCGCCCACCAGTATCACCACCACCACGGTGTTGGCCCAGGGCAGCGGGAACCACAGCGACTGGACCGCCAGCAGCATGGCCAGCGGCGCCAGCACGATGAACTGGTAGCTGGCGCTTCCGAGGCAGGCCAGCGTGGTCAGCCACCAGCGTGGGGGCGCAGGTGCCGGTGCCATCGACCGTCGGCTCACGCCGGGTCGCGGCCCGCCGCCGCGAAGGCCGCGCGCAGCCGCGCCAGCACGGCCTCGTTCAGCACGCGGGTGTGGCGGTTCCAGCGCTTCATGGCCTGCTGCAGCTCGGCCTGCAGGCGTGCGGCCAGCGCTGGCTCGCCGTGGGTCACGGCCCAGATCGCGTACTCAGCCTTGGCTTCGAAACTGCCGAAGCGCGCGACGGCGGATTCGAACTCGGCGCGGGCCTCGTCGTGCCGGCCGCCGTCGCCCAGGGCGCGGGCCATGGCCACCGAGATGGCTTCGGCCCGGAAGCCCGGTTCCTGCGCGCGGATGGCCTGCAACTGCGCCAACGCCTGGCCACGGCGGCCGCTGGCCTGCCAGGCTTGGGCGGCACCCCAGCGGATCTCCAGGTCACTGGCGAAGGGGCCCTTCAGGCAGGCCTCGTAGTTGGCCGCGGCCTCTTCGGCCTGGCCGGCGTCCAGCAGGGCAGCCGCCAGACGCATCTGGTGCTGGGCAGTGGGTGTGTACTCGAAGGCGGCGCGGGCTTCGCGCAGCTCGCGCGTCGGGTCCAGCGCCTTGGCGGCCTTGGCCACGGCACGGCGCGCTCCACGCTCGAGCCGCGAGTCCGGCAGGTAGATGGCCAGGAAGTAGACGATGCTGCCCAGCAGCGGGAACGAGAACAGGATGAACAGCCAGTAGGTTTGCTGGCCGCTGCGCACGGCGTGGATGGCGAAGAAGATCGCGATCAGGACATGCAGGCCAAGGCCGACGATCGGCATGGTGGTTCCCTCCCCGGGGCGGTTCGTCGTACACGATGCGCGACTTGTGGCGCGCTACCAGCCCCGGATTGTCGACCACCTGCCGCGTCTGGCGGCAGCCTCGCTTCCCCCTAACCCCCCAAGGCGTAGACCCGGCCGTCCGCGCTGCCGATGTAGACCGTGCGGCCCACCACCAGCGGGCTGGAGAAGAACGAGCCCACGCTGGACTGGCGCGAGAAGCCGATGGCCATCGCGTCGTGCCAGCTGCTGGCGTAGAGCTGGGCGCTGTTGAAGCCGCGCTCGCTCGTCAGCACCCAGCCCTCGTTGCGGCGCGAAGCCTCGGTCTGGAACTCCCACAGCAGCGCGCCGGTGGCCCGGTCGCGCGCCTGCAAGCTGCCGTTGAGCACCGGTTGCAGCAGCACGCCGCCGGCCAGGCTGGGCGAGCCGAACATGTAGGCCGGGCCTTGCTGCTGCCAGAGCGGCTCGCCGCTCGCCGCGTCCAGCGCCAGCAGCAGCGCGGTGTCCGAGGTGGCCACGTGCACCCGGCCGTCCTGCACCGCGGGGCTGGTGTTGACCCAGCTGCCGGCGGTGTCGCGGCTCCATTTCACCGCGCCGGTGCGCACGTCGAAGGCGTAGACATGGGCGTCGCGGCTGCCGGTGTAGACCGTGTCGCCGGCCACCGCCGGCGAGGCCTGGAAGCCCTGCTGGTTGTGCATCAGCGGGTCCGTGCCGCCCTCGTGGTGCCACAACTCGCGCCCGCTGGCCAGGTCCAGCGCGTAGAAGCGGCCGTCCCAGCTGCCGACGAAGACGCGGCCGTCGGCGACGGCCGGCGAGGCGTGCACCACGTCGCCGGTGCGGAACTTCCACCGCAGCGCGCCGCTGGCCGCGTCCAGCGCGTAGACATGGCCGTCGCTGCTGCCGAAGAGCACCGCGCCGCCGGCCAACACCGGGCTGGACAGGTAGCAGTCGAAGGGGTCGGCAAAGGTCTGGCCGCGTGGCTGCATGCCGTTCAGGCCGCGGGCCTCGAAGCGGCGCTCGCCCTCGGTGGCGAACTTCCAGCGCACCGCGCCGGTGGCCGCGTCCAGGGCGTGCAGCCGGCCGTCGTAGCTGAGCACGTAGACCAGGCCGCCGGCCACCGCCGGGCTGGACGAGACCGGCCCGCCGGTGCGGTGCTGCCAGCGCTGGCGGCCGGTGGCGGCGTCCAGCGCGTAGAGCTTGCCGTCGTCGCTGCCGATGTAGACCACACCGTCGGCGAAGGCCGGCGATCCGACGATGCGGTCGCCGGTGGCGAAGCTCCATTTCAGCGCGGGCAGCTGGCGCGGCGCGGTGCCGGCCTGCACGCCGCTGTGGGTGGCGTCGCCGCGGAACATGGCCTGGCCGAGAGCCGGTGCGGCGAGCCCGGCGATCGCTGCGCCGAATGCCGCCAGCCGCCAAGTGCGAACGGCGGCGCGCGTCATGTGCCGCTCCCGGTGCGTGGGGCGAGGGTGTCGCGGCGCAGCAGCAGGCGCGCCTCGAACGGTCCTTGGCGCATCTCGCCGTCGATCTCGCCGCGGGCCATGTCCCAGCGGCCCTCGATGTGGAAGTCGGCGCCGTCGGCGTCCAACGACAGGTAGCCCTGGCCGATCGTGACGCGGTCGACCGGCAGCCGCGTGCTGCGCTTGCCGACGATGAGCAGCTCACCGTCGCTGCTGGCCCCGGGCGCGCGCGGCACCAGCGTCAGCGTGACCTCGCGCGGGTAGCCGCCGAGCTCGTAGCGGCCACGCCAGACGCCGGCCAGGCCGGGCGCCAGCGGTGCCGGCACGGCGGGCCGCTCGACCTGGGCCTCGCCCTGGCGGCGCAGGGCCAGCGGCGCGCTGTGCCCGCCCTGGCGCCACTCGCCTTCGAGGCGCTGGTCCGGCAGCATGCGCACCACCAACGTGGTGGGCAGCTTGGACGGCGGGCCGCCGAAGGCCTCGCCCAGGTCGGCCTCGACACGGCCGTCCGCGGCCACCGCCAGGTGGCGCAGCGGCACGCCCTGCACGCCGCGCCCGGGCAGCGTGGCCGAGCCGGCCCAGGCGCCCTGGGCGTCTCGCGCCAGGTCCAACACCAGGGGGAGCGTGGCGCCAGGGATGGCGGCGCTGCCTTCCCAATGGCCGACGGGGCCGACGGAGTCGGCGGGGTTGGCCGCAGCGGTCTGCGCCGTGCCGGCCAGCGCCAGGGCGGCGAGCGTGGCCAGGCTGGCCAGGCGGGCCGATGGGGGTCGCGTGGTGGTCATGAGGGGCCCTCCTGAACGTAGACGGCCCAGCGTAGGCCGCCGCGCCGAGCGGCGCTGCGCGCTGCGACGAGAACGGCTGCGCGCGGTGTGAAGCCGGCCGCGGGCCGATCGGCGCGGGCCTCAGTTCAGCGGCCGCCTCATCAGCCACTGGTGCAGCGGCGTGGGCACGAAGCCCAGGCGGGCGAGCGCGCGGCCGCCCAGGTCGTCGCGCTGCAGCGGGGGCACGCGCAGCGCATGGCCGGGCCATTGGGTGCACAGCGTGGCCACCAAAGCCTCGGCGTCGGCCTGGTCCGGCTGCGGGTCCACCAGGCTGTGCAGCGTGATCGTCCGGTCGGTCGGGCCGGCGCCCGCCACCAGTTGAGCGCGGCCCCGCCGCCAGGCGCGCAGCGGCACGGGCGACGAGGCGAGCGCGCGGCCCGTGACCTGCAGTGGCAGGTCGGCGATGGCCTGTTCCGCCTCGGCCAGCCAGGCCCAGGCCTCGGCCAGCGTGGGCTCGGCGATCGTCGCTGGGTCGGGCAGGGCCGACGGGGCCGGCGCGTCCGCGGCCCGCTCGTGGCCGATGAGCCCGTGCACCACCTCGAAGCCGCGGCCGCGGTACAGGCGCACCGCGCGCTCGTTGGCGGCAAAGGCTTCCAGCTCCAGCGTGGCCATGCCGGCGGCGTTGGCGCGCGCGACCAGCTCGTCCAGCAGCGCCGCGGCGGCCCCGCTGCCGCGCGCCGAAGGAATGGCCCCCATCGTGGCCAGGCGCCATCGGCCAATGGCCTGGCGCGGTGCCACCAAGGCAAAGGCCCGCAGCTGACCCTGCGCCACCCACCCGCGGCTCAACGCCAAGTCCACGCCCTGGCGGGCCAGAAAGCCGGGCCACTGCGACAAGGTCAGCTGGAAAGGGCCGATCAGGTAGTCGGCGAAGGCGGCGGTGAAGGCCGCGTGCCAGTCGGCCGCGGCGATCGCATCGCCGGGCAGCATGCGTGCGTCGTTCATGTGGCGGGGCCGGGCGCCGGGCCCGGGGCGCCGGGCGGCGCGGCGAGCACCTGCTCGTACACCGCCAGGTCGTGGGCGGAAAAGCAGCAGAACTGCACGGCCTGCAGCGCTGCCGCCGGCGCCTCGGCCAGCGTGGCGCGCACCGTGGCCACCGCCAGCCGTGCGGCGGGCTCGAGCGGGTAGCCGTAGATGCCGGTGCTGATGCAGGGGAAGGCGATGCTGCGCGCACCCTGGGTGACGGCCAGCGCCAGCGAGCGTCGGTAGCACGAGGCCAGCAGCTCGGGCTCGCCCTGCCCACCGCCCTGCCACACCGGGCCGACCGTGTGCACGATCCAGCGCGCCGGCAGGCGAAAGCCGGGGGTGAGCTTGGCCTCGCCCGTCCGGCAGCCACCCAGCAGGCGACAGACCGACACCAGCTCGGGCCCGGCTGCGCGGTGGATGGCGCCGTCCACGCCCCCGCCGCCCAGCAGCGAGCTGTTGGCTGCATTGACGACCACGTCCACCGCCAGCGTGGTGATGTCGGCCCGAAGGGCGGTCAGGCGGGGCAGCGGTGTCATTCGGCCGGGGCCTGGTCGACCACCAGGCGGAAGACGCTGCCATCGCATTCGTTGCGTGCCAGCTCGATGTGGCCGCCGTGCAGCTCCATCACCCGTCGCGCGATGAACAAGCCCAGGCCGTGTCCGGCGGCGGCCTGGTCGCCCCGCGCCCCGCGCTCGAACAGCTGCGGCACCAGGCCGGCCGGTACGCCGGGGCCGCTGTCCTCGACTTCGATCACCAGGGCGAGCGGCTCGTCCGAGTCGAACAGCCGCACCACCACCCGCGAACTCGGCGGGCTGAACTTCAGCGCATTGGCCAGCAGGTTGCGAAGCGCCAGGCGCATCAGCACCATGTCCATCGACGCGGTGCGGGTGCTGGTCAGACGGACCACCTCGATGCGTGGCCGGTCCTGTGGCGGCATGTCGGCGATGGCCACCTCGACCAGCATGTCGATGTCCACATCCATGCGCCGGGCCGTGTGCTCGCGGGCCAGCAGCGAGGCCACCGCCAGCGTGTTGTCGATGTTGGACAGCACGTTGGACATCACGCCCTGGGCGCGGCGCACACGCTCGGAGGCCACGCGCTCGCCGAGCTCGGTCAGCGCCGCGGCCGCGCTTTGCAGGGCGGCCGACGCGTTGTTCAGCGGCTGCTGTACCTCATGCGCGAGCACTGCCAACATGTCGCTGCGCTCTCGCAGCAGGGCGTCCAGCTCCCGGGCGCGAGACTCGACCTCTTCGCGCAGCGCCTGCTCGCGCTTCAGGGCTGCCTGGGTCTGCTTGAGCTGGGTCACCTCGGTGACCAGCACCATGAAGCCCCTCACCTCGCCGTCGACGGTGTCGGGGATGTAGTGGGCCAGGCTGTGGCGCTCGACCCCGTCCGGCCCGGGCACGATGCGCTCGAAGACCTGCTCTTCGCCGCCCAGCGCGCCGCGGATGTGGGGCTCGTTGAGTGCGAACAGCTTCGGCCCCAGCAGATCGCGGATCGAGGTGCCCAGCAGCGCCTCGGGCGAGACGCCGAACCAGCGCTCGTAAGCCCGGTTGGCAAAGCGGCACAGCAGGTCGCGGTCCCAGTAGGCCAGCATCGACGGCAGGTGGTCGACCAGCAGGCGCATCGGGTCGCGGGTGTCGGCGGGCGCGGGCATGGCTGGATGTTGCACCCGGCCCGAGGCGCGATCAATCGGGGTGGCGGGGCCGGCGAGCCAAACCGTGGCGCGCCCGCCTCACCGCCGTGGCATCCGCCCACGGCCACCGGCCTCAGGACAGCAGGCGGATCAACCCGTCGGGGTGTAGCGGCCAGCCGGCGAGTCCTGCGAGCCCCATCACCACGCCGAAGCCGGTCGGCAGCAGGGCGGCGAAGTACAGCGGCCACAGCTGGGTCAGGGCGGTGACGGCCAGCATGGCGATGGCGATCGCGATCAGCGCGTCAGACAGATCGAACTGGTCGTCGCGGTAGTTCAGTTCGTCGTAGCGGCGCTGGTCGGCCTCGGCCTGGGCCTTGAGCTCTTCCTTCTTGCGCGCCTGGTCCTCGCCCAGCTGGCGGTAGCGCGTGACGGCCTGGTCGTAGGCCGCCGCGCTCGACGCGCCCGCGGCCGCCGGGCGAGCCAACTCGAACTGCAGCGCGGCCACCTCGGCGATCTCCTGCCGAAGGTTGCGCGCCTGGTAATAGGACCAGTGGTCGATCTTGTCGGCCTGGGCCTGCTGCATGGCCTGGACGATGTTGTCGTCCTTGACCTTGCAGATGCCCATGAAGGTGGCCAGCACGGCCACGGTCACCGCCACGGCGGCGTTCAGGCGCGTGCTGCGCTGCGCGGCCTCGACGGCCTGGTCGACGAGGTCTTTGGGGTCGGTGTCCATGCGGGTGACGGGTCAATGCTCGTCGAGATACTAGCCCGCCGCACGTATGCAATGCGTTAGTGGCGATCCCTTCACTTGATGGCGCTTGCGGCTGTTCCCGCCGTGAACGCCTCCTCGAGCACCGAGTAGCCAGCCAGGTCGGCGTGGGCGAAGCGCAGCCGGCCGTGCGCTTCGCGCAGCGCGGCCAGCGCGGGGTCGCCGCGGGCGCCAGGGCTGGGGATGCGCATCGCGTGGCCGTAGCGCATCAGGTCCACCTGGCGCACGCGCGGCGGCAGATCGGGGTGCAGGGTGGCGGCGAGCTCGGTGACCACACGCCTTGCCCAGGCGGCGGCGCTGTCGCCGAGCAGGGCCGCGCGCTGGCCTTCGGGCAGGGCGTGGTAGGCGGTGAGCACGGTGGCGCCGCGCACGGGGTTGAGCGACTGGTGCGTCGCGTCCACGTAGCCCAGGGCGCTGGTGCTGCCGTCGCCCGCGTAGGCCACGTTATCCCAGCTGGGCGGGGCGCCGAGCCGGTCGAACAGCGGCGCGTCCAGCTGCAGGTTGCTGACCAGCCAGGGGGCATAACGCGCATGTGAGGCGGCCGACGCCAGCGCCGTGGGCGGGTTGGCCAGCACCCGGGCGGCCACGAACAGCGGCAGCGCGACCACCGCCCGCGGCGCAACCCAGGCCTCGGCCTGCTGGGCGGCCTCATTCCACACCAGGGCCCGGACCTCGTGGCGGCCTTCGTCCACCCGCAGCACGGTGCGGCCGGTGTGGATGCGTGCGGCATTCGGCGCGGCGAGCCGGCGCGCGAGCCAGGCGTTGCCTTCGGGCCAGGTGAAGATGCCGCTGTCGATGTCGTCGCCGCGCGGCTCGTCGCCCGGCGCCCGAAAGCCGTGACGGCTGGCGAAGTAGTGGATGCCGGCCCAGGCCGACACGGTGGCCAGCCCGGCGCCGTAGTCGTCGCGGCAGGCGTAGTCCAGGTACGCGCGCAGGCGTTCGTCGGCGAGGCCTTCGGCCTGCAACCAGGCGGCGAAGGTTTGTCGGTCCAGCGCGTCGTGGCCGGCGGTCCAGCGCGCGCGGTGGGTCGGGATGGCGAAGCCCAGGTCCTTCTGCAGCGCGGCGACGCGCTCGGCGAAGCGGCGGTAGGCGGCCTGCGTGGCCGGGCGGCCATCGGCGCTGGGCAGCAGGCCGTCCTGCCAGGCGCCGTCGATGAACAGGCGCTCCTGCGGGCTGTGGCACAGGTGGCGCTCGTCGGGCAGGCTGACGCCGCGGACCGGGTCGTGCCGCATCAGGCCGATCTCGTGCAGCCAGGCGCTCACCTCGCGCGCCTCGGGGCCGGGCACCGGCAGGTAGTGGGCGCCGAGCGGGCAGGCGAAGCCGCCCAGCGTGTGGCCCCGGCTGTTGCCGCCGGCCTCGTCTTCCAGCTCCAGCAACTGCGCGTCGTCGACGCCGGCGTTCACCAGCGCACGCAGCGCCGACAGGCCTGCGATGCCACCGCCCAGCACCAGGGCGCCGGCGCGGTGGCTGCTGGCCGGCACAGGCAGGCTGCCGGACTTGGCGGCGAGGGCGCGCAGGCGGTGGCCGCGCTCGGCGTTCGCACCGACCCACCGCGCCGGTGGCGGCCCCTCGCCCGAGGGTGTGCAGCCCGCCAGTGCGGCGCTGCCGGCCAGCAGCAGGCCGCGCCGCGTCATGGTGGGGCCGGTGTTGCGGCGTCCGGGCCTCACTGGTGCACCCGCCCCCACTCCTCTTCGAAGGTGTGGACCAGCACCTGGTTCGACAGGCGGTTGGGCTCGGCCGGCACGCGGGCCATGTCCGGCGGGAAGTCCAGCAGCGCGGCCAGCCCCGGCAGGGTCAGGAAGCGCAGGCCCGCGGGCAGCGCCGCCGGCCGGTGCCAAGGCCGCCGGCTGGCGATCACGAAGCCCCATTCGCCGAAGCTGGGCACATGGGCGTGGTACGGCGTGGCCGCGAGGCCGACGGCCTCGACCGTGCTGACCACGGTCCAGAAGCTCTGGCGCGCGATCAGCGGCGACGTGGTCTGGATCACCGCATAGCCGCTGGCCGCCAGGTGCTGGTCGACCAGGGTGTAGAAGCTGGTCGTGTAAAGCTTGCCGATGGCAAAGTTGCTGGGGTCGGGGAAGTCGACGACGATCACGTCGAAGACCTCGTCGGGGTGTTGTTCGAGCCAGCCGAACGCGTCGGCGTTGACCACGGTCATCTTCGGGTTCGTCAGCGCGCCCTGGTTCAGCGCGGTCAGCAACGGCTGCTGGCTGAACAGCGCGGTCATGCGCGGGTCCAGGTCCACCAGGGTGACGTGCTCGACGCTCGGGTACTTGAGCACCTCGCGCGCCGCCATGCCGTCGCCACCACCCAGCACCAGCACGCGCCGGGGTGCACCCTGCGCCGCCATGGCCGGGTGCACCAGGGCCTCGTGGTAGCGGTACTCGTCCTTCGAGTGGAACTGCAGGTTGCCGTTGAGGAACAGGCGCACGCCGGCGCTGCTGCGGGTGACCACCACGCGCTGGTAGGCACTGGTTTCGCGGAACAGCACGCTCTCGCCGTAGAAGCGGTCTTCGGCCCAGGTCGTCAGCCGCTCGGACTGGGCAAAGGCCACGGCCAGCACCGCCACCACCGCGGCGCAGGCCCAGGCGTGCGCGGCCCAGTGCCGCAGCTCGCGGCGGAACATCAGCAGCGCCCAGGCCGCCACCGCGGCGTTGAGCAGGCCGAAGAACAGCCCCGTGCGGATCAGCCCCAGGTGCGGCACCAGCAGCAGCGGGAAGGCCACCGCCACCACCAGCGCGCCGAGGTAGTCGAAGGTGAGCACCTGCGCCACCAGGTCCTTCAGCCCGTAGCGGTGGCTGAACTGGCGCTTGAGGATGCGCATCACCAGCGGGATCTCCAGCCCGACCAGCGTGCCGACGAGACCGACGCCGCCGTACATCAGCACCCGGAACGGCGCCAGGCTGGCGGCGGGCAGGCTGGCGTGGGCCACGAACAGTGCCGCCGGCATCAGGCCGCCGGCCAGGCCCACCAGCAGCTCGATGCGCAGGAACTGGGCGACCAGCTGGCGCTCGACGAAGCGGCTGAGCCACGAGCCGGCACCCATGGCCGCCAGGTAGCAGCCGATGACGGTGGAGAACTGCAGCACCGAGTCGCCCAGCAGGTAGCTGGCCAGCGCACCGGCGGCCAGCTCGTAGACCAGGCCGCAGGCCGCGATGACGAAGACCGAGGCCAGCAGCAGCGCCTCGGCCGGCTGCACGCCCGCCGCCGGCTCACCGGGCGGCGTGCGGCTTGTTTCAACCGAGGGGGTTGGCATGCGGCGGCTCGCGGGTTAGCGTCACGGGATGGCAGAGCGGCTTTCCACCGAAAGCGACGGGCCGCTCGACGAAGCGCCCCGCCGTGACCTGCGCGCGGTGCTGGCACAAGGGGCGCGCGGCGCCGTGCTCTGGCCCTGGTGGGCGGCCTCGGTCTTGAGCGCCGACAAGTCCTTCCTTGACAACCCGCTGCTGGGCTCGCCCCGTTTGAACGCCTGGGGCCTGCACCGCTGGCGCGTGGCCCGCGCCCATGCGCTGACCGAGCACCGCCGGGCCCACCTGGCCCACTGGCTGGACGGCGTCGACATGGGCACCTTCGCCCGCAATGGCTTCATCTGCAAGCGCAACGTGCTGCCGCCGGACGAGTTCGAGCGGCTGCGCCGCCAGGTGCTGGACCAGCGGGCACCCTCGCGCGAGATGCTGCAGGGCGACACCATCACCCGCCACATCGCGGTAAACCCGGCCTTCCTGCGCGGCGCGCCGGCGCTGGCCGGGCTGCTGCAAGGCCGGCTGTGGAACGGCCTGACGCGCTACGTGGCTGGCCACGACCAGGCGCCGATGACCTATGTGCAGTCGGTGATCACCCACGCCCGCCTGGGCCCTCGCGACCCGCAGACCCTGCTGCACGCCGACACCTTCCACCCGACGATGAAGGCCTGGTACTTCCTCAACGACGTGGGCGACGACGACGCGCCGTTCTGCTATGTGCCCGGCTCGCACCGGCTGACACCGGCGCGCCTGCAGTGGGAGCACGAGCGCAGCCTGAAGGGCGCGCGCCAGGGCGACCGCTATTCGGCGCGCGGCTCGGCGCGGATCGACAAGTTCGAGCTGGCCGCGATGGGCCTGGGCCACCCGGTGCGCATGGTCGTGCCGGCCAACACGCTGATCGTGGCCGACACCTTCGGCTTCCACAAGCGCGCGCGGGCGCGGCGGCCCTCGATGCGCATCGAGGTCTGGGGCTACGACCGGCGCAACCCGTTCTGGCCGGCCAGCACCGATGGCCTGGTCAACCTGCTGGGAGGGCGCGACCACCGCGTCGACCTCTACTGGGCCTCGCGCGACCTGGGCGAGCGCCTGGGCTCCCGGCGCAACCCCTGGCGCGACCGCGGCCTGCAGGCGCCCGGCACGCCACCGCCGATGCCCGACCGGGCCCACGACATGAGCAAGGAAACGCGTCACGGCGGCTTGTAGCCCCTGAAAGCCGAGCCCGGCCGGCTCAGCCGTGCACCGAGGCCGCGACGATCAGGCCAATGGACAGGCACATGGCCGCCACCACGATCGCCAGCGCCATGTTGCGCTTGCCGACGATCTCGTCCCACAGGTCGTAGGGCGTGAGCTTGTCGATGATGACGAAGCTGACCCAGAAGATCAGCACGCCCATCAAGGCAAACAGGAGGGAGCCGACGAACACGCCGGGCTTGAGCCATTCGATACCCATCATGGTGCTGCTCCTCGGGAATGGAAGGTTCCTACTTGTGGCCGCCGCCACCACTTGAAAACCCGCCGAACGAACCGCCACCGGTGCGGAAGCCGCCCGACGAGTGGTTGCGCCGGCACTGCTGGTACTCGCTGCTGGCCTCGCCGAAGTTGGCCTTGACCTCGTCGCAGTCGTCGCCGCCGCAGCGCGACATCGCGATCACGACCAGGATCACCACGATCAGCACGACCACGCCCTGGCTCAGGCCACTGCTGCCACCGGTGCGGCCACTGGTCGCCAGGTTCGACAGCGGCGCGCTGTCGCGGCCGAGGCTGCGGCGCTCGGCAGCCGTCGTCGCGAAAGCGTTGGTCACCACGTCGGCGTCCAGCGCGCGCCCGAGCGACCACACGACCTCGCTGCCAGTCTGCTCGCGCGACAGCTTCGCGCCACGCGGGCCGTCGTAGTCCGTCACCTCGGCGCGTTCGTCGCGCTTCACGCGCCAGTAGAACTCGCCCTGCACCCAGGTGACCTTGGCGCCGTAGCGGTAGCGTTGCCGAAACGCCGTGCCCTCCACCGCCGCACCACTGCCGCTGACCGTGGGGGCGCCGGTCATCGGCCGCACCCAGCTCCAGCCGTCCTCGGCGTCGACCAGGAAGGCGAAGCCCGCCGTGCGGTGGTACAGCAGGTACTCGCGCCAGAAGCTCTGCTCTTCGCTGTCGTCGCCGGGGGCCGGCAGGTCGCAGCGCTCCATGTAGCCGACGACCGTCCAGTCCAGCGGGCCTTCGGCGCCGAGCGCGAGGCGGCCTGTCGAGCCCAACGGTATCTGCGGCTCGAGCCCGCCCGGGCCCGAGTTGTTCTGCGCGTAGTGCGCCAGGTCGCCGCCCACGCCGCCGGCCGCGGACGAGAGGTCGACCACCGCGCGGCACTGCGGGCAGCTCATGCTCTGGGTGCTGGCCAGCGTGGGGGCCAGCGCCGCGCCGCAGCTGGGGCAGGGCACGCTGCGCGCCGACAACGTCTTCTCGCTGGCTTCGCGCAGGCCCGTCAGCGCCAGCTCGGCGAGCGCGACCGAGCGGCCCACCGACCAGCCGGGCTTCGCGGGGTCGCTGTAGTCCAGCGTGCCGACCTCGCCCTCCGTGCTGCGCAGGTCGGCGACCGTGAATTCCCCACTCAGCTGCGGCGGCCGCGGCAGCTCGCCCTCAGCGGCCAGCAAACGCGCGCGCGTGACCGAGGCGACGCTCCAGGCGGCGCCGGCCACCAGGCGCCGCTCGCCGGCGTGCAGCTCGTCGGCCGGCGGCAGCTCGGCCGGCGCGGGCAGGTCGAAGGCCAGCACGTAGGCGCCGTTGTCTTCGCTGAGCCAGGCAGACTTCGGCGCACCATCGGCGGCCGCGTCGAACAGCACATGCCACTCGTTCCAGGTGCCGTCGGCGTAGGCGTACTGCAGGCGGCCCACCAGCGTGAAGGGCACGCCCTGATGGCGGCCGCGGGCGCCCAGCTGCAGCGGCGAGTGGTCGTCGAACAGCTCGGCCGACACGCCGATGCGGCGCAGCGCGTCGCCATCGCGCACGACGGTCGAGCGGCAGAAGCTGCAGACCGCGCTGGCCGACGCGGCCGAGGCGAAGTCGACCGGCGCGCCGCAGCCCGGGCACGCGGCACGCCAGGCCCGCTGCGCGCGCGGTGGCGGGCCGGAAGGTGGCGGTTCGGTCGCCAAGGTTCAGCGCTGCGCGGTCAGACCAGTTTCTTGAGCAGCTCGGCCTTCTTCGCGCTGAACTCGTCTTCGGTCAGGATGCCCTTGGCCTTCAGGTCGGCCAGCTTTTCCAGCGTGGCCATCACCTCGTCTGGCTTCATCGCGGCCGGTGCGGCCGTGGCCGCGGCCACGGGCGGCGGCATCTGCGCGGCGCCGGCGTTCAGGCCCTGGCTGATCTGTTGCGCCAGCGCCTGGCCCACCGCCAGGCCGGCGCCCAGGCCCATCGCATCCCCGGCGACGCCGCCGCCACCGCCGCCCTGGCCGATGCCCTGCGCCAGCGTGGGGATGGCCTGCGCCGTCTGGTACTGCATGAACTGGCCCATGTTGTTGCCGACCATGCCCATGCCGATCTTCTGGTCGAGGATCTTCTGCAGCTCTTCGGGCAGCGACACGCTTTGCACGGTCACGCTCTCGAGTTTCAGGCCGATCTTCTCGAAGGCCGGTGCCGTGGCCGCCTGCAGCTGGTTGGCGAACTCGACCTGGTTGGCCGCCAGGTCCAGGAAGGGGATGCCGCTGCCGGCGACCGCGTCGCTGATGTGCTGCAGCATCAGGCCGCGCAACTGGCCGTCCAGGTCTTCGACCGTGTAGCGGTCGCGCGTGCCCGAGATCTCCTTGAAGAAGGCCTTGGGGTCGGCGATCCGGTAGGCGTAGTTGCCGAAGGCGCGCAGGCGCACCGCGCCGAAGTCCTTGTCGCGGATGGTCACCGGCTGGGCCGTGCCCCAGCGCTGGTCCACCTGCTGGCGCGTACTGAAGAAATACAGGTCGCTCTTGAACGGGCTCTGAAACAGCTTGTCCCAGTTCTTCAGGTTGGTCAGCAGTGGCAGCGTCTGCGTGGCCAGCTTGTGCAGGCCGGGGCCGAAGGTGTCGGCCATCTGGCCTTCGTTGACGAACAGCGCGAGCTGGCTTTCGCGAACCGTCAGCATCGCGCCGTACTGGATTTCGTTGTCGGCCATCGGAAAGCGCCAGGCCAGCGTGCCATCGCCGGCCTCCTGCCACTCGATGACGTCGATGAACTGTTTCTTGATGAAATCCATCAGGCCCATGGTGTGGTGCTCCGGAGATTCACCGGCCGGTTGCCGGCGCGGCGAATAATACGTCGATGGATCAGATGGACTTCCCTGCCCCGGCGATGGCGCCCGTGCGCCTGGCCGTGATCGGCGCCGGCCCGGTGGGCCTGGCGCTGGCCCTGTTCGCCGCGCGGCTGTGGCCGGCCGCCGAGGTGACGGTCTTCGACGCCCGCCCGGCCGACAAGGACGTGGCGAGCGACCCCCGCACGCTGGCTCTGAGCCTGGGAAGCGTGCAGCTGCTGCAGCGCCTGGGCGTGTGGCCGGCCGACGACGCGCGCGCCATCACCCAGGTGCACGTCTCGCAGGCGCCGCCCACGCTGACCGGGCTGCCGATTCGCCCCGAGCTGACGATCCGCGCGCTCGACGAGGGCGTGCCGCTGCTGGGCGCCGTGCTGCGCTACGGCCAGGTGGTGGCGCCGCTGCAGGCGGCCTGGCAGGCCGCCTGTGTGGCCGCGCCGCAGCGCTGCCGTTTCCGCCTGGGCACGCCGGTGGCCGCGGTCAAGCCCGTGGCCGGCGGGGTGGAGCTGGACGCCGGCATCGCCGAGCCCTTCGACCTGGCGGTCGTCGCCGAGGGCGGTGTCTTCGCGGACCAGGCCAAGAAGGGCTGGACGCACGACTACCAGCAAACGGCCTGGGTGGGCACCGTGCGGCTGGAGGCCGCCGACGCGCCCGGCACCGCCTACGAGCGCTTCACGCGCGACGGCCCGGTGGCCCTGCTGCCACTGAAGGCCGAGCCGGGCGACGCGCCGGGCACGCGCCGCGCGGCGCTGGTGTGGTGCGTGCCGCGCGACGTGGCCACGCTGCTGCCCGAGGGCGCCGGCCGCCTGGTCGAACTGAGCCCGCTGAAAGCCTTCGCGCTCGGCCTGAACGCCGAGCGCACGCTGGTCGATGGCCGCCAGGTGCGCATCGGCAACGCCGCCCAGACCCTGCACCCGGTCGCCGGCCAGGGCCTGAACCTGGGCCTGCGCGACGCCTTCGCCCTGGTGCAGGCCTTGCGCGACGCGGGCGACCTGGACGCCGCGCTGCGCCGTGTCGAATGGGCCCGCGCACCGGACCGCTGGAGCACCATCCTCGCCACCGACTTCCTGGCCCGAAGCTTCACGTGGACGCTGCCGGGCCTGGGCGCCTTGCGCGGGCTGGGCATCGCCGCGTTGCAAGCCCTGCCACCGGTCAGGTCCGCTCTGGCGCGGCAGATGATGTTCGGGCGGCGCTGACGCCCGGCACTGCCCCCCATGAACCACCGTTGACGCCATGGCGCCGTGCGCCTAACTTGCCGCTTCGGCGGGCCGCCCGGCGTCCGCCCTGGCGAAGGAGGTCGACATGGGCATGCGTTGTTTCTCGCTCGCGGGCTGGCGCCACGGGCTGCTGGGCCTGCTGCTGGGGATGGCGGCCTGGTCCGCCGTGGCGGCACCAGCCACCGAAGCGGAGGCCCTCTATCCCTTCGCCGGGGCCGAGGGCACGTCGGCCCCGCTGGTGTCTGGCCCGGACGGCCTGCTCTACGGCGCCGGCTACCCCGGCCTGCACGGCCAGGGCATGGTGTTTCGCCTGACGGCCGACGGGCAGCTCGAGGTGCTGCACGATTTCGCCCACAACGAAGGCGCCGGGCCGCTCGGCCTGGTGCTGGCGCCCGACGGGTTCTTCTATGGCGTCACGGCCGCGGGCGGTGCGTTCGACGCGGGGACCGCATTCCGCATCAGCCCGCAGGGCGGCTTCGAGCGGCTGCATGCGTTCGAGCCCGGCGTCGATGGGAAGGGTCCGAGAGGCAACCTGCTGCTGGCGAGCGACGGCCATTTCTACGGCACCACGCTGCAGGGCGGGCCGACCAACCGGGGTACGGCCTTTCGCATGAATGCGCGCGGCCATGTCACGCTGCTGCACGCCTTCGGCTCGGCCGACGGGGATGGCGCCTACCCCATCGGGCGGCTGATCGAAGGCAGTGACGGGCTGCTCTATGGCACGACATCTGGAGGCGGCCGCGGCTTCGGCACGGTCTACAAGATGCACCGCAACGGCGTCGTGAAAGTCCTGCACGGCTTCTCGTTCGACGGGCGCGATGGCTATTCGCCCGACAACGGCGTCACCGAAGGCCCGGACGGGCTGTTCTACGGCGTGGCGGAGGGGCACCGGGAGAACCGCCGCGGCCTGATCTTTCGCGTCGACAGTCGCGGCCATCTCGACGTGGTCTGCACCTTCCCGCCGCCCGTCGAGCTCAACGGGCGCCAGCCGCACAAGCCGCTCACGCTGGGGCGCGACGGGGCGTTCTACGGCACGACGTCCGGCGGCGGTGCCTACCGGACCGGGGGCACGGTTTTCCGGTTCACCACCGACGGCGTGCTGACCACCCTGTACAGCTTCGATGGCGACAGCCCGGTGGGCCAGCGGGCGGCGAACGCGCTGGTCGAACAGGCCGACGGCGAGTTCGTCGGGGCCACCTACAGCGGCGGCGAAACAAATCGCGGCAGCATCTACCGCCTGCGGGTGACGCCACCCGCAGCGTCGTTCGACCATTGAGTTTGACAGGGGGTGCCATGGCGCATCGGGTACTGGGTCTGATGGCCACTGTGCTGGCTGCAGCTCTCGCGGCCTTGCCTGCGGTCGCCGCCGATTCACCGCCGGCCGCCGAGGCAAGCATCGAGGTGGTGCATGCCTTGAGCCTGCTCGAAGGCACCGAAGTGCGCGGCCCACTGGTCGTTGGCAGCGATGGCCGCTACTACGGCGCCGCCCGCGAAGGCGGCAAGCACGGCCGGGGCTCTTTGTTTCGTGTGTCGGCCGACGGCGTGTTCGAGGTCCTCTATTCGTTCCGCGGCGGCACGGATGGTTGGCTCCCAACGGGCCTGGTGCGCGGTGCCGACGGCGCCTTCTACGGGCTGACCGACGCCGGCGGCGAGCTCGGACTCGGCACGGCCTTTCGCATCAACGAGAACGGCAAGCACACGTTGCTGCATTCGTTCCAGGGCCAGGTCGACGGGCGCGCGCCTTCGGGCACATTGCTGCTGGCGAGCGACGGCTTTTTCTACGGCGTGACCAGCACCGGAGGCCCGTCCGGCGGCGGCACGCTCTTTCGCCTGAAGCGGAACGGCCGGGTCGAGGTCGTGCATGCTTTCGGCGGCGCGGCCAGCGTTCCGTACGGCCGCCTGCTGGAAGGCCCCGACGGCTTGCTCTACGGCACCACGGCCCACGGCGGCAAGCATGGCGGCGGCACGGTGTTCAAGATGCACCGCAACGGCGGCCTGCGGGTGCTGCACAGCTTCTCCCACAACGGCAGCGACGGCATTTGGCCCGATACCGGGCTCACGCTGGGGCCGGACGGCCTGTTCTACGGCGTCGCCAAGGGCGACAAGCTGAACCGGCGCGGCGTCATCTACCGCATCGACAGCCGTGGCCATTTCGAACTCCTGAGTACCTTCGAGCGGGCAGGGCGCGACGGCCGCGAACCCGAGCACGAGTTGCTGCTCGGGCGCGACGGCGCGCTCTACGGCACCACGCAATGGGGCGGGGAGCACTTCGCCGGCACTGTCTTCCGATTGGGCATCGACGGCAGCCTCGAGCCGGTGTACGCCTTCGACGGCGACGGGCCGGTGGGCTACTGGCCTGCCAACACCCTGCTCGAAACGGCCGACGGCGAGTTCCTGGGTGCCACCAACATCAAGAGCGACTTCAGCCCCGGCAGCATCTACCGGCTGCGGTTGGCGCCGCCCGCCGCGGCGGGCGGCCGCTGACCCGGCGGCGTGCGCCGCTACTTCAGCGTCTGCAGATAGGCAATCACATCGGCCCGCGCCGCGGCGTCGGCCAGGCCGTCGTACTTCATCTTGCCGCCCGGCACGGCCTTCTTGGGCAGGGTGATGTAGGTGTCGATCTTGTCGGGCGACCAGGTGATGCCGCTGGCCTTCATCGCGTCGGAGTAGACGAAGTCGGGCCCGGTGGCCGCGGCGCGGCCGACCACGCCGAACAGCGGCGGGCCCTTCTTGGCCTTGCCGGGCTTGGGGCTGTGGCAGTCGCCGCATTCCTCGGCGAAGGTGTCGGCACCGCGCTTGGCGTCGCCGGCGGCATGGGCCGCGCTGGCGGCGGCCAGCAGGCCCAGGCTCAGGGCGATCAAGGGGTTGATGCACATGGCGGGCCCCGCGATCAGAACGCCACCCAGGCGAAGGCCATGAGGGTGTTGTTGTCGCGCGCGCGGCGGTCGGCGCCGGCGTCGTCGAGGTAGTGGCTGCCCCCCTGGTAGCGGCTGTAGCCGGTGTACTGCAGGCCCAGGCGCAGGTTGGCCCAGGGCGCGGCCCACGAGCCTTCCTTGCCCCAGGGCGTCCAGTCGGCCTGCAGCATGTAGCCGGCGGTGTCCGAGCGGCCGTTGTAGGCGCTGGCGTTCAGCACGGTGTCGGCGCTGCCGCGGGTGTTGAACAGGCCGAGCGTCAGGCCCCAGGTCTGGTCGTAGGTGTAGCTGCCGGCGACGCGCGCCTGGTTCAGGCTCTGGCGGGCTTTGGCGGCGCCCTCGGCGGCCAGGGTCTGGTTCAGCGTCTGCCATTCCTTGATGTAGCTGGCGTTCAGGCTGAAGATGTGCTCGCGGTTGCCCAGCCACTGGTAGGCGGCATCGACGCCGAGGTCGCGGTAGTGGTCGTCCAGCGGCGCAGCGCGGTCGGGGCGCAGGCGGGCGTCGAAACCGACCAGGCCGAACGAGAAGTTGTCGCGCTTGCGGTCGTTCAGGTAGCCCAGGCGCCAGTAGGTGCCCAGGCCCTTGAGGCTGCCCGGGTCCTCGGCGTTGAAGTGGTTCAGCATCGTGGGCGACAGGCTGCGGTACAGGCCGAGCTCGCCGTACCAGTGCTTGTCCCACAGCGCGTAGCCGTTCAGGCCCAGGACGGTGCTGGCCAGGCCTTCGACCATCGGGCCCGGGCCGGTGCCGTAGCCGAAGTCGGACTCGGTGTACGGGAAGCGCCACTGGCCGATGGTGTTGAACGGGTCGGTCAGGGTCGGGTTGGTGTTCAGCGACAGGCCGAGGGTCGCTTCCTTGTCGCCCAGCGTGGTGGCGGTGGCGTAGCGCAGGTCCAGCTGGTCGAAGGCAATGGCCTTGTCCACGTCCGAGTAGGTGTACTGCGCGAAGCTGCCGACGTGGTCGCCGAAGCGGCCCGCCAGGAACACCGACAGCTCCTGCAGCGCCGTGTTGTCGTTGGTGCTGAAGTGGTTGGGCGCCTCGACGGCGTCCTTGCTGGTGTGGGTGTGGTTGGCCACCACCATGCCCGACAGCGGGATCTTGCCGTCCTTGCCGTCGGTGTCGGTGTAGCCGCCGAGCTTGAACTGGATGCCGAAGGGCGTGAGCTGCGGGCCGAAGCCGCCGACGTGGCAGGCGGCACAGTCCGAGCCGGTCTGGCGTGCGTAGCTGGGCACGGCCTGGGCCGCGGGGCTCCACAGGCCGCAGGCCGCAGCGGCCAGCGCCGCGGCGGAGAAGAGTTGTCGCAGTGTCATGCGTGTCCTCGCAGGGTGGGGGTATTGCGGCGCAATGTAGGAGCCGCTGTCTTGCGAAAGCCTGAAGAGCGGGGCACTCGGTTTTTCCGGATGTAAAGGCTGGTCAGCACGTGTGGGCCGTCAGGTCTTCGCAAGCCTCGGCCGATAAAGATGACCGCCAATCCACATACCCCCGGGAGTTCGCCATGACCAGTCTGTGGCAACGCTTCAAGCGGCAAAGGCCGTGGGCCAAGTTCCTCGAGATCCAGGCCCTGGGACTGATGCTGCTGGGCGGCGTGTTTACCGCGGCCGGCCAGGCCACGGTGGCGCGCACCAACACGCTGGAGTTCTGCGTCTCGTGCCACGAGATGAAGGAGAACAACTACGCCGAGTACAGCCACACCATCCATGCCCGCAACCGCACCGGTGTGAAGGCCATCTGCTCGGACTGCCACGTGCCGCACGACCTGGCCGGCACCGTGATGCGCAAGATCGGCGCGGCCAAGGACGTGTGGTCGCACCTGACCGGCAAGATCGCCACGCCGGCGCAGTTCGAGGCCCACCGGCTGGAGATGGCCACCGCCGTGTGGACGCGCATGAAGCAGACCGACTCGCGCGAATGCCGCAACTGCCACGACGTGAACGCGATGGACCCCGAAGCCCAGGGCAAGACGGCGCAGAAGCAGCACCAGAAGCTGCGCGACGGCAGCCGCACCTGCATCGATTGCCACTACGGCATCGCCCACAAGGAGCCCGAGGGCGGCCACGAGCCGCAGGACGTGGTGCCCGGCGGCGGCAAGTCCTGAGCGCCCGCCGCGGGGGACAATCGCCGCCATGCGCATCCTGGTGGTCGAAGACGACGAGCTCGTCGCCGCGGGCCTGAAGCAGGGCCTGACCCGAGCTGGCTACACGGTGGACGTGGCGCCGTCGGCTGAAGCCGCAGAGGCCTGCGTCAAGGACGAGAGCTTCGACCTCGCCGTGGTCGACATCGGCCTGCCGCAGGCCGACGGGCTCACGCTCATCCGCCGCTGGCGCGCCGAGGGCCGGGCGCTGCCGGTGCTGGTGCTGTCGGCGCGCTCCAGCATGGAAGACACGATCAGCGGCCTGGACGTGGGCGCCGACGACTACCTCGGCAAGCCCTTCCGCCTGCCGGAGCTGGTGGCGCGCATGCGCGCGCTGATCCGCCGCTCGCACGCGGTGGCCGACACCACGCTGCGCCACGGCGCGCTGGTGCTGGACACGGCGACCCATGCCGCCACGCTGACGGGTGCGCCGCTGGAGCTGACGCCGCGCGAATGGGCGATCCTCGAGATCCTGCTGCTGGCCTCGCCGAACGTGGTCAGCAAGGACCGCCTGGTGCAGGGCCTGGCCGGCTGGGACAAGGACATCACGCCCAACGCGGTCGAGGTGCACGTCTCGCGCCTGCGCGCCAAGCTGGGCCTCGGCGGCATCGAGATCCGTACGGTGCGCGGCATCGGCTACCGGCTGGACGCGCCGGTGGAGGCGGCCGCGCTGCCCGGCGCGAAACCGGGCGCCGCTGCGTGATCATCCGCCCCGGCACGAGCCTGCGCCGGCGGCTGCTGGCGGCCATCCTCGCGCCGCTGGGCCTGGTCTTCGCCCTCAGCGTGGTGCTGGACTACCGGCTGGGCCGCGAGACCGCCGACGCCGCCTTCGACCAGACCCTGGCCGACGCGGTGTTCGACCTCGAGTCGCACTTGTCGTCCGCCCACGACGACGTGGCGCTGGAGATGTCGTCCGAGGGTGAGTCGATGCTGCGCAGCAGCCCTGACGACCACGTCTATTTCTCGGTGCGCGACCACACGGGCCGCCTGCTGGCGGGCGACGAAGGCCTGCCCGTCTTACCGCCGGGCCTGGACGGTCACCCCCGCTTCCACGACACCCGCTTCGCTGGCGCGGCCGTGCGCTACGCGGCGCTGCGCACCGGGGCCGATCAGGGCCAGGTGACCATCGCCGTGGCCGAGACCACCGGCAAGCGCCAGCGTGCGAGCCGGCGCATCCTGGCCGCGATGATGGTGCCTGGCATCACGCTGCTGCTGGCCACGCTGGTGGCCGTGTACTTCGGCGTGCAGCGCGGGCTCGCGCCGCTGGCCGACCTGGAGCGCGAGATCGCCCGCCGCTCGGCGCGCGACCTGCACGACATCGAGCTGCCGGCCACGCCGCTGGAGGTGCGGCCCATGCTCGCGCGACTGAACGACCTGCTGGCGCTGTTGCGCGAGGCCTCGGCGGCGCAGCAGCGCTTTCTCGCGGGCGCGGCGCACCAGCTGCGCACGCCGCTGGCCGGATTGCAGACGCAGGTCGAGCTCGCTGCGCACGAGGGCCGCTTCGACGGCTCGCCCGAGCGCCTGTCGCGCATCGACGAGGCCATCGGCCGCATGGGCCACCTGGTGCAGCAGCTGTTGGTCTATGCCCAGGCCGAGCCCTCGTCGGCGCTGAACCGAAGCCTGGAGCCGGTGGCCCTGCACGGCCTGCTGGAGCAGGCCGCCTCGCTGTTCCTCGATCAGGCGCTGGCCAAGGGCATCGACATCGGCTTCGAGCCCGGCGCGGCCACGGTGCAAGGCGTGCCCTGGATGCTGCGCGAGGCCCTGGCCAATCTGATCGACAACGCCTTGCGCTACACGCCGGCCGGCGGGGTGGTCACGGTGTCCAGCGGCGTGGTCGATGGCCGGCCGCAGCTCAGCGTGGTCGACAACGGCCCGGGCATCGCGCCGGCCGAGCGCGCCCGCGTCTTCGAGCGTTTCTACCGCGTGGCCGGCACGGCCGGCGATGGCTGCGGCCTCGGCCTGGCCATCGTGCAGGAGATCGCCCAGTTGCACCAGGCCGAGGTGCTGCTGGGTGACGCGCCCGGGGGGGGCCTGCGGGTCACGCTGGTCTTTCCGGCGGCCTGATCAGGCGCCTTCCGCGCAGGCCGCCGCGAGCGCCGTCGGGGCGATGGCGAGCAGCTCGCGCTTGCGCTGTTTCAGCCGCGCTCCGACCGCCGCCACGTCCAGCGGCGAAGCCTTGACCGGCTGGAACAGCTGGCTCTGCTCCTCCCTGGCATGGGCCTTGATGAACTTGCCCAGCACGCGCACCGTGGCGTCGTACGCCGCATCGCCCGGTGCCCGTTGCTCGAGTGCCGCGACCAGGGCGTCGATGGCACTGTTCTCGGCGGCGAAGTTCAGCAGCAGCAACTCTTGCTGCAGGGCCTGCTGCGCGGCGGGGTAGAAGATCTCGTGCTCCAGGCGCGAGTGGATGCGCCACTCGTGGACGATCTTGTCGACGATGGCCTGCTTGTCGGTCGCGCTGCTGGCCTGCTCGTAGTCGGCGAACAGGAACGCCATGCGTTCGTGGTCGAAGCGCAGCAAGGCGAGTGCCGAGCCGCCGGGCGGCGGACCGGCCATCTTCTGTTGCGCGGGCGAGGCGGTGGTATCGGTGTCGTGCGTCATGGCTTGTCTCGTGTGCATGGGCGGCCGACACGACGGCCACCGCTGGGTGCAAGGTCGAGAAAGCTAACACCGCCCGTCGTGGCAAGCTGTGACGAAAATGTTTGGTTGCACGACTTACCTGCCGCCGGGCACGCGGTTTGCCGTGCGGTCTTGCCACTGCTTGGCGCTCAGGCGGTACAGGCAATGGGGCCGCAGCGCATGGCCCTCGGGCACGCCGGGGTGCTCGAAGCTGAAGTGCGCGTCGACCAGGCCGATGCGGCGCATTACGGCCTGAGAGCGGGTGTTGGTCAGCGCCGTCATCGAGACGATCTCATCCAGCCCGATGCGCTCGAAGCCCGCCGCCAGCGCCGCCAGAGCGGCCTCGCTGGCGAAGCCCTGGCCCCAGTGCGCGTGGGCCAGGCGCCAGCCCACCTCGACGCAGGGCGAGAAGGGGAAGGAGCGCTTCGGGATCGTCAGGCCCGTGAAGCCGATGAACTCGCCGGTGTCGCGGCGCTCGACCGCCCAGTTGCTCCAGCCGCGCTCGGCGAAGCCGGCGTTGAAGGCATCGACCGAAGCGTCGCTGGCCTCGCGCGAGATCAGCGCGGGAAAGTGCGCCATCACCTGCGGGTCGGCGTTAAGTGCGGCGTAGGGCGCGCGGTCGCCGTCGCGCCAGGTGCGCAAGCGCAGCCGCGGCGTATCGAGTTCGATGGGCTGGAGGCTCACGCCATCATTGTGGTGCGCTCAGGCCGCCTCGTCGCGCCGCGCCGGCACCTCGACCGTGAACTCGCTGCCTTCGCCGGGGCGCGAGCGCAGGTCGATCACGCCGCCCATCGCGTCGACGATCTGGCGGCTGATCGCCAGGCCCAGGCCCGCGCCCTGGCGCGCCTTCTTGCCTGCGGCCCCCTGGGCATAGGGCAGGAACAGCCCGGCCTGCTCGTCCAGCGGAATGCCGGGGCCGGTGTCGGCCACGACGATGCGCAGGCGCTGGTCGCCGTCCAGCCAGTGCAGGCGCAGGCTGACGCGGCCGGCGGGCGTGAACTTGACCGCGTTGCTGGCCAGGTTGGTGACGACCTGGCCCAGGTGCTGGCTGTCGAACACCAGGCGCAGCTCGGGCGCGAGCTCCACGTCCAGCACCAGGCCCTGGCGCTCGGCCGACAGCCGCATCGGCGCGGCCAGTGCGGTCCACCAGTCGGGCAACCAGGTCGGCGTCTCGTCGATGACCAGGCCGGCGGCGAAGCCGCGTTCGTGGGCCAGCGTGGTCTCCAGCGTCTGGCGCAGGCCGTCGCTGGCCTGGGCCATCGCGTCCAGCAGCGCGTCGCGACGCGCCGGGTCCTGCATGCCGCGCAACAGGCCAGCGCCGCTGCTGACCGCGCCCAGCGTGCCGCGCAACTCGTGCGCCAGGTAGGCCAGGAAGCGGCCGCGCGAGGCGTTGGCCTGCTCGGCCAGGCGGCGCGCGTCGCGCTCGGTGGCGTGGGCCTGGCGCAGACGCCGGTTGGCCAGCAGCAGCATCGCCGTGCCCAGTGCGGCGGCCAGCAGCAGTGGCAGGGCCCAGCGCAACAGATCGCGCCAGTCCAGCCCGGGCTGCACCTCGACCAGCAGCCATTTCTGCCGCAGCTCGGCCTGCTCGGACGGCGTGATCGCCGCCAGGCCCTTGCGCAGCACGCGCGCGAGTTCGGGCTCGCGGCGGCCGACGCCGAAGTACAGCTCGCTCTCGCCGTCGCCCACCACGCCCGCCAGGCGCAGCCGGCCGGCGAAGCGCTCCTGCATCAGCTGCTGCAGCACCACGCTGTTGCCGATGACCGCGTCGACCCGGCGCTGCGCCAGCGCCTGCATCGCGTCGCGCTGCGCGTCGAATTCCACCAGCTGCAGGCCGGGGTAGCGCAGCCGGATGCGCGGGGTCAGGAAGTGGTTGCGCAGCAGCCCGAGGCGCGCGCCGCCCAGGTCGTCCAGGCCGCTCCAGCTGCGCGGGTCGTCCAGCCGCATCAACAGGCCCGTGGGGGCGCTGGCGAAGGGGCCCACGAACTGGAAGTCGCCCAGCCGCTGCGGGCTGCGCGCCATGCCCGCCACCACGTCGATATCGCCCCGCCGCGCCGCGTCGTAGACCTCGGCGAAGCTCAGGCCCTGCTGCTCGATCAGCCGCAGGCCGACCTTGCTCGCGGCCAGGCGCAGCACGTCCGCCCCCAGGCCTTCGAACTGGCCCAGCGGCCCCAGGCGTGTGAAGGGCACGAAGTCCTTGTCGAAGCCCACGCGCAGGTCGGGGTGCTCGCGCACCCAGCGCTGCTCGGCCGGCGAGAGCTCGGCCTTGGCCACGGCCCAGTGCGCGCCGCTGCCCTCGGGCAACCAGCGGCGCGCGGCGGCGGACACTTCGGCCGGCGTGAGGCTGGCCATGGCCTTGGCCAGGATGTTGTGCAACTGCGGCGCGTGCAGGCTCACCGCCGGGCCCAGGAAGGTGGCGAATGCGGCTGGATCGCGCTCGATGCGCAGGTTGGCCAGCAGGTTGGCCTCGATCGTGTAGACCGCGTTGTGCAGCCAGGACACGCTGATGTCGGCCTGGCCTTCGGACACGGCGCGGTAGGCAGCCTCGGTGGTCGGGTAGACCGTGCGCTCGGCGTCCGGGTAGCGCTGTGCCAGCAGTTCGCTGGGGGATTGGCCGGCCACCAGGGCCAGCCGGCGACCGGCAAAGTTCTGCGCCGGCGAGGTGTCGTGCAGGTCGTTGCGGGTGACCAGCACCAGCTCGGTGGACAGCAAGGCGCCGGGGAAGCTGGCCACCTCCTCGCGCGCCGGGCTGGGCGCGGCGATCGGCGTCATGTCCACGCTGCCGTTGCGCAGCGCCGCAGCGGTGTCGGCTACCGACGCCAACGTCACATAGTTCAGCGCCAGACCGGTGCGCTCGGCCATCAGGCCCAGCAGCTCGATCGCGAAGCCTTGCGGCACGCCGCCGCCCTGGGCGTAGTCATAGTAGGGCTCCACGCCCGGCAGCACCGCGACGCGCACCGCGCCGTGGTCGCGCATCCAGTCTTGCTCCAGCGGGCTCAGCGCCACGGCCGACGCCGCCACGGCCGTGGGCGGCGGGCCGAGCGGGGGCAGGCCCGCCCACGCCGTGCTGGCGGTCAGCACCGTCCAGATCAACACCATCCACCAGAGGGATGCGCCTCTCGGTCGACTGCTGCGCGGCTTCATCCCCATGCCCCTCGGTGTACGTCACTTCTCACCAGAACCGGCGCAGTGTGCCATGCGCGCACGGCTTCCTGGCCCGGCGGCTTTGCATTCCAATCGGGGCGATCCATCCCGAGGGAGAAGCCCATGTTCGTGGTTTGCGGTGAAGCCTTGTTCGACGTCTTCGCGGCCGGCGACACGCCTGCCGGCATGTCGCTTGACGCGCGCATCGGCGGCTCACCGTTCAACGTGGCCCTGGGGCTGGCGCGGCTGGGCCAGCCGGTGTCTTTCTTCGGTGGCGTGTCGCGCGGCTTCCTTGGCGAACGGCTGAAGCGCGCGCTGCAAGACGAAGGCATTGCCACCGACTGCGTCACCTGGCTGGACGCGCCGACCACGCTCAGCCTGGTCGGGGTGGACGCGCGGGGTGTGCCCTCGTACAGCTTCTACGGCGCGGGCGCTGCCGACCGCGAGCTGCCACTGGCCGCCGCCGAGCGCGTGCCCGACAGCACCCGCGCGCTGCACCTGGGCTCGTACGCGATGGTGGTCGAGCCCGTGGCCTCGGCTCAGCGGGCCCTGGTCGAGCGCCTGCACCGGCATTGCGTGGTGGCCTACGATCCCAACGTGCGTGCCAATGTCGAGCCGGACCTGGGCCGCTGGCGCAGCACGCTGGGCTGGATGGCCCCGCGCACCCATGTGCTCAAGGTCAGCGAGGAAGACCTGGCCCTGCTCTACCCGGGTGTGCCCCACGCCGAGCTGGCAGCGCGCTGGCGCGCGGCCGGCGTGGCCGCGGTGGTGGTGACGCTCGGAGGCGAGGGCGCCCGCGCGTACCTGGCCGATGTCGAGCTCGCTGTCGCGCCGCGGCCCACCGACATGGTGGACACGGTCGGCGCCGGCGACACCTTCCAGGCGGCGATGCTCGCCGCGCTGGCCGAACGCGACGCCTTGTCGCCCGGCGCTCTACGCCAACTGCCCGCGAGCACCTGGTCCGAGGTGCTGGATTTCGCCGCCCAGGCCGCCGCCATCACCTGCGGCCGCCGCGGTGCCGACCTGCCTCGCCGCGCCGAGTTGCCCTGAGCGCGGCGCGATCGCGCCGCTGCCTCAGTACAGCAGCGACTGGTCGGCCGCGGCCAACAGCCGCTGCAGCAGCTCGTCGACCTGGCCGCGGCTGTCGCCCGACGAGGCCGCGCCGGCGCGCGCCGTCCACATCAGGCGGCCGCTGGTGGCGTTGCTGACCCGCACGTCGGCGGCGAAGGGCGTGGCCGGCGCCGTGCCGGCGATCGGCACCGACACGCCCAGCCCCACCGCGCTGCTGCGGCCGAAGCCGAAGCCGCCCAGCCCGATCGACACGCCCGACGAGCCCGAGCGGTCGCCCGCGAAGGCGTCCGGCCCGACGCTGGCCACCCACACCGCGCTGGCCGTGGCGTTGCGCGCGGCCGGCAGGTAGCGGGTGTCGTCCCGCGCTTGGCCGGGCGCGGGCAGAGGCAGGTCCGGCGCGGTCAGCGCGGTCATCCCGCGAGCGGCCAGGTCGGCCTTCAGGTGGTCCAGGCAGATGCGCGCCAGCACCTCTTCTGGCGCTTCGCAGACCACCAGCACGCGCGCGCCGCGCAGGGGCGTGCCGGCGGCCAGCTGCGGGTCGGACCATTGGGCGTCGATGCCGCGGCTGGCACAGGCCGTCAGCCCGGCTGCGGCAAGCAGGGTCAAGGCGGGCAATCGGATCGCGTTCATGGTGGCAAGTATGGTCGCGGGCCCGCGTGGCGAGCACACGAAGTTGTAAACAGGGCACGAGACCCTAAGGCAATCGGCGCACCTTGATGTCGCGGAAGTGCACCTCGCTGGCGGGGTCATGGCCCTGCAGTGCGAAGGTGCCGCTGCCCAGCAGGCGCTGCTCCAGGCCCTCGGGGCGTTTGGGTTGGGGCTCTTCGG
This sequence comes from Burkholderiaceae bacterium, assembly GCA_044226465.1. Lineage (GTDB taxonomy): Bacteria > Pseudomonadota > Gammaproteobacteria > Burkholderiales > Burkholderiaceae_C > Ideonella. Next base: position 159,131 of record JBGAGZ010000002.1, on the reverse strand, counting down.
TGTAGTCGGCGACCACCTGGCCGTTGATCAGCGTGACCACGTGGCGGCCCTGCACGCGGGTGGTCAACGTGAGCCACTGGCCGTCCGGCACGACCACCTTCGGATAGTCCTGGATGCCCCAGAGACCGCCGGTGCGGCTGGGGTCGCTGTGCGAGTTGTTGACCTGCACTTCGTAGCCCTTGGCCGGCCAGCCCTTTTCCTGCCACTGGGTGTGGAAATAGACGCCCGAGTTGGCCTGCGGGAAGGTCATCAGGTCGACCTTGAGCTCGAAGTCGCGGAAGTCGTGGCCCTGCACCGGCCCCATGTAGAACAGGTGCGAGCGCGGGCCGTGCACGACGATCATGCCGTCCTTGACGCTGAAGGTGCCGGGCGCGTCGCTGGCGCGCCAGCCGTCGAGCGACTGGCCATCGAACAGCAGCTGCCAGCCGGCGGCCTTCTCTTCGGGGCTGAGGGTGTTGTGGGCCATGTCCGCTCCAAAGGCCGAAGCCTGCCAGGCGATGAACGACAGGGGAAAGGCGAGGTTAAGGGCACGACGCAACATCAGGCCACTCCGACGAGGTTGATCACGGCCGGGGCCGGGCCGTCGAAATGGGCCGACGGCGTGTTGCCGACGAAGCCCAGGTCCCGGCCGCCGGCCGGCGTGGTGTAGAAGCCACCGGCGGTCAGGTCGCGAAAGCGGGCGAAGAAGGCCGCGGGCCGCGCGAGGTGCGGCGCGGCCTTCTCGGCCCAGCAGATCTCGTCGGCGATGGCGCGTTGGCCCGCGTCGCCGGCCTGCTCGAAGGGCTGGCCGAAGCGGCGCTGGCTCTCGGCGTCCAGCCAGGCCAGGCCTTCGAAGATCAAGGCCTTGTCCTTCGCATGCTCGGGGTAAGGCGCACTGACCCACTCGTCGATGAAGGCATGCACCTCGAGCTGCGCCGCGCTGGGCGAGTGTTCGTCGGCCGGGATGATCAGCGCGCACAGCGCAGCGGCGCAGCGGCGTTGGGCGGCGTCGAAGCTGAGCGGCCACAGCGCGCCCAGGCGGTGGGCCTGGGTCAGCGCGGGGTCGGTGCCATAGCCGGCGGGGCGGGGCACTGCCTTGGCCACGGGCGTCGCGCCGGCCGGGTTCAGTGCCGGCAGCGCCGCCGCGGCCAGCATCCATTGCAGCGAATGGCGTCGGTCCATCAGATCTCCTTGCGGCGCAGCCGCGCGACCAGGTGGTCTGCCGCGCGCCAGGCCAGCGCCATGATGGTCAGCGTCGGGTTCTTGTCGGCGTTGGAGCAGAAGGGTGCGCCGTCGGTGACGAAGAGGTTGGGCACGTCCCAGGTCTGGCACCAGGGGTTGGTGACCGAGGTCTTGGGGTCGCTGCCCATGATGGCGCCGCCCACCTCGTGGATGATGCTGCCGCCGGCCGCGATGGCCTTGCGGCCGTCGCGCTCGGGTTGGCCGTTGACGCGGCCGCCCATCGCGTCGATCAGCTCGGCGAAGGTCTGCTGCATGTGAGCGGCCTGGCGCGTTTCGTGGTCCGACCACTGCCAGTGGAAGCGCAGCACCGGGATGCCCCAGCGGTCCTTGGCCTGCGGGTCGATCTCGCAGTAGGACTGTTCGTTGGGGATCATCTCGCCGCGCCCGGCGAAGTAGACGAAGGAACCGTAGAGCCGCCGCACGTCTTGCTTGAAACGCGCCCCGTAGCTGCCCTGCGTCAGCCATTCCAGCCCGGCGCCGGTGCCGAGCGAAGGCATGCGGCGGCCGGTGCTGAGCTCGATGTGGTAGCCGCGCGGGAAGCCCAGGCCGCCGCTGGCCCAGGCCTTGCCCTGCTTGGGGTACAGCCACCAGGGCGCGTACAGGTGCGAGCCGCCGGCGCCGTCTTCGTTGTGCGGGGGCAGGCCTTCGAGCAAGGGCACCTGGCCGTCGAGGTCGCTGCCCACGGTGTCCATGATGTAGCGGCCGAGCTTGCCGCTGCGGTTGGCCAGGCCGTCAGGGAACGATGCCGACGTCGAGTTCAGCAGGATGCGCACCGACTCGCAGGCGCTGGCCGCCAGCACCACGGCGCGGGCGTGCACGGCCTCGTGGCGGCCGGTGGTCTTGTCGACGAAGCGCACGCCCGAGGCCTTTCCGCCGTGCTTGTCCAGCGTCACCTCGTAGACATGGGCGTTGCACAGCACGTCGAGCTTGCCGGTGGCCAGGGCCGGCGGCAGGTGCACGGCAGGGCTCTGGTAGGTGGCGCCGATCGCGCAGCCGCGGCCGCAGGGCGTGGCCCAGAAGCAGGCGGCGCGCTCGCGCATGGCACGGGCCAGGATGCGCTGCGCCGTCTCGTTGCCGGGGTGCAGCCGGGCGGGCAGGGTCGTGTGGTCCAGCGCACGGGTGAGCACCGCGCGGTGGATGGGCACGACCGGGATGCCGAGCTTGGCGCTGCGCTGCTTGACAAGCCGCTCGCCCACCCGCGCGGCCGGTGGCGGCAGCAGGCAGCCGTCGGGCGAGTCGGGCGTGTTCTCCAGGCCTTCGTTGGAGCCGTAGACGCCGACCAGCATCTCGACCTTGTCGTAGTACGGCGCGAGGTCGTCGTAGCCGATCGGCCAGTCGAAGCCGAGGCCGTCGCGCGAGTAGGGCTTGAAGTCGTAGGGCCCGTTGCGCAGCGCGATGCGGCCCCAGTGGTTGGTGCGCCCGCCCAGCATGCGCGCGCGCCACCATTCGAACTGCCGGCCCTCGTCGGCCGAGGCGTTGGTGTAGGGCTCGCCGGGCACCTGCCAACCGCCGTCGATCGTGGCGTCGTAGTAGCCGAAGGGCTTGTCCGGCGTGCCGGCGCCGCGCAGGGGCGCGTCGGCGTAGGTCTGGAACATCGGTGTCTCGGTGGCCGGGTCGTAGCGCCGGCCGGCTTCGAGCATCAGCACCTTCACGCCCTCCATCGCCAGCGTGTAGGCCGTCTGCCCGCCAGCGGCGCCGGAGCCGACCACGATCACGTCGTAGTCGCGCTGCAGGTTGCGGGGGGTGACGAAGGCCATCGGCGAGTGAGTCAGCCAGCGCAGCTTACCGCCAATACGGGTGAATCGAAGTTCCGCTTCCGGCCATGAGCAGCCGCTGGCTGCTCATGGCCGCGGGCCCGTTCCCACCGCTCCCCCGAGCCCCCTCCGAGCGGGGGCTCCAGTTCGAATGACGAGGCGGCCAGCCGGCCGCCCCACACCCTGCAAGACTTTCGGCCCTGTCAGCACGCGCCGTGCCTCGAACGATGCTGTGGTCGCCGGCTTGGCTTGTCGTTCATGCTGGAGCCCCTCTCTCGGAGGGGGCTGGGGGAGCCGTCACCCATGCTAGTGCCCCCGCTTGGAGGGGGCAGGGGGAGCTGTGAACGAGAGCCTTGGGCCATGAGCAGCCAACGGCTGCTCATGGCCGAAAGAAGGCTTCGAGCAGGCTGAGTTCACAGCCTGCTCTTCACCCAAGCGTCCACTTGCTCGTCCAGGATGGCCAGCGGCAGGGCGCCGCCGCGCAGGACCACGTCGTGGAAGGCCTTCTCGGCTTCGATGTCCCACTTCGGGCCCAAGGCCTTTTCGGCCCGTTGGCGCGCGGCCAGGATGCTGAGCATGCCGACCTTGTAGGCACAGGCCTGGCCGGGGTCGACGATGTAGCGTTCGATCTCGGCCACCACCTCGCCTTCGGCCATGCCGGTCTTGGCGACCATGTAGTCGATCGCCTGCTGGCGCGTCCAGCGCTGGGCATGGATGCCGGTGTCCACCACCAGGCGCACCGAGCGGAACATCTCGGCCTGCAGCCGGCCCAGGTTGCCATAGGGGTCGTCCTGGTACACGCCGAGTTCGGTGCCCAGCCACTCGGCGTACAGCGCCCAGCCCTCCATGTACGCCGTGAACGGCAGCACCTTGCGGAAGGTGGGGCCGCCCTGTTGCTGCTGTGCCAGCGCGATCTGGAAGTGGTGGCCCGGCACGCCTTCGTGGATGGACAGCGTGCGCATGCCGAACTTGGGCAGGTCGTCCATGTTGCGCAGGTTGGCGTAGAACACGCCGGGGCGCGTGCCGTCCAGCGCCGGCAACTGGTAGTAGGCGCCGGGGGCCGTCTTCTCCTTGAAGGTCGGCACGCGCTGCACCTCGATCGCGGCCTTGGGCGTCAGGCCGATGACGCGCTTGGAGCGCTCAAGCTGGTCGGCGATCATGTGGCTGTAGTCGGCCAGCGCGGCCTGGCGGCCTTCGTCGGTGTTGGGGTAGAGAAAGCGCGGGTCCTTGGCCAGGCGGCGCAGCGCCAGCGCGGGCGTTTCGCCCGCCTGCAGCTGGCCTTGCGCCGTGAGGATCGCGCCCATCTCGGCCTCGATGCGCGCCACCTCGGCCAGGCCCAGCGCATGCACCTGGGCCGGCGTCATGTTCGTTGTGGTCTGGCTGCGCAGCCGCCAGGCGTAGAAGGCCTCGCCATCGGGCAACTTCCACACGCCGTCGTCGGTGGTGGCGCGTGGCAGCTGCGCTTCGAAGAAAGCGATCAGCCCGGCGTAGGCCGGTTGCACGACCTGGGTCACCGCCTCGGCGCAGCGGGTCTTCAGGGTGGCCTTGTCGTCGGCGGCCACGCCGGCCAGCGCGTCGACCTTCGTCGCGAAGTTCAGGCACAGCGGGTTCTCGGCCGGCGCCTTGGCCGCGAAGCCGCGCATCTCGGCGAGCACCCGCTCGATCACGAAGCGCGGTGGCACCACGCCCTTGCTCTCGCGCAGCTGCAGTCCCTCTTTGACCTGGCCGAACTTGCGGCCGATCTCGCCCATGCGGGCCAGGTAGTCGTCGGCGCCGCGCCGGTCGGTGATGCGGTGCTGGTTGATCAGGAAGTCGACCGTCTCGCTCTGCACGCCGAAGAGCTGGTTCACCGGGTAGTTGTGGAAGCGGAAGCGCTCGCCCTCGAGCTGGTCCTCGATGAACCAGGTCAGCACGCGGGTGGACAGGCGCTGCTCGGGGATCTGCCGGTCCAGGTCGTAGGCCTTCAGGTCGGCCAGGTAGCGGCGCCACTGGGCGAAGTCCTCCTCGGCCTTGGCCACCGAGGCGTCGTTCAGGTGCGCGTTGTGGCGCCGGTAGCCGAACTGCTCGGCCACGCCCAGCATGCTCAGCAGCTCGGGCTTTTCGAGCAGGAAGGTGATGAAGACCTTCTCGTAGAACAGGTTCAGGCTGACCGGCCGAAACCAGACCAGGTTGACCACGAACACCGTGCCGGCGAGCAGCAGGGCGGCGAACAGGCCACCGAGGGCCTTGAAGACGGTCTTGGCGCGCATCGGCGCAGCTTACGCGATGCCGTGGCGCCCACGCATCGATCCACAGGCCGCATACCCCCTCAGGCATACCGGTTGATGGACGTCAAGCGCGCCTCACCGGGCCTGCCTAGGATCAAGACGAGGGGCAGGCCGTTTGCGTGCGCAGCGGCCCGATGCACCGCAGGAGGGACGATGAATCAAGGGCTGCCCAGCCCCGTGGTGGCATGGCTTGCGCTCGCCTTGCTGGCGGCCGCGGCGCTGGTGGGCACCATGCTCGGGCGCACGCACCGCCGCCTGCGGCGCAGCGAGCAGCGCCTGCGCGACCTGTTCGACCACGCCGCCGACGGCATCTTCGTCGCCGACACGAGCGGCCGCTACACCGAGGTGAACGACGCCGGTTGCCAGATGCTGGGGCTGCAGCGCGACGAGATCATCGGGCGCACGATCGCCGACTTCATTCCTCCGCAAGACCTGCCCCGGCTGGCCCAGGCCCGCGAGTGGCTGCTTGCCGGGCACAGCCAAGTGGCCGAGTGGACGCTGCGCTGCAAGAACGGCGACTGGCTGCCGGTGGAGATCAGCACCCGCATCCTGCCCAGCGGCCAGTGGCAGGCCTTCGTGCGCGACGTGCGCGAGCGGCAGCAGGCGCAGGCCCAGCTGCAGCTCGCGGCCGCGGTGTTCAGCAGCACCCAGGAGGGCATCATTGTCACCGACGCCCGGCGCCGCATCCTGGCGGTCAACCCCGCGTTCAGCGCCATCAGCGGCTACTCGGCCGACGAGCTGTTGGGGCGCGACCCTTCGCTGCAGCAGTCGGGCCGCCACGACCGGGCGTTCTACGAGGGCGTGTGGGACGCGCTGAACCGCACCGACCAGTGGCGCGGCGAGATCTGGAACCGGCGCAAGAACGGCGAGATCTACCCGGCCTGGGAGAACATCAGCCGCATCCGCGACGCGAGCGGCGAGGTGACCCACTACGTGGCGATCCAGTCCGACATCACGCCGATCAAGGACGCCGAGGAGCGCCTGCGCCACCTCGCTCACCACGACCTGCTCACCGGCCTGCCGAACCGGCTGCTGTTCGCCAATGCGCTGCAGCTGTCCATGGCCCGCGCGGCGCGCCACGGCCAGCGGCTGGCCCTGCTGTTCATCGACCTCGATCGCTTCAAGTTCGTCAACGACTCGCTGGGCCACGCTGCCGGTGATCAGCTGCTGATCGAGATTGGCCAGCGGCTGAAAGCCACCGTCCGCGCCGAGGACGCGGTGGCCCGCCTGGGAGGCGACGAGTTCACCGTGGTCGTCGAGGAGGCCGGATCGGCCGACAGCGTGGCGGCGCTGGCGCGCAAGCTCATCGAGGCGGTCTCCGTGCCCGTCACCGTGGCGGGTCGCCAGATCGCTGTCTCGGCCAGCGTTGGCATCGCGCTGTTCCCCGAAGACGCCGACACGGTCGACAACCTCTGCAAGGCCGCCGATTCGGCGATGTACCGGGCCAAGGAACACGGCCGAGGCGTCTGCGACTTCTACACCCCGGACATCACCGAGCGCGTGCACGAGCACCTGATGCTCGACAACGCCTTGCGCCAGGCCCTGCAGCGGCAGGAGTTCCGCCTGCTGTTCCAGCCCCAGTTCGACGCCACGGGGCAGGTGCTGGTTGGCGTCGAGGCGTTGCTGCGCTGGCAGCATCCACAGGCCGGCCTGATCGGTCCCGACCGCTTCATCCCTGTGGCCGAGCAGAGCGCGCTGATCAATGAGATGGGCGCCTGGACCCTTGACCAGGCCTGCGCCCAGCTCCGTGTCTGGCGCGACCAGGGCCTGGCGCCGGTGCGCATGGCGGTCAACGTGTCAGGCCGGCAGGTCCTGCACGACCACCTGGTCGAGGCGGTCGAGGCCGCGCTGCAGCGCCACGGCCTGCAGGCGGACGGCCGTTGGCTCGAGCTGGAGCTGACCGAAAGCGTGTTGCAGTCCATGGAGCCCAGTGCCGAGGTGCTCACCCGGCTGCGTACCCTGGGCGTGCGCATCGCGATCGACGACTTCGGCACCGGCTATTCGTCGCTCAGCATGCTCAAGCACCTGCCCATCGACACCCTCAAGATCGACCGCCTGTTCGTGCGCAACCTGCCCGACGACGGCAACAGCCGGGCCATCGTCAGCGCGGTGGTCTCGATGTCGCATGCCCTGGGCCTGCGCGTGGTGGCCGAAGGCGTCGAGACGGTGGCGCAGAAGGACTTCCTGGCCGAAGCCGGCTGCGACGACCTGCAGGGCTTTCTGCTCGGCCGGCCCGACACGGCCGAGGCCGTGACCGCCTTGCTGGCGGCCCGCGACGGCCCGCCGCAGTCTGGCTGCGTCAGCGCCTGAGGGGCAGCACCACGCGCACCCGGTGGGCCCCGGCGCCGACGTCGAAGGCGACAAGGCCACCCAGGCGTGCCGCCACCTGGGCCACCACCGCCAGCCCCAGGCCGGTGCCCGGCCGGCCGCGGGCCGGGTCGCCGCGGGCAAAGGCCTGCAGCAGCGGCTCGCGCTGGTCCGGCGCGATGCCGGGGCCGGTGTCCTCCACCTCGACCCAGGCCTCGGCGCCGTGCGCCGCCACGCGCAGCGTCACCGGCGGCCGCCCATGCTGGAAGGCGTTGTCGACCAGGTTGAGCATCACACGCTCGAGCAGCAGCCGGCTGGCCCGTTCCAAGGGCAGCGTGCCGGGTGCATCGACGCGCAAGGCGTCGGCCGGGCGCGCGAGCATGTCGACCACACTGCGCGCCAGGTCCGCCAGGTCCACCGTCTCGTCCAGCGGCAGCTCAGCCGCGCGCACCTGGTCGACGAAGCCCTGCACCAGGCGGTCGGCCACGTCGACATTGCGCACGATCGCGTCGCGGCGGGCGGCCACGCTCGTGTCCTCGGGCAGCAGCTCGGCGGCCATGCGGATGCGTGCCAGCGGGCTGCGCAGGTCGTGCGACACGCCGGCCAGCAGCAGGCGGCGCTCGCGCTCGTGCTGCACCAGCCTCTCGCGCATGCTCTGCCAGGCCTGGGCGATGGCGGCCACCTCGGCGGTGGCGCCGCGCGCGGGGGCCTCGGCCGGCAAGGCCTCGGGGGCCGTCGGATCGTGGGCCTCGATGCGGGCCTGCAGCTGGCGCAGTGGTGCGGTCAGCCGCCGCGCGGCCCACCAGCTGGCCAGCGCAACCACGGCCACGCCCAGCAGCACGGCCAGCGTGAAGCGCAGCGGCAGCCGCGGCTCGATCAGCTCGTCGGCGATGCCCAGCCACAGGCGCTGCCCGTCCGCGCCGCGCACGCCCAGCCACACCAGCGGGTTGCCGGCCGTGCGGGTGTAGGCCAGGTCTTCCACCGGCACGCCGCCGGCGCGCAGCGAGTCCACCAGCACCTGCGCCCGCGGCGCCCAGGTGCGCGGGCGCACAGACGCGCGGGGCAACTCGGTCGCGCGCAGCACCGGCAGTGCGGGCGCCACGCGATCGGCCGGCTGGCCGGTCAGCACCGCGTGCAGAGACGGTGCCCAGCGCTCGGCCACCAGCCGCGCCACGGTGATGTTGCGCTCGACGTAGAACAGCGCGCCGAACAGCAACACCAACGCCGTGGCGGTGAGCGCCTGCACCACCAGCAGGCGCGAGAACAAGGTGTCGAAGCGGCGTGGCTTGGGGGTGGAGGACATCTCAGCCGCGCGGGACGAAGACATAGCCCTCGCCGCGCACCGTGGCGACCCACTCGGCGCCGGGCGAGGCCTCGTCGAGCTTGCGCCGCAGCCGGGCCACCTGCACGTCCACCGTGCGGTCCAGCGGGCGGTAGCTGCCGGCCTGAACGGCCTCGCTGAGTTGCTCGCGGTTGAGCGGCTTGCCCGGCGTGCGCGCCAGCGCCACCAGCAGCTTGAACTCGACGCTGGTCAGCGCGACCTCGCGGCCGCCTGCCACCGCCTCGCGCTTGACCAGGTCGATGGTCAGCCCGGCAAAGCGCAGCAAGGGGGCCTCGGCCCGCCCTGGTGCCGTGCGCCGCAGCAGGGCCCGCACCCGGGCCACCAGCTCGCGCGCCTCGAAGGGCTTGGCCAGGTAGTCGTCGGCGCCGATCTCCAGCCCCAGCACGCGGTCCATCGGGTCGCCGCGTGCGGTGAGCATCACCAGGCCGACGGCGGGGTGCTCGGCGCGCCAGCGGCGGCACAGCTCGAAGCCGTTGCCGTCCGGCAGCATCACGTCGAGCAGCACCACGTCGGGCTGGCGCTCGGCCAGCGCGCGGGCGCCGTCGCCACCGGTGAGCACGGCGTGGGTGGCCCACCCCTCGCGCTGCAGCAGCTCGCAGACCATGCCCGACAGCTCGGCGTCGTCGTCGACCAGCAGAACCAGTGGTTGGTGGCTCACGGCAGCGGTGCCTCGTTTCCCATGGCCCGCAGTCTACGGGCGCGCACGCACGCCGCGCGGCGTGTGACAAGCCTGTCGCATTTCGTCGCGGGACGTGGCCCTCCGGCGTGCCCGGGCCACGTTCAATGGGCAGGCGGCGATGACGATCGTCGACGCCTGAAACCCCACCCTTCTCAACTTGCCAGGAGATCCGACATGAACGCTTCCATCGTCCGCCACGCCGCGCTGCTGTTGCCCCTGCTGGCCGCCTTGTCCGCGGCCCTGGTGGCCGCGCCGGCCGAAGCCCGCGTGCGCCACACCGCCGTCACCGGCCCGAATGGGCAGACCGCCACCCGCGACGTCGAACGTCAGCAAGGCGACGTCCAGTCGACCAGCACCGGCCCGCGCGGCCAGACCCGCTCGCGCAACGTGCAGCGCAGTGCCCAGGGCACCCAGTCCACCATGACCGGCGCCAAGGGGCAGACGGTGACCCGCGACACCACGCGCACCGAGACCGGCTCGTCGACGACCGTCACCGGCCCCAACGGCCAGACCGGCACGGTCACGGTCGAGCGCTCGCGCTGAGCCGGAGGCCCGCATGCGGCACCGACTTCAAGCGTTTGCCAGGCCGTGCCTGCTGGCCTGGGCGTTGTGCGCCGCGGCGGCGCCGGCGGCGTGGGCCCAGGGCACCGGCGCGATGCAGGCCTGCCGTTCCGACGCCAGCCAGCTCTGCTCGGGCGTGCAACCGGGCGGCGGTCGCGTGCTGGCCTGCCTGAAGCAGCACGAGGCCGAGCTCTCGGCCGGCTGCAAGGCCGCACTGCCGCGCCTCAGCCAATGCGCGGCGCAGGTGCAGCAGGTCTGCGGCGACGGCGGCCCGCGCGAGATGCGCGGTTGCCTGAGGGCCCACCGCGACGAACTGACGGCCTGCCAGGGCAACGGCCAGCCGGGCTGACACACGGGCCACGGCGATGGACGAGGGCAGCTTCGGCCGTGCGTTGGTGGCGGCGGTGCCGGGCACGTTGCCGTGGCTGGCCCTGCTGTTCGCCGGCGTGCTCGCAGCGGCCACCGCTGAAGGCCTGGTCCGGCAGGTCGTGCTGCGCCAGCCCTACGACTGGCGCGCCTATGCCTGCACGCTGGGCGACCTCGCGCTGCGGCGGCTGGTCGACGTGCTCGGCCTGTCGCTGGCGGCGCCGCTGCTGGGCTGGGCGCACCAGCACCGGATCGCCACCCTCGCGCTCGACGCGAGCTGGCAATGGGCCCTGCTCTTTCTGGCCGACGAACTGGCCTACTACGCGTACCATCGCGCCACGCACCGGGTGCGTTGGCTGTGGGCCAGCCATGCGGTCCACCACTCGCCGAACGAGCTGACCCTGGCCACCGCGCTGCGCCTGGGCTGGACGGGCAAGCTCGCCGGCCACGCGGCCTTCTTCGCGCCCTTGCTGTGGTTGGGCTTCTCACCGCTGGCCGTGGCCGGTACGCTGGCTGCCAACCTGCTGTACCAGTTCTGGTTGCACACCACCTGGATACCGCGCCTGGGGCCGCTCGAATGGGTGCTGAACACGCCCTCGCACCACCGGGTGCACCACGCAAGCAACCCCGAGTACCTGGACTGCAACTACGGCGGTGTGCTGATCGTCTTCGACCGCCTGTTCGGCACCTTCGTCGCCGAGCGGCCCGACCTGCCGCCGCGCTGCGGCCTGGTCACGCCGCTGACCACCTACAACCCGCTGCGCATCGCCATGCACGAGTGGGCACGCCTGGCGAGCGACCTGCGCCGGGCGCGCAGCGTGCCTGCCGCACTGCGCGTGGTGTTCGGGCCGCCTCCGGGCGCCTGACGCGCTCAGGCGGTCTCGTCGCGCTGCCGCAGGGCACGGGCCAGCGTGTTGCGCAGCCGCGCCGCGTCGATCGGCTTGGTGAGGAAGTCGTTCATGCCGGCGGCCAGCGCCTGGTCGCGCTCGGAGACCAGCGCCGCCGCGGTCAGCGCGATGATGGGCAGGCGCTCGGCCGGCTGGTGGCGGCGGATCAGCCGCGTGGCCTCGTGGCCGCTCATGCCGGGCATCTGCACGTCCATCAGCACCACGTCGAAAGGCCGGCCGCGCGCGGCGGCCTGCTCGACCGCCTCGACCGCCTGGTGGCCGTCGCCGGCCTGCGAGACCTCGACGCCCCACTGCTCCAGCAGGGCCACCGCGATCATCATGTTGACCGCGTTGTCCTCGACCATCAGCACCCGTGCGCCGCTGATCGGGTCGGCGCCGAAGCCGCTGGAGCCCGAGTCCAGCGCCTCGCGGTCGCCCACCGGCAGCGGCAGCTCGGCCCAGAAGCAGCTGCCCTGGCCAGGCAGGCTGACCAGACCGACCTCGCCGCCCATCTGCTCGGCCAGCTGGCGGCAGATCGACAGGCCCAGCCCGGTGCCACCGACGCGGCGCGCGCGCGAGGTGTCCACCTGCGAGAAGGGGCGGAACAGCTCGCGCTGCTGGTGCTCCTCGATGCCGGGGCCGGTGTCGGTGACCTCGAAGCGCAGCCGCCGCGCGCCGGACCAGCGCACCGCCAGGTGGATGCTGCCGTGCTCGGTGAACTTCAGCGCATTGCTGAGGAAGTTGCTGAGGATTTGGCGCACGCGCACCGGGTCGCCGATGACGACCTCGGGCAGCTCGTCCTCCAGCTCGATCGACATCGTCAGGCCCTTGGTGTCGGCCAGCGCGCCATAGGCCTGGCGCAGCGTGCGGATCAGGTGCTGCAGGTCGAACGGCACCTGGTCCAGGTGCATCTTGCCGGCCTCGATCTTGGACAGGTCCAGGATGTCCGACAGGATGGCCGACAAGGTCTCGGCCGATTCGCTGATCTGCTCGATGTACTGGCGCCGGCGCGACTCGTCTACCCCCGGCTGGCGGGCCAGCCGGGCCAGGCCCAGCAGGGCGTTGAGCGGCGTGCGGATCTCGTGGCTGGTGTTGGCCAGGAAGGCGCTCTTGGCGCGGCTGGCGGCCTCGGCGTCGTCACGCGCCTTGGCCAGGGCCTGCTCGACCTGGCGCTTCTCGGTCACGTCCTCGGCCAGCCAGATGGTGCCGCCGCGGCCGGGCTCGGTGGGGCTCAGTGCCTTGGCCATCAGCCGGCACAGGAAGATGCTGCCGTCGCGCCGCATCATCGGCCGCTCGATCTCGATCTGCTGGCCGCGGCCCAGGGCCGGGCCCACCTCGGCCCCCACGGCCTGGTGGTCGGCCGGGCTGGGCCAGACCACGCTGCCGTGTTCGCCGACGATCTGCCCCAGGGGCCAGCCGAACATCTGCTCGAAGCGCGGGTTGACCAGCACGAAGCGCTGCTCGCGCGTGAGCGCGATGCCCATCAGCGCGTTGTTGAGGATGGCCTCGCGCTCCAGCCGCGCCTGCTCGGTGGCGGTGACGTCGCGTGCGGTGATGACCAGGTAGTCGCGGCCGTCCATCTGGAAGCGCGCCGCCGACATCAGCATCTGCACGAAGTCGCCCCGCCGGGTGCGGAAGGTGGCGGGCAGGTTCTGCACCGCGTCCTGCTCGCGCAGGGCCTTCACCAGGTGATGGCGGTCCGCCTCGTTGGCCCAGATCGCGATCTCGATCGCCGTGCGGCCCACCACCTCGTCCGCGGCGTAGCCGGTGACGCGCTCGAAGCTGGGGTTGACCATGGCATAGCGGCCGGTGGCCATGTCGGTCAGCGTGATCACGTCCGGGCTGGTGGACACCAGGTGCGACAGCAGCGCCTCGGACCGCTTGATCGCCTGCTCGGCGCCGCGGCGCTCGGTCTCGTCGGTGTAGATCGAGAGCGTCGCGCGGCCGTCGTCCACCTCCACCGGCGCGCTGCTGACCTGCACGATCAGCGTGCGGCCGTCTGGCGGCGTGAGGCGGTATTCGGCGGCCGGCAGCGTCTGGCCGACCGACAGCGCGTCGACCATGCGCAGGCGCAGCCGTGCGGCCTCGCGCGACTCGCCCTCAGCGTAGTGGTCCAGCAGGTGGCTGCCGAGCATGGCGTGCAGGTCGTTGAAGCCGAACAAGGCCACGGCGGCGGGGTTGGCGTCCATCACCACGCCGTCGCGGTGCAGCACCAGCGGCAGCGGGATGCGGCGGAACAGCTCGTGGAAGCGGGTCTCGGTGGCTTTCAGCGCGGCGCGGGCCTTGACCTCGGCGCCGCGGTCGCGCAGCAGCACCCAATGGCCGACGAAGCGGCCGAGCGCATCGAAGCGCGGCACGCCGCACAGGCTGAGCGGGCGGGCGGCGCCCTGGCCGTCGGACCAGCCGAGCTCGAGCTCGGGCCAGGCGCCGCGCGACTGCACCGCCTGGCGGATCTGCTCGGCCTGCTCGGGGCTCCAGCGGGCCTGGGGCAGCTCCCACAGCAGGCGGCCAGGGTGGGGCGGCGAGTGGCCGAACACCGGGCGGTCGCCGCCACTGCGCGAATCGACCACCTGGCCTTCGGGGTCGGTCTCGATGTGGGCATGGGCGGCCACCTGCAGCCAGGCCTCGACCTGCCGGCCAGCGGCTTCGGCGGCGGCGCGGCTGGTGGCCAGCAGTCGCCACAGCGGCAGGGCGACCGCGGCCAGCGCCAGTGCGACCAGCACGGCGACAGCCAAGCCGCGGGCCACGGGCCCCAGCGCATCGGGCAGCGCCGCGACGAGCACGCCGGCGGCCAGCGCCGCCAGGCCCGCGCGGGCGGCGGCGAGCCTGGCGTGCTGATCAGCCGCCACGCCGGATCCCTCTTGTAGTGCCTGCCACTGCTTTCGCCGCTTTTCTTGGCCGCGGAAGCTGCAAGTGTCGCCGCAAAGGCGGCGCGCCCGGCATTCGGACGCGCACCAAGCCGTAACTAGGCGGGCTTGGCGTGCTCGAGTTCGCGCCGGGTGGCCTCGGCCACGGCGCGGGCGCGGCTGGCAAAGTCTTCGCCGTTGCCGGCGTAGAGCACGGCGCGCGAAGAATTGACGATGATCGGCGCGTCGGGCCGCCAGGCCGCCTTGACCGTGGCGGCGGCGTCACCGCCCTGCGCCCCGACGCCGGGGATCAGCAGCGGCAGCGTCGGCGCCAGCTCGCGCACGCGCGCCAGCTCGGCCGGGAAGGTGGCGCCCACCACCAGGCCCAGGCGGCCGCCGCGGTTCCAGGCGCCGGCGGCCAGGCGGGCGACATGCTCGTAGAGCTTGCCGCCGCCGGCCAAGTCCTGCGCCTGCAGGTCGCTGCCGCCGGGGTTGGACGTGCGGCACAGCAGGATCAGGCCCTTGCCGTCGTACTTCAGGTAGGGCTCGATCGAGTCCTGGCCCATGAAGGGCGACAGGGTCACCGCGTCGGCCTGGTAGCGCACGAAGGCCTCGCGGGCGTACTGCTCGGCGGTGGGGCCGATGTCGCCGCGCTTGGCGTCCAGGATCACCGGCACCTCGGGCGCGACGCGGCGGATGTAGGCCATCAGGCGCTCGAGCTGGTCTTCGGCGCGGTTCGCGGCGAAGTAGGCGATCTGCGGCTTGTAGGCGCAGACCAGATCCTTGGTCGCGTCCACGATGCGGGCGCAGAAGTCGTGGATGCGGCCGGCATCGCCCTGCCAGGGGCTGGGGAACTTGGCCGGATCGGGGTCCAGGCCCACGCACAGCATCGATTGGTGGCGCCCGGTCGCCTGAGCCAGCATCTGGGTGAATTGCATGGCCCGCATTCTAGGATCTGGCCTTTTTTGTAACAGCGCCGGGCCCATGTCCGGTTTGGCCCGGTGTTTGCGTATTGATGGACGTGGCGGGTCGATGTCCGTTTTGGCCCGGGGTTTGCGTATTGGTGAACGTGGCGGCCTTCTGCCGCCACGCCTGGAGCCACGATGCGACCCACCGACCCCCGCCCCCCGCAGCGCCCCACCGGCTGGGCGCCCTTGCTGGTGCTCGGCTTGTCGGTGAGTGCGTCGGTGGTGCTGATCAGCACCTGCATGGCGATGATCGGCACCGATGTGGAAACCTCATCACGCACGGCTGCGGCGGCGGTGCCGGCACAGGCGCGCTGACGCGCCAGTCTCAGCGCGCGTCCGCTTCGGT
Source organism: Burkholderiaceae bacterium (assembly GCA_044226465.1). GTDB lineage: Bacteria > Pseudomonadota > Gammaproteobacteria > Burkholderiales > Burkholderiaceae_C > Ideonella. The sequence continues at coordinate 143,587 of JBGAGZ010000002.1, read as the reverse complement.
GAAACGCTGCCGGCGCTCGGCGTCGGCCGGGTGGTCGGCCAGGGCGATGGGCAGGTCGTGCAGACCACCGCGCTGCTTCTGGCGCCAGGCATCCAGCCGGTCGAACAGCAACACCATGCGCGAGGGCTTCAGCCCGTTGGCGCGCAGCACGTGGATGGCCTCGGCATCGGCTTCGCGTTCGAAGTCGCGCGCATAGGCGGCCTGGCCCAGCACCGCCGGCACCGCGGCCAGCACGCTGGAGAAGTCCCCAATGACCCAGCCGGCCATGGCCGCGAGCAGGCTGGCCTGCACCACGGTGCGCATGCCGTGGCGGTGGCGCACATGGCCCAGCTCGTGGGCCAGCACGCCGGTGGTCACGTCCGGCGCGTCGGCCAGCAACTCGGCCAGCTCGTCGGTCAGCACCATCTGCCCGCCGGGCAGCGCGAAGGCGTTGGGGCCGATCTTCAGCTTGTCCGCCGCACGGAAGTTCAGCACATAGGCCGGCCGCTCGCCCGCCGGGTAGGCGTGCTCAACCGCGGCGGCCAGGGCCTGGCGGATCGCGGCCTGGCGCTCGGGCGGCAGCTTGCTGGGCGCCAGGCCTTGCTGGTCGAACGAGGCCAGCGTCTGCTCGCCCACGGTCTCGTCCACCGCCACGGGCAGGGCCGCCACCACGGCGCGGCTGGCCCAGGGCACGCCCCACTGCCAGGCGGCACCGGCGATCAGCACGCAGGCCAGCAGCGCCCACAGCACGCCGCGCCAGCTTTGCATCCAGCGCACCACCAGCGGGTCGCGCAGGCCTTGCGCGGCGGCCCAGGCGTCCCAGCCCGGGCCATCGGCGTGGCTGATCAGGCCCTGCAGCGGCAGGTAGGTCAGGCGCGCGCCATGGCGCTGGCGCTCGGGCCAGCGCACCTGGCGGCGCGGCACGCGGCGGCTGACGCCCTCGCCTTCGATGACCAGGTCGGCGCCATCGATGCGCAAGCGCACTGGCTGCGCCACCGGGCGTTCGCCGTCGAAGTATTCGCTCGCGAGGCTGCCGTCGCCGTCTGGCCGCACGGGCCCGGTGCCCGGCTCGCTCACGAGGCATCCTCCGTGCTGCGCACGACAGAATTCGCCTCGTGAACGCCGTTGCGGCTCATAAGCCCAGGTCGATGCCGAAGAAATCGCCCGCGGCGTCGCCGGTGGCGTCCTGCGTGGTGGCCGCGGCGCCGGCGGTCCACTGGCTGACGTCGCCATCCAGGTCGGCGGCCATGGCCTGCAGCCGCATGCGCGCGCTGGCCACCGCGGCGAAAGGCCAGTACAGGCCGAGCGTGAGGATGCTCAGCAGCAGGTTCTTCAGCGTCAGCCAGCCCAGCGGCCACATGCGCAGCTCGCTGCGGCACTGCACCGCGTCGGACCGGGTGTGGCCCCAGACCAGGTTCTGCAGCCGTGACTGGCTGTAGGGCATCACGACGACGAAGTAGGCGCCGTAGAACACGATGCCGGCCAGCGCCATGCCGATCGCGAAGGCTGCCGACTTCTCTGCACCCATGGCCGCGCCAGCGAAGGCCGCCGCCATCGCCACGCCCATGACGATGCCGCCGACCACCATCACCAGCAGCGACACGCCGAACACCTTGAGCGCATAGGCGTAGAACGCGCCCACGCCCGCCTCGAGCCGGCTTCGCTGGCCGGCATAGACGTAGTGGCCGTGCTGGTAGCGCTTGACCCAGGCCAGCGCCATCGGCATGACCAGGAAGAACGACGCGAAGACGCCGAAGAACGCGACCATGAAGGCGGCACCAGGCGGGGCCACCGCGCCCGTCTCGGCATCGGGCTTGGGAGCCAGCATGGCCAGCCCGATCATCGCCGCCCACGGCACCACCGCCGGCAGCATGGACAGGTAGGCGCCACCCAGGCTGCCATCGAAGCCGAAGCGCAGGCCGCGCCAGCTGGTGTTGCCCAGGCGGAACTGCAGCGACGCGCGCCACAAGGCCGGCCACAGCAGCGCGAAGGCGACGATGGCGACGATGGCCACGGTGGGTGCAAAGCGGCTGGACACGCCGTACACCACGCCGAACAGCAGCATCAGCAGGTAGCCGCGCAGCATCTTCCATGGGTCGCCGTGGAAGCCCAGCGGCTGGCCGCCGACGAGGGTGTTGCCGTGGAAGTAGGCGAGCTTTCTGGCCTTGGCAAACGGGTGGTAGAAGCCCAGCGTGACGATGGTCAGCAGCAGGTTGACCAGCCAGATGCGGAAGTACTCGCTGCCGGAGCCGGTGAACTGGATGTCCAGGCGCTGCGGTGCCGCGGCATGGCTGCCGTCGATGATGGTGTCGTGCATGAGTCCCTCCCTCGTGGCGCACGTTGTTTGTGGCCAGGAGTTTAGGCACGCGGCACGCCGCCGCGATCAAGCATTTTCACCAAGGGCCGGACAGGCCCCGCGCTCAGACGCGGCGCGCCAGCGCGGCGGCGATGCCGGTGTAGTCGGCCGGTGTCATGGCCAGCAGGCGGGCCTTCTCGTCGGCCGGCAGCTTCAGCGCCGGGTCGTTGATGAAGCCCTGCATCAGCTCGCGCGTCATCGGCTTGCCGCGGGTGAAGGCCTTGAGCTGCTCGTAGGGCTGCGGCACGCCGTGGCGGCGCATCACCGTCTGGATGGCCTCGGCCAGCACCTCCCACGCGCCGTCCAGGTCGGCGGCCAGCGCGGCTTCGTTCAGCTCGAGCTTGTCCAGCCCGCGCGACAGCGCGTCGTAGCCCAGCACGGCGTAGCCCAGCGCCACGCCCATGTTGCGCAGCACCGTGGAGTCGGTCAGGTCGCGCTGCCAGCGGCTGATCGGCAGCTTCTGCGACAGGTGCAGCAGCAGCGCGTTGGCCAAGCCGAAGTTGCCTTCGGCGTTCTCGAAGTCGATCGGGTTGACCTTGTGCGGCATGGCCGACGAGCCGACTTCGCCGTCCTTCAGCTTCTGCTTGAAGTAGCCCAGCGAGATGTAGCCCCACACGTCACGCGCGAAGTCGATCAGGATGGTGTCGGTGCGCGTCACCGCGTCGAACAACTCGGCCATGTAGTCGTGCGGCTCGATCTGGATCGTGTAGGGGTTGAAGGTGAGCCCCAGGCGCTGCTCGACCACCTGGCGCGAGAAGGCTTCCCAGTCCTTGCCCGGGTAGGTCACGCTGTGGGCGTTGTAGTTGCCCACGGCGCCGTTCATCTTGGCCAGCAGCTTGACCTCGGCGATGCGCTCGCGTGCGTGGCGCAGCCGGGCCACGACATTGGCGATCTCTTTGCCCACGGTGGTGGGGCTGGCGGTCTGGCCGTGCGTGCGCGACAGCATGGGCACCGCGGCGAAGCCCTGCGCCATGCCGGCGAGCTTGGCGATGATCTTGTCCAGTGCGGGCAGCACCACGTCGGCGCGCGCGGCCTTGAGCATCAGCGCATGGCTGGTGTTGTTGATGTCCTCGCTGGTGCAGGCGAAGTGCACGAACTCGGACGCGGCCTTCAGCTCGGGCGAATTCTCGAGCCGCGACTTCAGCCAGTACTCGACCGCCTTCACGTCGTGGTTGGTGGTCTTCTCGATGTCCTTGATCGCTTGCGCGTCGGCTTCGGAGAAACGCACCACCAGGCCGCGCAACAGGCCGCGCGCCGCTTCCGAAAATGGTGCGAAGCCCTCGAGCCCGGCGTCCGACAAGGCCATGAACCATTCGACCTCGACCTGCACGCGCCGGTGCATCAGCCCGTATTCGGACAGCAGCGGCCGCAGCGCGGCCACCTTCGGGGCATAGCGGCCGTCCAGCGGAGACAAGGCCATCAAGGTCGAGAGAGAGTTCGGCACGGCCAGTTCTCCAGCAGCAGGATGTCGTCGGGCGTGGCGCCATGCCCACAAGTGGGCCGTGCCGCGCGGGGGAAAGCCGTGCATTTTAGGGGGGCGCTTCCTCGGCGTCGCCCTCTGGCGTACAAGGTGAGTCGATAGAATCAAACACCAAGGGAAGACATTGCAGCGCATGAAACTGATCGGCTCCTACACCAGCCCCTACGTCCGCAAGGTGCGTGTCGTGCTGGCCGAGAAGAAGCTCGACTACCAGTTCGCGCTGGAAGACGTGTGGGGCAGCGAGGCCATCCTCGCGGCCAACCCGCTGGGCAAGGTGCCCTGCCTGGTGATGGAAGGTGGCGAGGCCATCTTCGACTCGCGCGTCATCGTCGAATACGTCGACACGCTGTCGCCGGTCGGCAAGCTCATCCCCGCCAGCGGCCGCGAGCGCGTCGAGGTGCGCACCTGGGAAGCGCTGGCCGACGGCCTGCTCGACGCCAGCATCCTGGCCCGCATGGAGATGCACTGGGCCGGCCGCACCGAAGCCCAGCGCAGCCAGGCCTGGGCCGACCGCCAGATGGCCCGCGTCACCAGCGCACTGGCCGCCATGAGCCGAGGCCTGGGCGACAAGCCCCATTGCATGGGCGTTCACTTCTCGCTCGCCGACATCGCGGTCGGCTGCGCTTTGGGCTACCTCGACTTCCGCTACCCCGCCATCGACTGGCGCACCCCGCACCCCAACCTGCACAAGCTCTACGACAAGCTGGCCGTGAGGCCGAGCTTCGTCGACACGGTGCCGCCGGCGGCGTGAGAGCGCTCAGAGTTTCGCGGCAGTAAAAGTCCCCGCCTCTGCCATCGGCCAATACGTGCTGTAGACCGCATGGGGCCACGGCGCCTCGCCGCGTTCGGCGGCGAGCAACTCGCCGGGTTGCAGGAAGCTCAGGTGGTTGGACAGCAGGCGCACCTGGTCGCCGGCCACGCGGCGGACGATGTGGTGGGCGCTGATCTCGCTCGGGTGCTGCAGCCCGGCGGCCTGCACCAGCTCTTGCAGCGCGTGCAAGGTGTTCTGATGGAAACGCCAGACGCGCTCGGTCTTGTCGCCGACGACCAGGGCGCGCTGGCGCACCGGGTCTTGCGTGGTCACGCCGGTGGGGCATTCGCCGGTGTGGCAGTTCTGAGCCTGGATGCAGCCGAGCGCAAACATGAAGCCGCGTGCCGAGTTGCACCAGTCTGCGCCCAGGGCCATGGCGCGGGCGATGTCGAAGGCGCTGACGATGCGGCCGGCCGCACCTAACCTGATCTTGTCACGCAGGTTCAGCCCGACCAGGGTGTTGTGCACCAGCAGCAGGCCCTCCTGCATCGGCGCGCCGACATGGTCGGTGAACTCCAGCGGTGCCGCGCCGGTGCCGCCCTCGGCGCCGTCGACGACGATGAAGTCCGGCAGCAGCTGGGTCTCGACCATGGCCTTGGCCAGCGCGAACCATTCCCAGGGGTGGCCGATGCAGAACTTGAAGCCCGTGGGCTTGCCGCCGGACAGCGTGCGCAGCCGGTCGATGAACTGCAGCATCTCCACCGGCGTCGAGAAGGCGCTGTGGGCCGCCGGCGACACGCAGTCCACGCCCGCGGGCACCCCGCGTGCGGCGGCGATCTCGGCCGTCACCTTGGGGCCGGGCAGCACACCGCCATGGCCGGGCTTGGCGCCTTGCGACAGTTTCAGCTCGATCAGCTTGACCTGGGGCGAGGTGGCATTGGCCACGAAGCGCTCTTCGCTGAAGCTGCCGTCGTCGTTTCGGCAGCCGAAGTAGCCCGAGCCGATCTCCCAGACCAGGTCGCCGCCATGCTCGCGGTGGTAGGTGCTGATCGAGCCCTCCCCCGTGTCGTGCATGAAGCCGCCCTTCTTCGCGCCGGCGTTGAGCGAGCGGATGGCGTTGGCACTGAGCGCGCCGAAGCTCATGGCCGAGATGTTGAACACACTGGCGCTGTAGGGCTGGGCGCGGCCCTCGCCGATGACGACGCGGAAGTCGTGGCCCGCCAGCGTGCTGGGCTGCAGCGAATGGTTGATCCACTCGTAGCCTTCGCGGTGCACATCGAGCTGGGTGCCGAAGGGGCGCTTGTCGGGGTCGCCCTTGGCGCGCTGGTAAACCAGGCTGCGTTGCTGGCGCGAGAAGGGCGCGGCCTCGTTGTCGCTCTCGATGAAGTACTGCCGCATCTCGGGGCGGATGAACTCCAGCAGGAAACGCAGGTGCCCGATGACCGGGTAGTTGCGCAGCACCGCGTGGCGGCGCTGGCGCAGGTCGTGCCCGCCGGTGACCACGCCCACGGCGCCCAGCGCGGCCACCCACTGGCCCTGGCCCGAGACGACCCAGACGAAGGCGCCCAGCAGCAGCATCACCGCGCAGGCCAGCAAGACCAGGTAGCGGATCGGGAAGTGGCGGTTCAGGGCGATCAACCAGGCGGGCATGGGCGGTCTCGCTTGTCGTCAAAGTGGCCCGCGCATGCTAAGCGCTCGACGCGAGGCTGTTGATAATGGCCTGCACCATGCAGCATGGAACGAAGCGGAACGATGGGGCAGCGCCTGAGCGCCTGGCGCAGCGGGGGGCCGTTCGTTGGCCGGACGGGCTGCGATGGCCGGCCTGGCCCGGCTGGCGCAACTGGCGCGCCTGGGCGATGCTGGCCGCTGGCGCCCTGCTGCTCGCGGCGGTGGTGCTGGCCGCGGCCATCGCCATCGTCTGGCCCAGCCTGCCGCCGCTGGACCGGGTGACCGACTACCAGCCGCGCCAGCCACTGCAGGTGGTCACGCGCGACGGGGTCGAGATCGCGCAATTCGGCGCCGAGCGCCGCATCTACCTGCCGATCGCCAAGCTGCCGCAGCGGCTGCAGGATGCGGTGGTGTCTATCGAAGACAGCCGCTTCTACGACCACGGCGGCATCGACTGGCGCGGCGTGGCGCGGGCGGTGGTGGCCAACCTGAGCGGGGGGCGCGCCCAGGGCGCGTCCACGATCACGCAGCAGGTGGCGCGCAACTTCTTCCTCTCGCCGCGGCGCACGGTCGAGCGCAAGTTCAAGGAGGCGCTGCTGGCCTGGAAGATCGAGCACCAGCTGGGCAAGGCCGAGATCCTGGAGCTCTACCTGAACCAGATCTACCTGGGCCAGCGGTCGTACGGCTTCGGTGCGGCGGCGCGCACCTATTTCGGCAAGCCGCTGGACCAGCTCTCGTTGGCCGAGACGGCCATGCTGGCCGGCCTGCCGCAGAACCCCAACTACGCCAACCCGATCGTCAACCTCGAGCGCGCCCGCGTGCGCCAGCGCCAGGTGCTGGCGGCCATGCGCGACAACGGCAAGATCAGCGACGCTGAGCTGGCCGCGGCCCGCGACGAGCCGCTGCAGATCCGCCCGCAGCTGGCGGTGGAGGTGCACGCCGAGCACGTGGCCGAGATGGCGCGGCGCACGGTGGTCGAGCGCTTCGGCGAGCAGGCCTACACGCGCGGCTACAAGGTCGTCACGTCGCTGGTCGCAGCCGAGCAGCAGGCCGCCTGGGCGGGCCTGCGCCGCAGCCTGCTCGAGCACGAGCGCCGCCAGGCCTGGCGCGGCCCCGAGGACCACGAAGACCTGCCCGACGAGGGCAGCCTGGATGCGGCCGAGATGGACCGCGCCGTGGCCCAGGCGCTGAAGGAGCACCGCGACGACGAAGAGCTGCGCGTGGCCATCGTGCTGCGGGTGGCGCCCAAGGAATTGCAGTTGCAGTTGGCCAGCGGCGAGCAGGTCAAGCTCGCCGGAGAAGGCCTGCGCTGGGCCCTGCCGGCGCTCGCGCCCAAGGCGCCGGCGGCACTGGCGGTTCGGCGCGGCTCGGTGGTCCGCGTGCGGCAGGAAAAGGCGGGCTGGGCGATCGCGCAATGGCCGGGCGCGGAGGCCGCCTTCGTTGCGCTCGAGCCGGGCAGCGGCCGCGTGCGTGCGCTGGTGGGCGGCTTCGATTTCTCGCGCCAGCCCTTCAACCACGCCACCAAGGCCCAGCGCCAGCCGGGTTCCAGCTTCAAGCCCTTCCTGTATTCGGCGGCGCTGGAACACGGCGTGATGCCGTCCACCCTGGTCAACGACGCCGAGCTGGCCCTGCCCGACGCCAGCGGCCCCACGGGCTGGCGGCCGCAGAATTCCGACGGCAAGTTCGACGGGCCGCTCACGCTGCGCCAGGCGCTGGCGCGCTCGAAGAACTCGGTCAGCATCCGGCTGCTGCAGCACATCGGCGTGGACACCGTGCGCCAATGGGCGGCGCGCTTCGGCCTGGACCCCGACCAGCAGCCCGACAACCTGACGCTGGCACTCGGCGCCGGCAGCACCACGCCGCTGCAGCTGGCTTCGGCCTATGCCGTGCTGGCCAACGGCGGCTGGCCGGTGACGCCGCGCATCATCGAGCAGATCATCGACGCCGACGGCAAGGTGGTCTACGAGGTGCTGCCCAAGCCCGCGCCCACCGAAGCCGAGCGCGTCGTGCCGGCGCGCAACGCCTTCGTCATGCGGCGGCTGCTGCAAGAGGTGGTGACCAGCGGCACCGCGGCGCGGGCGCGCCAGGCCATCCCGCGCGACGACATCTTCGGCAAGACCGGCACCACCAACGACGCGGTGGACGCCTGGTTCGCTGGCTTCCAGCCCAGCGTGGTGGGCGTGGCCTGGGTAGGCTACGACGAGCCGCGCAGCCTGGGCGGTCGCGAGTCCGGCGGCGGCCTGGCGCTGCCGATCTGGATCGACTACATGAAGGTGGCGCTGGCCCATGTGCCGGTGGCACCCGACCCTGCGCCCGAGGGCGTGAACCAACAGGACGGGGAATGGATCTACAGCGAGCTGGCCGGCGGCGGTGCGGTCGAGCGCATCGGCTTCGAGGGCGAGAATGCGCCGCCGGCGGCCCCGTCGCCCGCAGCATCGATCGCCCCCGCTTCCGCACCTGCCTCCGCACCGGCCCCGACGCCCTGAAGAACCCTCCACTGGATGGACCTGCCCATGCCCATGACGACCCGCCCGACCTTTGCGCACCCGGCCTGGCCCGTTGCGCTTGCCGTGGCCGCCCTGCTGGCGGCGTGCAACAAGCCGGCCGAAGCGCCCGCGTCGGCCGCCCCGGCGGCCCCGGTGGCTGCCGCTGCGCCGACCACGCCTGCGGCGCCCGCGGCGCCCGCGGCCAGCGAGCCGGCGCCCGCCGGGGCCGTCACCCCGACCGCCACCCCCGCCGCCGCGCAGGACGTCTACACCCTGGCCGCCACCGGCAACGGCTTCCACACCGGGCCGATGATGTCGGCCCACACGGTCTACGTGTTCTTCGACACGACCTGCCCGCACTGCGCCCACCTGTGGCAGGCCGCGCAAGGCCTGGGCAACCAGCTGAAGATCGTGTGGATGCCGGTCGGCCTGCTGCGCCCGCAGTCGCTGCCGCAGGGCGCGACCATCCTGGCCGCGCCGGACCCAGCCGCCGCGATGGCGCAGAACGAGGCCAGCGTGGCCAACCACGGCAACGGCATCACCGCCATGGGCACGCTGGACGCGGCCGTGGCCGCCAAGGTCAAGGCCAACACCGAACTGTTCAATGCCATCGGCACCGGAGAGGTGCCGCTGATCGTCTACCGCAACGCCAAGTCGGGCGAGGTCGGCAAGCATGCCGGCGCTGTCGACGCGGCCGAGTTGCTGAAGCTCGCCGGCCTGCCCTGATTCAAGCGGCGGTGTTGATCACGCCGCCACCCAGGCAGACCTCGCCGTCGTAGAGCACGGCGGACTGGCCCGGCGTCACCGCCCACTGCGGCGCCTCGGGCGGGAAGTGCAGCGTGAAGGCCTCGGCCGACACAGCCGCCAGCGCGCAGAGCGCATCGGCTTGGCGGTAGCGGGTCTTGGCGGCCAGCGGGCCGGGCGCGGGTGCGTGGCCGGCAACCCAGCTCAGGTCGCCCGCGTCCAGCGAGCGGTACTGCAGCCAGGGGTGCTCGTGCCCCTGCACCACGACCAGCGTGTTGCTGGCCATGTCCTTGCGGGCGACGTACCAGGGCGCATGGTCGCCCGGGCCGCGCCCAGCGGCCCTGCCCGATTCCCCGCGCTTGGCCTTCTTGTCCTTCACGCCGCCGATGCCCAGGCCCTGGCGCTGGCCCAGCGTGTAGAAGCTCAGGCCCACGTGCTCGCCCAACGTGCGGCCGCGCTCGTCCTGGATCGGGCCGGGCGCGTGGCTCAGATAGCGGTTCAGGAACTCGCGGAACGGCCGCTCGCCGATGAAGCAGATGCCGGTCGAATCCTTCTTCTTCGCGTTGGGCAGGGCGATCTCGGCGGCGATGCGGCGCACCTCGGTCTTGGGCAGCTCGCCGACCGGGAACAAAGTCTTTGCGAGCTGGGCCTGGGTCAGGCGGTGCAGGAAATAGCTCTGGTCCTTCAGTGGGTCCAGGCCCTTGAGGAGCTGGACCTCGCCACCGGCCACCTCACGCACGCGCGCATAGTGGCCGGTTGCGATCTTCTCAGCGCCCAGGCGCATCGCGTGGTCGAGGAAGGCCTTGAACTTGATCTCGGCGTTGCACAGCACATCGGGGTTCGGCGTGCGCCCGGCCTGGTACTCGCGCAGGAACTCGGCGAAGACGCGGTCCTTGTACTCGGCGGCGAAGTTGACGTGCTCGATCTCGATGCCGATCACGTCGGCCACGGCGGCGGCGTCGAGGAAGTCCTGCCGCGTCGAGCAGAACTCGTCGTCATCGTCGTCTTCCCAGTTCTTCATGAAGATGCCGACGACCTCGTGGCCCTGCTGTTTCAGCAGCCAGGCGCTGACGGCCGAGTCCACGCCACCGGACAGGCCGACGACCACGCGTTGCTTCTTTTCCGCTCCATTCGACATGGACGGATTGTCCCAGCACGGGCTTAACCGTGCGTGGCGTACAGGCTGGCGTCGGCGTGCAGCAGGGCGAGGGAACCGCGCTGGCCGGCGGCGTGGTCGTCGATGCAGCGCATCAGCAGCGGGCTGCGGTGGCGGTCGGGGCAGGCGCGCAGCTCGTCGCGGGTCATCCACAGCGTGCGCTCGACGGGGGCGTCCAGCTGTCGGCCGGCGATCGCGTCGCCCACCGCGCCGCAGATGGCGAAGCGCAGGTAGGTGATGTCCTCGCCGCTGCGCGCGTGGCGAAAGCGTGCCAGGTAGGCGCCGACCAGGGCTTCGGGGGTGAAGGGGCGGGCGGTTTCTTCCAGCACCTCGCGCACCACCGCGTCCAGCAGCGACTCGCCCGGGTCCAGGTGGCCGGCGGGGTTGTTCAGCTTCAGGCCCTCGGCGGTCATTTCCTCGACCAGCAGGTAGCGCCCGCCCTGCTCGACCACGGCGGCCACGGTGACGCTCGGTTTCCAGCGGCTGTTGTCTCCCATGCGGCGATGTTAAGCAAACCCGATGCCGCCCGAGGGTGCCCTAGAGCGAGTCCCCGGTCCCCTGGCCGGTTTCGGCTGTTAAGCTCGCCGCCGGACAACCGGTGCGCCTGCCATGACGGGCCCACCCACCGAGAGGAGAGTTCCATGCTGATCGGCGTTCCGCTCGAGACGGCCGCGGGGGAGACCCGCGTTGCCGTCACACCCGAGACGGCCAAGAAGTACGTGGCGCAAGGCCACACCGTCAAGGTCCAGTCGGGCGCCGGCGTGGCCGCCAGCGCCACCGACGCGGCCTACGAGGCGGTGGGCGCGCAGATCGTCGACCGGGCCGCGGCCCTCGGGGCCGAGCTGGTGCTGAAGGTGCAGCGCCCGTCGGCCGACGAGCTGGGCCTGATGAAGCCCGGCGCCGCCCTGGTGGGCATGCTCAACCCCTTCGACAAGGCCGGCCTGGCGCAGATCGCCGCGGCTGGCGTCACCAGCTTCGCCCTCGAGGCCGCGCCGCGCACCACGCGGGCGCAGAGCATGGACGTGCTGTCTTCGCAGGCCAACATCGCCGGCTACAAGGCGGTGATCATGGCGGCGGACAAGTACCAGCGCTTCTTCCCGATGCTGATGACGGCCGCCGGCACGGTGAAGGCCGCTCGGGTGGTGATCCTGGGCGTCGGCGTGGCCGGCCTGCAGGCCATCGCGACGGCCAAGCGCCTGGGCGCGGTGATCGAAGCGTCCGACGTGCGGCCCTCGGTGAAGGAGCAGGTCGAGTCGCTGGGCGCCAAGTTCATCGACGTGCCCTACGAGACGGCCGAAGAGAAAGAGGCGGCCGAGGGCGTGGGCGGCTATGCGCGGCCGATGCCGCCGAGCTGGCTGGAGCGGCAGAAGGTCGAGGTGGCCAAGCGCGTGGCGATGGCCGACGTGGTGATCGCAACAGCGCTGATCCCCGGCCGCGCGGCGCCGGTCCTGGTGACCGAGGAGATGGTGAAGGCCATGAAGCCGGGCTCGGTGATCATCGACATCGCCGCCGGCAAGGGCGCCAACGGCCACGACGGCAACTGCCCGCTGACCGAGGCCGGCCGCACCGTGGTCAAGCACGGCGTGACCATCGTCGGCGAGACCAACCTGCCCGCGCTGGTGGCGGCCGACGCGAGCGCGCTCTACGCGCGCAACGTGCTGGACTTCCTCAAGCTGGTCATCACCAAGGAAGGCGCGTTCAACGTGCCGATGGACGACGACATCGTCGCCGCCTGCCTGATGACGCAGAACAACGAAGTGAAGAAGGCCTGAACACCATGGAAGTCGTTTCCCACACCGTCGTCAACCTGACGATCTTCGTGCTGGCGATCTACGTCGGCTACCACGTGGTCTGGACCGTGACGCCGGCGCTGCACACGCCGCTGATGGCCGTGACCAACGCGATCTCGGCAATCGTGATGGTCGGCGCGATGCTGGCCGCGGCGCTGACCGAGACCTGGCTCGGCAAGTCGATGGGCGTGCTGGCGGTCGCGCTGGCCGCGGTCAACATCTTCGGTGGTTTCCTGGTCACCCGGCGCATGCTGGAGATGTTCAAGAAGAAGGCCCCGGCGGCCAAGAAGGCGGAGGGCTGACGCGATGGACATGAACCTCGTCACGCTGCTGTACCTGGTGGCCAGCGTCTGCTTCATCCAGGCCTTGAAGGGCCTGTCCCACCCCACGACCTCGATCCGGGGCAACCTGTTCGGCATGGTCGGCATGACCATCGCCGTGCTGACCACGGCCGCGCTGATCGTTCGCCAGGGCGGCGGCGTGGGCCTGGGCATGGCCTGGGTGCTGCTGGGCCTGGTGGTCGGCGGCGGCTACGGCGCCTGGCGCGCCAAGACCGTCGAGATGACCAAGATGCCCGAGCTGGTGGCCTTCTTCCACAGCATGATCGGCCTGGCGGCCGTCTTCATCGCAGTGGCGGCGGTGGCCGAGCCCTGGGCCTTCGGCATCGTCGAGAAGGGCGGGCCGATCCCCGGTGGCAACCGCATCGAGCTGGCACTGGGCGTGTTCATCGGGGCGATCACCTTCAGTGGCTCGGTCATCGCCTTCGGCAAGCTGAGCGGCACCTACAAGTTCCGCCTGTTCCAGGGCAAGCCGGTGGTCTTCGCCGGCCAGCACAAGCTCAACGCGGCGCTGGGCCTCGCTGCGGCCTTCTTCTGCTTCGGCTTCTGGCACTCGCAAAGCGCTTTGGACTTCGGCCTGATCACCGCGCTGGGCTTCGCGCTCGGCGTGCTGCTGATCATCCCGATCGGCGGCGCCGACATGCCGGTGGTCGTGTCCATGCTCAACAGCTACTCGGGCTGGGCGGCGGCGGGCATCGGCTTCTCGCTGAACAACTCGATGCTGATCATCGCCGGCTCGCTGGTCGGCTCGTCGGGCGCCATCCTCTCGTACATCATGTGCAAGGCGATGAACCGCTCGTTCTTCAACGTGATCCTGGGCGGCTTCGGCGGCGAGGGGGCGGAAGCGGCCGGCGCCGCGCAGCAGCGCAGCGTGAAGAGCGGCAGCGCCGACGACGCGGCCTTCATCCTCGGCAACGCCGAGACCGTGGTCATCGTGCCGGGCTACGGCCTGGCCGTGGCGCGCGCCCAGCACGCGGTGAAGGAGCTGGCCGAGAAGCTCACGCACAAGGGCGTGACGGTGAAGTACGCGATCCACCCGGTGGCCGGCCGCATGCCGGGCCACATGAACGTGCTGCTCGCCGAAGCCGAGGTGCCCTACGACCAGGTCTTCGAGATGGAGGACATCAACGGCGAGTTCGGCCAGGCCGACGTGGCCATCATCCTGGGTGCCAACGACGTGGTGAACCCGGCCGCGCTGCAGAAGGGCTCGCCGATCTACGGCATGCCCATCCTCGAGGCCTACAAGGCCAAGACCGTGATCGTGAACAAGCGCTCGATGGCCGCCGGCTACGCGGGCCTGGACAACGAGCTGTTCTACATGGACAAGACCATGATGGTCTTCGGCGACGCGAAGAAGGTCGTCGAGGAGATGGTCAAAGCCGTCGAATAGTCGGCCCCGCTTCGGGGGCTGATGCGGATCAGGGGCCGTGCCTGGCGGGTCGGGCACCATGGCTGAGGCCGCCTGTGCGCGGCTCTAGGGGCTTGCCCCCAGTGATCGCTATCGAATCCCCTGATGGGGTGGGCGCATGGCGGCGGTCAGAATCGCAGGTCGTCTATTGGGAAGCGGTGTGAGGATGGAAAAGATCTGGCTGAAGCAGTACCCCGCCGGCGTGCCGGCCGAGGTGAAGACCGATGTCTATCCCTCGCTGGTCGCCCTGCTGGACGAGAGCTTCCGCAAGCACGCCAAGCTGCCGGCCTATCGCTTCATGGGCAAGTCGTTCAGCTTCGAGCAGATCGACGACCTCTCGCGTGCCTTCGCCGCCTACCTGCAGAGCCTGGGCCTGGCCCGCGGTGACCGCGTGGCAGTGATGCTGCCCAACGTGCCGCAATACCCGGTGGCGGTGGCGGGCATCCTGCGCGCGGGCCTGGTGGTGGTCAACGTCAACCCGCTGTACACGCCGCGCGAGCTGGAGCACCAGCTCAAGGACTCGGGCGCCAAGGCCATCATCATCCTGGAGAACTTCGCCGCCACGCTGCAGCAGGTGGTCGACGCCGTGCCGACCAAGCAGGTGATCCTCGCCGCGATGGGCGACATGATGGGCATGCTCAAGGGCGCCATCGTGAACCACGTGGTGCGCAAGGTGAAGAAGATGGTGCCGGCCTTCTCGCTGCCCAAGGCCGTGCGCTTCAACGAGGCGGTCTCCGCCGGCCGCGGCAAGCCCTTCACCGCGCCCAAGGTGGGCCCGGACGACATCGCCGTGCTGCAGTACACCGGCGGCACCACCGGCGTCAGCAAGGGCGCGGTGCTGCTGCACCGCAACCTGGTGGCCAACGTGCTGCAGTCCGAGGCCTGGTACCAGCCGGCGCTGAAGAAGATCCCCGCCGGTGAGCAGATCGTCACCATCTGCGCGCTGCCGCTGTACCACATCTTCGGCTTCAACACGAACATGATGCTCAGCCTGCGCATGGGCGGCTGCAACATCCTGGTCGCCAACCCGCGCGACATCCCGTCGCTGCTGAAGGACTTGTCGCGCGAGCGCTTCCACAGCTTCCCGGCGGTGAACACGCTGTTCAACGCGCTGGCCAACCACGCCGACTTCGACTCGGTGGACTGGAGCCACCTGAAGATCTCGGTCGGTGGCGGCATGGCGGTGCAGCAGGCCACGGCCAGGCTGTGGCTCGAAAAGACCGGCTGCCCGATCTGCGAGGGCTACGGGCTGTCCGAGACCAGCCCGTCGGCCACCTGCAACCCGGTGGACGCCACCGCCTACTCGGGCACCATCGGCCTGCCCATGCCCAGCACCGAGCTGACCCTGCTCGACGACGACGGCGCCGAGGTCCCCATGGGCCAAGCCGGCGAGATCGCCATCCGCGGCCCGCAGGTGATGGCGGGCTACTGGCAGCGGCCCGACGAGACCGCCAAGGTCATGACCGCCGACGGCTTCTTCCGCACCGGCGACATCGGGGTGGTCGACGAGCGCGGCTACTTCAAGATCGTCGATCGCAAGAAAGATATGATTTTGGTGTCGGGCTTCAACGTCTACCCCAACGAGGTGGAAGACGTGATCACCCAGATGCCCGGCGTGCTTGAGTGCGCCGCGGTGGGTGTGCCCGACGACAAGGCCGGCGAGGCCGTGAAAGCGGTGATCGTGAAAAAAGACCCGTCGATCACCGACGCCGACGTGAGGAATTGGTGCGAAGCCAATCTCACCGGCTACAAACGTCCCAAGATCATTGAGTTC
The DNA here is from genome assembly GCA_044226465.1 of Burkholderiaceae bacterium. GTDB lineage: Bacteria > Pseudomonadota > Gammaproteobacteria > Burkholderiales > Burkholderiaceae_C > Ideonella. The sequence continues at coordinate 127,657 of JBGAGZ010000002.1, read as the reverse complement.
CGTACCGAGCTGCCGAAAACACCGGTAGGCAAGGTGTTGCGCCGGGAGTTGCGCGACAAGAAATGATTTTCCCAGTGTGACCGCCAGAGAAGCGGTCCGCCGGGTTGGCGTTGGGGCCCTGCTCGGGCGGAAAGGGCACGACCATGTCGTCTCGCTATGTCAGAACGCCCGCCGGCCAGGCAGAGATCCAGGCCCGTGCGCGCAACCTCAGCCGGCCGGTGCGCAACCTGCTGCTGGTGATCAACGATTCCCGCACGATCGAAGAATGGATCGCCGGGGTGCATGGCGTCACGCCAGACGACGTGGCCATGCTCCGCGCCGAAGGCCTGATCGCCCAGGTGGGCGCAGTTTCGGCGGCCGCACCCGTGGCGACGCCAAAGCAGGCGGCCGCCAAGCCGTCGGACATGCGTGAGCTCGCCGCTGCCAAGGCCGGGGCCGCCACGGCACCAGCCGGTGCGGTGGACCTCGAAGTCGAGGTCGTGGAAGACGTGGATTGGCAGCGCACGCAGCAGGTCATCGCCGCTGCCAGCTACCACGCCTTGTACGACGCGCTGAACTCGGTGGCCAAAGCCAAGCTCGGCCTGGTACGCGGCTACCGCTTCACGCTCGAAGTCGAGAAGTGCAGCGGCCCTGACGAACTGCGCAAGCTGGCGATGAAGTTCGCCGAGCAGCTGCGTGCCGAGCACGGCATGGCCTCGGTCGGCGAGCTGACCTACGCCATCGCAGCCATCAAGAAATAGGCCCCGCTCCCACGGGCTTCACCGCGCCGCGTCCAGCGCGCGTTGGCGCGCCAGTCGGCGCTGGTACCAGGCGCTGAGCTCGGCGTCGTCGAAATCATCGGCCAGCGCATCCGCCTGCACCCGTTCCACCGCGGCCTCGGCCGTCTGCCCTTGCCGCGACAGCGCATGCGCCAGCTCGCTGCGCAAGAAGGCCTGGTCCACCCGTTCCTGCCCCGCCTGGTCGAAGGCCGTGATCAGGGCCAGGCCGGCGCGCGCCTGCTGTTCGGCCGTGGCCGCGTCGCCCAGCGCGTTGGCGGCCACGGCGCGCAGGTAGTGCGCGCGCTCCTGTTGCACCCACTGGCCGGCCCGCTGCCAGAAGCCCTGGGCCAGCGTGGCCGCCTCGTCCAGCGCCTGGCGCAGCGGGGCGCTGAGCAACTCGTCGAGCGGGCGCTCGGCCAGGTCGCTGGCCAGGTTGTTGGTGAGCGCGCCGGCCGCGGCGTCCAGCCCGTTGGCACGATGCCAGGCGGGCTGGTGCAAGGGGGCCAGGGCGGCCAAGGCGAGCTCGCCCGCCGGGGCCCCGCGCAGACAGGGCAGGCGGAAGGTGCAGGCGGCCAGGCCGATCAGTTCGTTGGCTTGCCCAGGGCCGACACCTGCCACCGTGGCCAGGCGCGACACCAGCGAGTCCTCGCTGGCGGTGTCACCTGCCAGCCGCGCCGCCGCCGCTGCATGGCGCAGCACAGGCAGCGGGGCTTCAGCACCGGCGGCTGCCAGCAAGGCCCGCTGGCGCTGCCAGGCCTCGGCAGATTGCCCCAGCTTCTCGGTCAGCACGTGGTTGAGCAAGAAAGCGTAGAGCGGACGCTGGCCCGGGTCCAGCGTGGCCGCGTCGATGCGGCGCAGCAGTTCGGCGCCCCGGGCCGGGTCCTCGTCGTGGCAGGCGTTGGCGGCCTGCAGCCATTCGGCGGCCTGGGTGTCGGGTGAGGTCATCGCGTCGTCCTCCTGAACCTCGATTGTGTTGCGGCACACTGGCCGCATGCCACCTCGTTTGTATCTGGATGCCCCGCTGCATGAGGGCGACACGCTGGACCTGCCCGCCGAAGCCGCGCGCCACGTGCAGGTGCTGCGCCTGCAGCCGGGCGACGCGCTGACGTTGTTCAACGGCCTGGGCGGCGAGTGGGCGGCCGAGGTGCGGCAGATGGCCGGGCGGCAGCAGGTGCAGGTGGGCGTCGGGGCGCTACACGCGGCGTCGCGCGAGCTGGCCTGCGAGGTGACCCTGGCGCTGGGCATGCCGGCCAACGAGCGCATGGACGCACTGGTCGAGAAGGCCACCGAGCTGGGCGTCGCGACGATCCAGCCGCTGCTGTGCGCGCGCTCGGTGCTCAGGCTCAGCGGCGAGCGCGCCGAGCGCCGCTGCGCCCATTGGCAGGCGGTGGCCGTCGCGGCGGCCGAGCAGAGCGGCCGCACCCGTGTGCCGCGGGTGGCACCGGTGCGTGCATTGCGCGATTGGCTGGCCGAGGCGCCACCGGCAGACCACCGCCATGTGCTGAGTCTGGCAGAGGACGCCCCGGCGCTGGCCGTGCTGCGCGTGGGGCCGCCGGCCACCTGGGTCTTGCTGAGCGGGCCCGAGGGCGGGCTGGACGCCACCGAGGAGGCACTGGCCCGGCAGCAGGGCTTCGGCCCGGTCAGCCTGGGCCCGCGCGTGCTGCGGGCCGACACGGCCCCGCTGGCCGCGCTGGCCATGATCGGGGCGCTGCATGGCTGACCAGGGCACCGAGGCCCGCGCCGAGCCGGCCCGGCGCTTCAACCGCGACCTGGCCTGGCTCACGCTGTGCCAGGGCCTGTTCCTGACCAACAATGTGACCTTCATGGCCATCAACGGCCTGGTGGGCCTGGCGCTGGCGCCGCGGGGCTGGATGGCCACGCTGCCGCTGACCGCCTATGTGCTGGGCGGCGCGCTCTGCACCGGCCTGGTCGCGCGCCACCAGCAGCGCCTGGGCCGGCAGCGGGCCTTCCAGCGCGGGCTGGTGGTGGCGATGCTGTCCGCCGCGGCCTGTGCCTGGGCGGCGCTCGCCGGCAGCTTCTGGCTGCTGGTTGGCGCCACCGTCGTCGCCGGCTACTACAACGCCAACGCGGCGCTGTACCGTTTCGCCGCGGCCGAGCTGGCCGGCCCCGAGGGGCGCGAGCAGGCCATCTCGTGGGTGCTGGCCGGTGGCATCCTCGGCGGCGTGGTCGGCCCCCAGTTGGCCCAGGCCACGCGCGATGCCCTCGCGGTGCCGTTCGCCGGTGCCTACGCGGCCCTGGTGGTCGTGGCGGCGCTCTCCATGGCCTGTCTGTCGCGCATCCACTTCCCGGCGCTGCCGGCCGCGCCCACGGGCGACGCGGCGCGGCTGCCGGCCGGCGTGGCCACGCGCCCGGCCTTCGTCGTGGCGATTGCCGCGTCGGCCCTGGGCTATGGCGTGATGAACCTGCTGATGGCCGCCACACCGATCGCGATGGCCACCTGCTCCCACCCGTTCTCGGCCGTCGCCTGGGTGCTGGAGTGGCATGTGCTGGGCATGTACCTGCCCAGCTTCTTCACCGGCGGACTGATCCGCCGCATCGGCGTGCTGCCGGTGCTGGCCGCCGGCCTGGTGCTGAACGTGGCCTGCGTCGCGCTGGCGCTGCACGGGGTCGACCTGATGCACTTCACGGCCGCGCTGCTGGTGCTGGGCGTGGGCTGGAACTTCCTCTATGTGGGCGGCACCACGCTCTACACCCAGAGCTACCCGGCCAGCCACCGGGTGCGCGCCCAGGCGCTGATGGACCGCTGGGTGATGGGCACGATGACGCTGACCTCGTTCAGCTCGGGCGCCCTGGTCACCACCGGCGGCTGGCAGGCGATGAACCTGGGTGCGCTGCTGCCGCTTGCGCTGCTGGCGCTGATGCTCGCCTGGCTGCGGCTCGCGCCGCCCCGGGCGGCCTAGCGCCGGGGCGTGTAGACCGGCAGGTCGATCGTGCCGGCCCGGGCCTTGGCCAGGATGCCTTGCAGCTGGCCCAGTTCGCCCGGCTCCTTCACCTCGCGCACCCGCTGTTCCAGCAGCGCGAGGTAGGCCGCCTTCAGGGCCTCGGCCGCGGGCAGCTTCATGTCGGGTGCCACGCCGACCTTTTCCCAGTCTTTCTTCGTCACCGCGTTGATCGCCCGTCCGGTCGGCACGAAGGCGGCCAGACCGTGGCCCAGCGCCACCATCTCGCCCGGGTTGGCGGCGCCCATCGTGGTCTCGCCGTACAGCGTGGCGCGCTGCTGGGTCTGCAGGTCGTAGGCGCACTCCTCGCCGCCCGAGGCGGTGGTCTTCGAGGTCAGCACCGCGATCGGCCGCAGGTAGCGCGGCGCGCCGATCGGCATCGTGCGGTACTCGCGTGTCGTGTTCGTCGGCCGGTCGTAGATGTCGTTGAGGTGTCGCTCGTCGCCCTCGGCAAAGAAGTGGCTCAGCAGGTAGCTGACGCTGGTGGGTTCGCCGCCGCCGTTGTTGCGCAGGTCCAGCACCAGGGCGTCGGTGCCGCCCAGCAGCCGCATCGCGGCGTCGTAGCCGGGGGCGACGAACTCGGTCGGGCCGAAGCCGCGCAGGTCCAGGTAGCCGATGTTGCCCGGCAGGCGCTGGACGCGGGTGATGCCATAGCCCATGCGGGCGGCCTGGGCCCGGTCGCGCTCGATCTCCTCGCGCGTCGGCTTGGGCGGCTCGCCGCCCGGCGCGGGCTGGACATCGGGGTCGAATTCCACCCGGAAGTGCCGGTCCTCGTCCCGCTCGCGCAGGTCGCGGTTGAGCGCTTCGCCCATCGCGGCCACGGTGGCGGCGCCCTCGTAGGCCCCCTGGGCCGAGCGCTGGCTCAGCCGCGCGGCCACCGGCTCGGCCCGCTCGGGGTAGACGTAGCGACTGCGCAGCTGCTGCGTCAGGGTCTCGACGATCTCCCGGCGGTCGGCCGTGGTCAGCGGCGCGTCGGGCCGCGGCTCGGCCGGTGCCGCGAGGGCAGCGCCAGCGGCGCACCACAGGACGGCGGCCGCGGCCCGGCGAAGGGCCCGCAGCCCGCTCGGGCTGGCGGCGCGCTGGGGTCGGTTGAACGGGGACATGGGCTGGCTCCTTGATCTACTAATCAGTTAGTACTTCGAGTCGGAAGAAAGGGCGCACCGCGGCGGGGCGGGTGCGCCCGTCGCGCCGCGCCGGCTCAGGGCTGGCGTGGGGAGGGGGAGGAACCGGTCGGCCGCACGGTCAGCGACTGCAACTGCCACTGGCCTTCGACCAGCCGGCTGGTCGCGCGCAGGCTGCCCCGGCCCTGCGGGCCGCGGGCCGTCAACGCGAGGGTGGCGGTGCCGTCGTCGCCCAGCCGGCAGGGGTGGCAGTCCTGGCCCAGCGCGATGGGTGTGCCGAGCACGGCCGTGGCACGAGCGTCCTGCTGCAGGGCCTGCGCCAGGGCCCGGTAGGCCGGCCATTGGCCGACCGGCTCGGGGGGCTCCGGTTCGTCGGGCAGCGGCGGCAGGGGAGGCAAGGGCGGCAGCGGCGGCGTGTCGGGCGGGGGGGGCGGCTCCGGTGGTGCGGGCGGAGCGGGGCGTTGGTGGCGCTGCGCCACCCATTGCCGCACGCCGTCGTCCACCGGTTGCAGCGCACCGTCGACGCGGTAGGTCTCGTGGTGCTCGCCCCGCCAGTCGACCCAGGCGTGGTAGTCGCGCAGGTGGCCGTCTTCGCGCGCCCGCAGGCGCATCGACTCGCCGACCCGCGTCCACCACGGGTCCGCAGGGATGTCGGGGTCGCTGGCGGCGGATGCCGGCGCCGAAGGCAAGTTGGGCGCTTGGACCGCCTGTGCCGCCTGGGCGGCCCACAGGCTGCTGGCGCCGGCCAGCGCGAGCAGGCCGGCCGCCAGGCCCCCAGCCAGCCCCCAGCGCGGTGTGGCGGGCCCGGGCAGTGCCAGCAGGCGGCGCACGCGCTGCTGCAGCGGCCCTCCGGCGGCGGCCTGGGCCAGCGTGGGCAGCGGGGCGCGCAGCCGTTCCAGCGAGGCCAGCGCCTCGGCCACGACCAGCGGGTCGCCGCAGACCCGCGCCGCGAGGTCGTCGCAGGCGTGCTCGCGCTCGGCGCGCACTCGGCGGCTCAGCCACCACACGGCCGGGTGGAAGAACAGCAGCGCCTCGACGATGCATTGCAGGCCGTTCCACACCCAGTCCAGCCGCCGGATGTGAGCCAATTCGTGGGCGATCAAGGCCTCGACCATCGGCGCCGGCAGCCGCGTCAGCAGCGCCAATGGCAGCCAGACCACCGGGCGCCAGGCCCGTGCCGTGAACGGCTGCGCCACGCCGTGCAGCAGGCGCACGACCACCGGCCGCCCGATGCCCATGGCGCGGCGCAGTGTTTCGGCGCGGCGTTGCCAGCGCGGCGGCACGGTGACCGTGGGGGCGCGCTGTTCCAGCGCCCGCAGCCACCACCAGCCACCGCCCAGGCGGGCCAGCATCAGCAGCACGCCCAGGCCCCAGGCCCAGGCCAGCCAACCCGGCGCCGCGAGCCTCACGGCATCGGCTGAACCCAGCCACGCCGCCGCGGGCCAATGGGCTGCCGCGGACACGATGGCCGGCGCGGCCACGGGCGCGAGCAGGCCTTCGCCCTCGCCCAGAGACTGTGCCAACCGGGCGGCGGGCCAGCACAGCATGGCCAACAGGAAGGCCATGCCCACGGCGTGCCGCGCGGCCGCCGTGCGCCGGCCCATCGTGGCCAGGGCGCCGGCCGCCAGTGCGGCCAGCGCGGCGTCTTGCCACAGGGCGTCCAGCAGGCATTGCGCCAGCGCCGAGGCGAACCAGTTGTCAGTGCTCATCATGTTGTCCTTCGCTGCTCAGCGGCCTTGGCGCCGGGCCTTGGCCTCGGCGATCAGGCGCTCGATCGCGTCGAGTTCGTCGCGGCCGGGCTTGTCGACGTCCAACGCGCGCTGCACCAGTTGCAGTGCCGAGCCGGCGAAGGCGCGCTGGAGCAGGTCCTTCACCATCACCGACTGCACCACCGGCTCGGCGTGCACGGCGGCGTAGCGGTGGCTGCGCTCGCTCTCGTCGCGCTGCACCAGGCCCTTGTCGGCCATGATGGTCAGCATCTTCAGCACCGTGGTGTAGGCGGTGTCCTTGTGCTGCGACAGCGCCTCGTGCACCTCGCGCACGGTGCAGGGGGCGCCGCGGTCCCACAGCACCTGCAGGATCGCGAGTTCGCCTTCGGTCGGGTGAGGGGCGGTGGGCATCGTGGCTCCTAAGTACTAGCTGAATAGTACTAATTGATTAGTAGATTGGCAAGCGGGGCGATGTGCACGGAGGCCATCCCCCACGAACAAGGGGGGTGCGTCGTGTCCGGATCGGCGTCGCTGGCCCCGTCTTTTCCATCGTCAGGAGTGTGCCGGCTGCGCTTGCCGCAGCGGCCCCGCCCGATGGCCCGGCCGCTGCGGCCCCGCCTTCCTCAACGTCTGTCGATGGAGACCTTGCCATGACCACCACCTCCTTGCGCGCCCGCGCCTCCTCCCTCCTGGCTCCGACGGTCCTGCTCGCCACGCTGCTGGCGGCGGGCGGCGCCCAGGCGCAGTCCGACACCTTCTTCGTCAAGGAGAACTTCGGCAAGGCCGTGCCCGGCGTGCACCCCATGTGCCACGGCAAGGTCAAGCAGGTGCAGGACATCACCTTCGAAGGCGTGAAGACCACGGCCTGGAACTACGCGGCCGGCGGTGGCGGCGGCGAGGGCGGCCACTTCGACCCGGTGCCGGTGCTCAGCACCAAGGTCAACCTGACCCAGGGCTGCCTGAACGCGCACTTCAGCGCGCTGGTGGGCAGCAAGCTTTACGGCGTGTCCAACATGACGCTGTTCCAGGTGGCGCTGACGCCCGCCGGCGGCGGCGGGCCGATCCACATGGGCGGCCACTACGAGACGCCTTACGGCATCCCGTCACCGGCCGTGGCGCTGTCGGCCGAGTACGACGTGGACATGCTGGGCGCGAACTTCTACCAGGGCATCGGCCAGGGCACCGGCCTGATCCCGCCCGGGCCCTACCGGGTCGACGTGTTCTGGGCCGGCGGCCCGACCGCGGCCGGTGGCGCCATCGGCGCGGCGTTCACGCTGAAGCTGTACCAGTACTAGTCGTGCGGTTGCCGCCGGCCACCATGTCGAAGCGGAACAGGCGGCACTCGATGGCGCCGTTCCACATCGGCACGCGGCGGCTTTCCTTCAGGCGCATCAGGCCCGGCAGCTTGGGCTCGGGTGTGAGCACCTGGGCCGTCCAGCCGGCGTAGTGTTTCTTCCAGTGCGCGGCCAGGCGGGCATAGAAGTCGGCCGCGTCGGCCGCACCTTCGAACTTCTCACCGGCCGGCCCGTCGCCGCGTGCCTGGCCTTGGCCTTTGGGCGCGATGCGCTCGCCGTAGGGCGGGTTCATCACGATCAGGCCACGCTCGGCCGGGGCCGGGCGCTGCAGCGCATCGGCGGTCTTGAACTCGATCGCGTGCTTCACGCCCGCGCGCTCGGCGTTGCGGGTGGCGAAGTCGGTCATGCGGAAGGACACGTCGCCGGCCCAGACCGGCACGGCCGGGGCGTGGACGGCGTTCTGCGCCTGCTGGCGCAGGGCCTGCCAGGCGCCAAGGTGGGCGCGAAACGGCAGCAGCTTCTCGAACGCGAAGCGCCGGGCCAGCCCGGGGGCGATGCCGCAGGCGATCTGCGCGGCTTCGATGGCGATGGTGCCGGCGCCGCAGCAGGGGTCGAGCAGGCCGCCGTCCTCGGGCCGGCCCTGCCAGCCGGCGGCGGCCAGCATCGCGGCGGCCAGCGTCTCTTTCAGCGGCGCCTCGCCCTTCAGGCCTTGGGCATCTCGCCAACCGCGCTTGAACAAGGCCTCGCCGGACAGGTCGACCGACAGGCTGGCGTGCTCGGGCCCCAGGTGCAGCACCAGCGAAAGATCCGGGTGCCGCGTGTCCACGCTGGGGCGCTCGCCGCAGGCCTCGCGCATCACGTCGCAGACGGCGTCCTTGATGCGCAGCGCGGCGAAGTTCAGGCTTTGCAGCGGCGAGCGCCAGGCCGAGGCGTCCACGCGCAGCGTCTGCTTCGGCGTGATCCAGTCGGCCCAGCGCACCCGACGCGCCATGGCGTACAGGTCGTGCTCGTTGGCATACGGGCCGTCGATGACCTGCCACAGCACGCGCTGCGCGAGCCGGCTGCCGAGGTTGAGCTGCATCGCCGCCGCGATGTCGCCATCGACATAAACGCCACCACGGCCGGCCTCGATGGCGCAGCGCGCGTCCAACAGGCGGCGGCACTCGTCGACCAGGTAGGGCTCGAACCCCGCGGCACAGGGCAGGAACAGCGTGCCGCGCTCGATGGCGGCGCCGGCACGCGGCCCGGCCGCCTTGATCACCCGGCGCGGGCCGGTGGGGGCCTCTGCACCCATCACATCGCTTTCCGCAGATTGGCCGGTGCGATCTTCAGCGCTTCGCGGTACTTGGCCACCGTGCGCCGCGCGACCTGGATGCCCTGCTCTTCCAGCATGTCGGCGATCTGGCTGTCCGACAGCGGCTTGGCCACGTTCTCGGCGGCGACGAACTGCTTGATCAGCGCGCGTACCGCGGTGCTGGAGGCGTTGCCGCCGGCGTCGGTGTTCAGCGACGAGCCGAAGAAGTACTTCAGCTCGAAGGTGCCGAAAGGCGTGGCCATGTACTTGGCGGTGGTCACGCGCGAGATCGTCGACTCGTGCAGGCCCAGCTCGTCGGCGATCTCGCGCAGCACCAGCGGCTTCATCGCGATCTCGCCGTGGCTGAAGAAGCTCTTCTGCCGCTCGACGATGGCCTGGCTGACGCGCAGGATGGTGTCGAAGCGCTGCTGGATGTTGCGGATGAACCAGCGCGCCTCCTGCAGCCGCGCGCTGAGGCCGGCGTTGCCACCCGCCCCGCCGCGCTGGCCGCGCACGGCCTGGGCGTAGACGTCGGACACGCGCAGCTTGGGCATCACGTCGGGGTTCAGCGTGGCCTTCCAGCCGCGGCCGGACTTGACCACGATGACGTCGGGCACCACGACATGGTTCTCGGCCCCGGTGAAGGGCCGGCCGGGCTTGGGCTCGCAGGCCACGATCAGCGCCTGGGCGGCTTTCACCGTGGCCTCGTCGGCGCCGGTGGCGGCGGCCAGCTTCTTCAGGTCGCGCCGGGCCAGCAGCTCGAGGTGGCCGCGGCAGATGGCCATCGCGCAGTCGCGCGCCGCGCAGGGCGGGCCATCGCGCAACTGCAGCACCAGGCAGTCGCCCAGGTTGGCGGCACCCACGCCGGCAGGCTCCAGGCTTTGCAGCCACTTCAGCCCGCAGCGCAGCTGGCTCAGCAGTTCTTCGCGCGAGTCCTCGTCGTTGAGACCCATGGCCTCGGCCAGGCGGTCGCAGATGTCCTCGAGCGTGCCGTCAAGGTAGCCGTCGTCATTGAGCGATTCGATCAGCACTTGCACCGCCGCGGCGTCGGCCGGGTTCAGGCGCATGCCGGCCAGCTGGGCGCGCAGGTGGTCCTGCAGCGAGGGTGCGGCGGTGTTGCGCTCCTGCGCGTCCGGGCCGTCGTCGTCACCCTGGCCCGCGCCCGAGGCGCTGCTGGGCAGCTCGCGGATGCCGTCGAAGTCGTCGCGCTCGGTGCCGTTCTCCCAGTCGTCGCGCTCGGTGGTGCCGAACTCGGCCGAGTCCATGCCCGCCGGCTCGTCGCCGCCCTCGCCCACCTGGGAGCCAGACGCGTCGTGTTCCTCGCGCTGGGTGGTGCTGGTCTTGTCGTTGTGGGTCGCGCTGCCGTAGTCGAACGGCGTCGCGTCTTCCTCGGGCTCGAGAAAGGGGTTCTGTTCGAGCATCTGCTCGACTTCCTGGTGCAGCTCCAGCGTCGACAGCTGCAGCAGCCGGATCGACTGCTGCAATTGCGGCGTGAGCGCCAGGTGCTGCGACAGGCGGACCTGGAGGGTCGGTTTCATCCCACCAACCCCTACATGCGGAAGTGTTCGCCGAGGTATACCCGGCGCACGTCCGGGTTCTCGATGATGTGGTCGGGCGTGCCCTCGGCCAGCACGCTGCCCTCGCTGATGATGTAGGCGCGGTCGCAGATGCCGAGCGTCTCGCGCACGTTGTGGTCGGTGATCAGCACGCCGATGCCGCGCGACTTGAGGAAGCCGATGATGCGCTGGATCTCGATCACCGCGATCGGGTCCACGCCGGCAAAGGGCTCGTCCAGCAGGATGAAGCGCGGCTGCGTGGCCAGCGCACGGGCGATCTCGACGCGGCGCCGTTCGCCGCCGGACAGCGACGGCGCCGGCGACTCGCGCAGGCCGCTGAGGCTCAGGTCCTGCAGCAGGGTGTCGAGCTGGCGCTGGATCTGGTTCTCGGGCAGGGGCTTGCCGTTGGGGCCGATCTGCAACTCGAGCACGGCGCGGATGTTTTCCTCGACCGTGAGCTTGCGGAAGATCGAGGCCTCTTGCGGCAGGTAGCTCAGGCCCAGGCGCGAACGCTGGTGGATGGGCTTGCGCTCGACTTCGACGCCGTCGATGTGGATCGTGCCGGCATCGCAGCGCACCAGGCCCACGACCATGTAGAAGGTGGTCGTCTTGCCCGCGCCGTTGGGGCCGAGCAGACCCACGACCTCGCCCGCGCCGACGGCCAGGTGCACGTCCTTGACGACGGTGCGGGCGCCGTAGGTCTTGCGCAGGCCGCTGGCTTCGAGCCGGCTGGTGGCGGCGGCCACGGCCGGTGCGGCATCGACCACGGTGTTCACTTCGCGGGCTCCGAGGCGGCTTCGTCCGCATGGCGCGGGATGAAGACCAGCCGCGCGCGGCCCGGCGCCGAGCCCGGCGTGGCGGGCGGTCCGCCTTCGAAGACGATGGTGTCGTTCTTCTGGTCGTAGGTGATCACGGCGGCGTTGGCCTCGTCCGGCGGGCCGCTGGGCCGCACCACGCGCATCTTGGCGTCGCCGATGAAGCGCACCTTCTCGGCCGCGCCGTCGTACTCCACGCGCAAGGCCTCGGCCTCGACGACCTCGTCGACCCGGTCGCGCTTCTGGCGGAAGGTGGCGGGCTTGTCCGCACTGCCCTTGGCGTTCGCCTGGTAGCGGCCGGGCACGTCTTCCCGCACCTCGACCTGGTCGGCCTTGATCTGCAGCGTGCCTTGCGTGATGACGACGTTGCCGCTGATCACCGTGAGCTTGTTCTTCAGGTCCACCGAGGCGGACTGCTTGGCGTCGCTGACGATTTCCATCGGCTTGCTGCGGTCGGCCTTCTCGGCCCGCGCCGGCAGACCGCCCAGCAGGGCGCCAAGCACGGCGGCAGCCAGCAAGACTGGCAGGGCTCGGGGGGAGAAGATCGGGGTGGGCTCGCGCATGACAAACGGCATGAAACTTGCAGGCCATTCTAGCCTGCAGGTCTCATGCCGTGCGGGGCACGGGGGCGTCGTGACGCTGTTTTCTCGGCTGTCAGCGGCGCGTCAGCCGAGCCTACTTGCGGGCGAGGCCGATCAGGTAGTCCACCACCCGGAACGTCTGCTCCGCGCCGCCGGCCATCGAGGCCGAGGTGCGGTAGCGGCCTTGCACGCCCAACGTGGGCACGCCATCCACGCCATAGGCGTCGGCCAACTGGCGCGCCTGGCGGGCCTTGCCGATCACGGTGAACGACTTCAGCGTGTCGCCGAACTTGGCGCCGTCCACCCCCAGGCTGCTGACGAAGGCCGTGACCTCGGCCTCGCTGTTCATCCGCTTGTGTTCCTGGTGGATGGCGTTGAACAGCTTGCGGTGCACGTTGCCCAGCTGGCCCATGGCCTCGAGCGCGTAAAAGACCTTCTGGTGGAACTCGTACTGCGGCGTGAAGGCCGCCGGCACGCGGCGGAAGTTCACGTCTGGCGGCAGCTTGGCCACCCACTGCTCGACCAGGGGCTCCAGCGCGAAGCAGTGCGGGCAGCCGTACCAGAAGAACTCGACCACCTCGACCTTGCCGGTGGCCGGCATCGGGATGGGCTGGGCGAGGCGGACGTAGTTCGTGCCTTCCACCGGGTTGCCCTGGGCGCCGGCGGGCAGGGCAACACCGGCGGCCAGGCTGCCGGCCGCGGCCAGGCCCAGAGAGTGGAATTCGCGCCGGTTCACCGGGGCCTGGAAATGGTTGGGCTTCACGAACGGGTGTCCTTGGCTGGAAAGTGGTGGCGGGTGGATGCGTCCGGCGGCGATCAGTTCCGCTCCTGGCGCACCAGGGCGGCATCGATGCCGGCGGCTTTCAGGCGCTCTTGCTGGCCGCTGGCATCGGCCTGGCTCTCGAACGGGCCGAGCCGCACGCGGTGGATCGTGCGGCCGCCTTGCTCGCGCTCGGAAACCTTGGCGCCGTAGCCCTGCAGGGCCAGCTTGGCGCGCTGCTGCTCGGCGTCGTCGGCGCTGGAATAGGCGCCCACCTGCACGTAGTAGACGAAGGGGTCGACGCCGGGGCGGGCCGCGGCGGGCGGCTTGGCACCGGGCACCGGCTCGCCGGCCAGGGCGCGGCGCTGCGGTGGTGGCCGAGTCCGGCGCGGCGGGCGCCGGTGCCGTGCCGGCCGGGCGCGAAGCGGCCTTGCCGCCCAGGGCCGCGTTCGGGTCCCAGCTCTTGAGCTTCTCGGCCTCGGCGGCCTCTTGCTCGGGCGTGCGGTGCGGCACCTTGTCGTGGAAGGGCGACGGCACCTTGGCGATGTACAGCGCCACGCCCAATGCCAGCGCCAGCCCGATCAGCAGGCCGACGATCAGGCCGACGGCGAAGCCACCTCGTTGGCCGGCGAAGCCGCCGCGTTGTTTCTGCAGGCTCATGCCGCCTCCGCAGGTGATTGTTGTTCTCTGGCCATCGCTTCCGGGGCACTCACGCCCAGCAGCGCCAGCGCGTTGCGCAGCACCAGCCGCGTCGCGTCCAGCAGGGCCAGCCGTGCGTGCGCCAGCGCCGCATCATCCACCAGGAAACGCTCGGCGGCGTAATAGCTGTGGAAGGCCGCCGCCAGATCGCGCAGGTAGAAGGCCACGTCGTGCGGGGCCAGCTCGCGCGCAGCGCCTGAGAGCATTCCGGGGTACTCGGCCAGCTTGAGCATCAGGGCCAGCTCGGTCGGTGCAGTCAGCAACGACAGGTCGGCGCCGGCCAGCGCGCCGGTGTCGTGACCCTGGGCGCCGGCCTGGGCCAGCACCGAGCAGATGCGGGCATGCGCGTACTGCACGTAAAACACCGGGTTCTCGTCGTTCTGCTTCAGCGCCAGGTCGACGTCGAAGACGAACTCGGTGTCGGCCTTGCGGCTGATCAGGAAGAAGCGCACCGCGTCGCGGCTGGTCCAGTCGATCAGGTCGCGCAGGGTCACGTAGCTGCCCGAGCGCTTGGAGATCTTGACCTCCTCACCGCCCTTCATCACCGTGACCATCTTGTGCAGCACGTAGTCGGGGTAGCCCGCGGGCACGCCCATGCCGGCGGCCTGCACGCCACCGCGCACGCGGGCGATGGTGCCGTGGTGGTCGGTGCCCTGCACGTTGATCACCTTGGTGAAGCCGCGCTCCCATTTGTTCAGGTGGTAGGCCACGTCGGGCACGAAGTAGGTGTAGGTGCCGTCGGACTTGCGCATCACGCGGTCCTTGTCGTCACCATAGTCCGTGGTGCGCAGCCACAGGGCACCGCCGTCCTCGAAGGTCTTGCCGGCGTCGACCAGCCGGCGCACGGTGTTGTCCACGCGCTGGTCCGCGTACAGGCTGGACTCGAGGAAGTAGTTGTCGAAATGCACGCCGAAGGCTTGCAGGTCCAGGTCCTGCTCGTGGCGCAGGTAGGCCACGGCGAACTGGCGGATGCCGTCCAGGTCTTCCGGGTTGCCCGACGCGGTGAACTCGCGATCATCGGCCTTCACGGTGGCCTTGGCCAGGAAGGCGGCTGCGATGTCGGCGATGTAGTCGCCGTTGTAGGCGGCCTCCGGCCAGGCAGCATCACCAGGCTTCAAGCCCTTGATGCGGCACTGGGTGGACTGGGCCAGCGTGGCGATCTGCACGCCCGCGTCGTTGTAATAGAACTCGCGCGTGACCGTGTAGCCCTGGGTCTCGAACAGGTGGCACAGGCTGTCGCCCAGCGCACCCTGGCGGCCGTGGCCCACGTGCAGCGGCCCGGTGGGGTTGGCCGAGACGAACTCGACCATCAGCTTCTGGCCGTTGGCCGGCTGGCGGCCGAAGGCCTCTCCGGCGGCGCGCACCTCGGCCACCACGGCCTGCTTGGCGGCAGGGGCCAGGCGCAGGTTGATGAAGCCGGGCCCGGCGATTTCCAAGGCGCTGACCCAGCGCTGAACCTCGGGCTGCGCGCTCAGCGCGGCCACCAGCGCCTCGGCCAGGGCACGCGGGTTGCTCTTGAGTGGCTTGGCCAGTTGCATGGCCGCGGTGATGGCCAGGTCGCCGTGGGCGGCCTGCTTGGGCGACTCGAACGCCGGGGTAAACGGGTGGTCGGGGGCCAGCTGCGCCACGGCGCGCGCCAGCGCGAGCTGCAGCTCTGCCTTGGCTTGGATCATGGCTGGGGATTCTAAGGGTCCCCCTGCCGGCGGCGTGCCGCTTGTCAGGGGCGGGAATAGCCGCGCCGAGACCGGGCTGTTCGGCCTTTTGCCGGCCCGCCAAATGGGTCACAGTGCGGCATCAGGCGTGGTTTCACGCCCGCTTTGCCGCCGCCACCGTTTCGCCCTGTGCCGTCCCCCAGCTCTTCATCGACCCTGCCCAGTTCGTCGGCTTCGGCGCCGACGCGCTCGCGCCCGCGCGGGCACCAGTCGAGCGTGCGCGGCCATTCGACCGTGGTGCAGCACCGGCTGGAGCCGGACGACCCCCCGATGATCGGCAAGTACCGGGTGCTGCAGCGCCTGGGCGAGGGCGCCACGAGCGAGGTCTTCCTCGCCTACGACGATTTCAACAGCCGCGAGGTGGCGATCAAGCGCGTGCGCGCCAGCGCCGGCCGCTCGGAAGCCGACGTCCACTTCTCGACCCACTTCTTCGCCGCCGAGGCCGCGCTGGTGGGCCAGTTGAACCACCCGAACGTGGTGCAGATCCACGACGCGGTCGACGACCCGGTCAGCCCCTACCTGGTGATGGAATACGTGCCCGGCACCACGCTGCGCACCTTCTGCCAGCAGGACCGCCTGCTGACGCTCGAGCAGGTGGTGGAAATCGGGTTCAAGTGCGCGATGGCGCTGGGCTACGTCTACCGCCAGGGCCTGATCCACCGCGACGTCAAGCCGGCCAACATCCTGGCCGTGACCGACGGCCCCGAGGTGCTGGACATCAAGCTGACCGACTTCGGCAGCGTGCTCAACATGGGCTCGGACCGGACGCAGATCCATCGCGTCGGTTCGCTGGCCTACATGTCGCCCGAGCAGCTCGAAGGCTCCACGCTCGACGGCCGGGCCGACATCTATTCGCTCGCGGCGGTGCTCTACCACCTGATCGCCGGCCGCCCACCCTTCGAAGCCGACAGCCACGTCGCGCTGCTCAACAAGATCTGCCATGCGGAGCCCGAGCCGCTGACCAGCATGCGCGAAGGCGTCAGCGAAGCGCTGGATCGCACCATTCGCGGTGCGCTGGCCAAGTCGCCGGCCGACCGGCCGGAAGACTGGGACCAGTTCGCGCAGGCGCTGTCTGCCCTGATCACCAACCACGAGGTGCCGCGCGGCCAGTTGCAGCGCGTGCTCGACTCGGAGCGCTTCAACATGCTGCGCGGCATGGAGTTCTTCGCCGACTTCGGCGATGTGGAGCTGTGGGAGGTGGTGCACCGCGCGAAGTGGCAGCGCTTCCCGTTCGGCCACAAGATCTTCAAGCGCGGCCAGGAGGGCAAGCAGTTCTACTGCATCGCCCAGGGCGAGGTCGAGGTCCACCGCGACGGCGAGCGCGTCGCCCGCCTGGGTGCCGGCACCTCGGTCGGAGAGATGGCCTACCTCGCGCCGAGCGCCGAGCTGCGCAAGCACGCCACCGACGTGGTCGTGTCCGAACCCTGCACCACGGTCAGCTTCAACCCCGAGAGCCTGTCGCAGCTGAGCCCTGACACGCGGCACCGCTTCGACGCCGCCTTCATCAAGGTGCTGGTGCGGCGTTTGCATGCCGCCCACGAGGCGCTGGCGCACCCGCGCAAGATCCTCTGAGTGCTGCCCGGCCTGTGGCCGGGCTTTGACCTGCCTCACTGCCCTTGCGCTTTCCCGCCCGGCCTTGTCCACCGGCCGCCACAGTCGCGCGTTGCCCACATTGCCGGCACTCGGCCGCGATGGTTGAATTTCCGGCGTCTGCTCGACTCACCTGCATGCGGCAAGCCCGCGAGGAAAGACCCCCATGAAGCACCTGTTCACCGCCCTGGCCCTGGTCACCGCTGCCTTCGCCGTTTCGGCCCAGACCACGGCGCCGGCCGCACCCGCCGCCCCGGCGGCCCCCGCCGTGGCCCCGGTAAAGGCCAAGACGCCGCAGCAAGAGAAGATGGCCCACTGCAACGACGAGGCCGCGGGCAAGACCGGCGATGAGCGCAAGGCTTTCATGAAGTCCTGCCTGTCGGCCAAGCAGGCCTCGCAGACCGACAAGATGAGGACCTGCAATGCCAGCGCCAAGGGCATGAAGGGCGACGAGCGCAAGGCATTCATGAAGGACTGCCTGAGCAAGTGACGCTCGGTGGCCGGCCGGGCCGGCCATTCCCATTTGGGGAATAAAACCAGTGTGACGAGTGCGTGAATAGAGCGTTCGCGCAATAATCGTCGCATGGATTCCCTGCGAGCAATGCGGGTCTATGCCCGCGTGGTGGACGAAGGCAGCTTTGCCGGTGCGGCACGTGCCCTGGACCTGGCACCAGCCGTGGTGACGCGGCTGATCGCCGAGCTGGAAGAGCACCTCGGCGCCCGCCTGCTGAACCGCACGACGCGGCGCATTGCGCTGACCGAGGTCGGCGAGAACTATTTGGAGCGGGTGCGCCGCATCCTGGCGGATGTCGACGAGGCCGAGGCCGTGGCACACGCCTCGGTGGCCGAGCCGCGGGGCCCGGTGCGGTTGCTGATGCCGCCGGCGGTGGCGGTGCACCAACTGGCCAAGCATCTGCCGCGCTTTCACGCGCGTTTTCCGCTGGTGAACCTCGAAATCGTGGCCAACGGCCCGGTCGAGACGGTCGACGACAATTTCGATCTCACCGTGATGGCCATGCGCAAGCCCCTGGACGGCAATTTCATTGCCCGACGCCTGGCGCGGGCCGAGGTGGTCACCGTGGCCGCGCCGGAATACCTGGACCGCCGCGGGCGGCCGAGCCACCCGCGCGAGTTGCACGACCACGACGTGTTGATCCCGCCGATGTCCGATCTGCAGCGCGGCGTCACCTTTTACCGCGGCCGCTTCGGCGAGGACGGCGAGGGCGGCGAGACCTTCCAGGCCGTGCCGCGGCGCGGCGTGCTCAGCACCGCCAGCGTGGACACCAACTACGCGGCCGCCTTGGCTGGCCTCGGCGTGGCTGGCCTGCCGTCGTTCGTCGTCGAAGATGCCCTGATGGAGCATGCGCTGGAGCGTGTGCTGCCGGCCTGGCGGCTGTTCAGCACGACCATTTGGGTTGGCATGCCCACGCGCCAGCATGTGCCGGCGCGCACGCGGGTGCTGCTCGATTTCCTGATCGAGATCTTCGGTGGCGAAGACCGTGACCCCTGGCTCGCCGCGGCCGGCTGCGAAACCCGTCCCGACGCGCCAGGCTGCGAGCTCGCGGCGGCAGCAGCCGCGGCGGCGGTGAGCCCGGCCTAGAAGGTATAGCCGGACGCGAGCTTCTGCTCGTGCAGCGGCTCGATCAGCGCCAGCAGCGGCGCCAGCGGCCGGTAGCGCATGGCCACCTTGGTGGCGTAGGCGAAGAAGCGCGGCAGGTCCTCGCGGTAGTGGGGCTTGCCGTCGCGCCGCTTCAGACGGCAGAAGATGCCCATCACCTTCAGGTGGCGCTGCAAGCCCATCCACTCGAGCTGGCGCCAGAATTCACCGAAATCCTCGTCCACCGGCAGCCCGGCCTTGCGCGCGCCCTGCCAGTAGCGCACCGCCCAGTCCAGCTCGCGCTCCTCTTCCCACGAGATGAAGGCGTCGCGCAGCAGCGAGGCGATGTCGTAGCTGATCGGGCCGGCCAGCGCGTCCTGGAAGTCGAGGATGCCGGGGTTCGGGTCGGCCACCATCAGGTTGCGCGGCATGAAGTCGCGGTGCACGGCGACCACCGGTTGCGCCAGCGCGCTGGCCACCAGCGCATCACAGACCTGGGCCCAGCGCGCCTGCTGCGCCTCGGTCCAGGCCAGGCCGAACTCGGCCTGCACGCACCACTCGGGGAACAGCGCCAGCTCTCTGCGCAGGAAGGCTTCGTCGTAGGGCGGCAGGGCCGACGCGTCCATCTTCTGCTGCCAATGCAGCAGGGTGCGGACGGCGTCGCGCATCAGGCGGTCGGCCTGGCCGCCGTCGGCCTCGCGCAGTGCGTCCAGGTAGGGCAGGCGCCCCAAATCTTCGAGCAGCACGAAGCCTTGCTCGACGTCGGCCGCGAGTACCTCGGGCGCATGCAGGCCGGCGCCGGCGATGCGGCTGGCCAGCGCCACGAAGGGGCGGCTGTCGATCGACGCGGGCGGCGCGTCCATCACGATGGCCGAACGGCCGCCGGGGCCCTGCAGGCGCAGGTAGCGGCGGACGCTGGCGTCGACCGAGGCAATGCTCAGCGTGGCCGGGTCCAGGCCCTGGGCTGGGGCCACTTGGCCGAGCCAGGCCGCAAAGGCCGTCGCCCGGCTGGCATCGGCCCAGGTCACCGGGGCCGCAGGGGCGGGGGTGGGGGGCGCGCTGGCGGTGGGTGCGGTCATGGGTCGAAGGTACCCTCGTGGATAATCCGGCGTTCGATTTTGCCCGCGTGCGGCCCTTCGGCCTGACGGCCCTTGGTCTTTGTCTGCGCTGGACCGCCATCGCCGGTGACCCCCGCTTGCTGCGCCTGCCCGATTCATCTTCGTCGCCTCGCCGACGGCACGCCCTGACCGTGCTGGCCGCCGCCTGCCTGCTGGTGGCTGCCGGGGTGCGGGCGGCGCCCCCGCCGGCCGCCTTGGCGCCAGCGGTCTCGACCATTCCGCCGCAGCCGGTGGAGTTGCAGGCGCAGCAAGTGCGCAGCGTGCTGGACAAGGAAACCACGGCCGACGGCGAGGTGGCGCTGCGCCAGGGCGACCTGAGCCTGAGCGCCGACCACCTGCGCTACCTGGCCCCCACGCAATGGGCGCGCGCCACCGGCCAGGTCAAGGTCGAACGCGGCGGCGACCGCTTTACCGGCACCGAGGCCGAACTGAACCTCGCCAGCCACGAGGGCTTCGTGCTGCGGCCGCAGTACCACTTCGCCCGCACCGGCGCGGGCGGCCAGTCCGAACGCATCGACTTCGTCGGCGACCAGCGCCTGTCCGCGCGCGAAGCCGACTACACCAGCTGCAACCGCGACGGCAGCGGCACGCCGGACTGGGTGCTGTCGGCCGACCGCATCGACCTCGACTTCGAGCACAACGAGGGCGTGGCCCACGGCGCGGTGCTGCGTTTCCTGGGCGTGCCCATCCTCGTCGCGCCGGTGATCAGCTTCCCGGCCACCGAGGCGCGCAAGTCCGGCTGGCTGCCGCCCGAGATGGACAGCGACAACCGCGGCGGCCTGTCGCTGGCCGTGCCCTACTACTGGAACCTGGCGCCAAACTACGACCTGACCACCACGCCGTCGCTCGCCTCGCGGCGCGGCCCGGGCCTGCAGGCCGAGTTCCGCTACCTCGAGGCCAGCGACAACGGGCGCGTCGAGCTGCACGCGATTCCGCACGACCGGGTGGCCGGCCGAGAGCGCCATGGCTACGAGTGGTTCCACGAAGGCAGCGTGGGCGACGACTGGCGTTACGGCGTGGCCGCGATGCGCGCCAGCGACGACGACTACTGGAAGGACTTCGCCAACCAGTTGCCCAGCCTGACCCGGCGCCTGCTGCCGCAGGCGGCCCAGGTCGACCGACGCTTCGAGCGCGGCGGCGACTGGAGCGTCGACCTGTATTCGCGCGTCCAGGGCTGGCAGGTGCTGCAGGACACATCGACCGACGGGCAGGTCATCCTGCCGCCCTACCAGCGGGTGCCCCAGGTCGGCGCGCGTGGCCAGGGCCGCTGGGACGTGGGCGACCTGGGCCTGGCCTGGGACTTCGAGGCCGAGGCCAACCGCTTCGAGCTGACCAACCGGCCGCTCGGGGACGAGCGACCCGACGGCTCGCGCGTGCACCTGCTGGGCAGCCTGTCGCGGCCCTTCGACGAGGGCTGGGGCTGGTTCACGCCGCGGGCCTCGTTCAACAGCGCCACCTACCACACCGACGTGCCGATGAGCGACGGCCGGCGCGACGCCACCCGCACCATCCCCACGCTGTCGGCCGACGCGGGGCTGCGCTTCGACCGCGACACCAGCCTGTTCGACCTGGCGCTACGCCAGACGCTGGAGCCGCGCGTGCACTACGTCAACACGCCCTGGCACGACCAGACCACGCTGCCGCTGTTCGACACCGCGGCGAGCGACTTCAACCCGGTGTCGATCTACGCCGACAACCCCTTCTCCGGCGTGGACCGCGTGGCCGACACCCACCAGTTCACCGTCGGTGCCACCTCGCGCTGGCGCGAGGCCGACACCGGCATCGAGCGCCTGCGTCTGGGCGTGGCGCAGCGCTTCCTGCTGCGCGACCAGCGCCTGACGCCCGAGGGTGTGGAGGGCGACAAGCGCGCGTCCGACCTGCTGCTGTTCGGCTCCGGCACGCTGTTCCCTGCGTGGACCTTCGATGCCACGGTCCAATACAACGCCAGCATCGACCGCCCGGTGCGGTCCATCGTGGCGGCGCGCTACCAGCCCGGGCCTTTTCAAACCTTGTCGGGAACCTATCGCTACGCGCGCGACCTGAACGAGCAGTTCGAGCTGGGCTGGCAATGGCCGATCTACCGGGGCGAGACTAAGCCCGGTGGCGGCGCTTGCCAGGGCACGCTCTACGGCGTGGGCCGGGTCAACTACAGCATGCGCGACAGCCGGGTCACCGATTCGCTGGCCGGCCTCGAATACGACGCAGGCTGCTGGATCGGCCGCTTCGTGGTGCAGAAGGTGTCCACCGGCCTGAGCGAATCGACCACCCACTGGATGCTGCAACTGGAGCTGATCGGCCTGTCCCGGTTGGGCAGCAACCCGTTGAAGGTCCTGAAGGACAATATCCCCGGCTACCGGCTGCTGCGCGACGACGACGCGGCCTCCTCGGCCCCCAGTGCCCAGTAACCTCGCGCCCGCGCGCCCCACCAGCCCTTCGGCCCCCTCGACGACCCCGTCCCACCCATGATCGACAAGACCCGCATCCGCGCCGCGCTGGCACTGGCCGCCCTGACCTTGGCCCCGGCCCTCACCCAGGCGCAGACGGCCCCGGCCGCCGCGGCCTCGGCACCAGCCGCCAAGCCCGTCGCCCGACAGGCCGACTACATCGTCGCCATCGTCAACAACGAGCTGGTGACCCAGTTCGAGGTCGAGCAGCGCATGGCCCGCGCCCGCGAGGAGGCTGCCCGCGGCAAGGCCCGCCTGCCGGCAGAGGCCGACCTGCGCAAGCAGGTGATCGACGCCTTGATCGAGGAGCGCGTCATCGTCACCTACGCCCGCGACAGCGGCATGAAGGTCGACGAGCCCGAGCTGGACCGTGCGGTGGCCAACGTGGCCTCGATGAACAAGCTCAGCGTCGAGGCGCTGCGGGAGCGCCTGAAGGCGGAAGGCATGGACTACACACGCTTTCGCGCCACGCTGCGCGACCAGATGCTGGCCGAGCGCATCCGCGAGCGCGAGGTGATCGGCCGCATCCGCGTCACTGACGCCGAGATCGACAACCTGCTGGCCACGCGCCAGAACCAGGCCGCCGCGGTGGCCGAGCTGAACATTGCGCAGATCCTGGTCAGCGTGCCGGAGAACGCCAGCGAAGCGGTGGTGGCCGAGCGCAAGGCGCGCGCCGATGCGGCGCTGGCCCGGGTGCGTGCCGGCGAGCCTTTCGAAGTGGTGGCCAAGGCCGTGTCGGAAGACGCCAACAAGGACAAGGGTGGCGAGATCGGCGCCAAGGCCGCCGACCGCCTGCCGGACCTGTTCGTCGAGGCGGTCAAGCCGCTGGCCGTGGGCGGCGTCACGGCCCAGCCCCTGCGCAGCGGCGCGGGCTTCCACATCCTGAAGCTGCTGTCGCGCAGCGAGACCGGCAGCGCGTCGGTGACCCAGACGCGCGCACGGCACATCCTGCTGCGCACCTCGCCCGCGCTGTCGGCCGATGCGGCGCAGCGCCGGCTGACCGAGTTCCGCGACCAGATCTTCGCCGGCACCCGCCGCTTCGAGGAGCTGGCCAAGCAGTACTCCGAAGACGGCTCGGCCGCCGGTGGGGGCGACCTCGGCTGGGTCGGCCCCGGCCAGTTCGTGCCCGAGTTCGAAGAGGCGATGAACCGCCTGCCGCCCGGGGGCATCTCGGCGCCGGTGCAGTCGCGCTTCGGCATGCACCTGATCCAGGTGCTGGAGCGTCGCCAGGTGCCGGTCGACCCGAAGGAACTGCGCGAGCAGGCCCGCAACGTGCTCAAGGAGCAGAAGTTCGAGCCCGCCTATGCCGACTGGGCCGCCGAGCTCCGGGCCCGGGCCTATATCGAGATGCGCGAGCCGCCCCAGCAGTGACGGCCCCGCACATCGCGAGAAAGCGATTCGGCCAGCACTTCCTGGCCGACACCGCGGTCATCGACGCGATCGTGCGGGCGATCGACCCGCGGCCCGGCCAGTCCCTGGTCGAGATCGGCCCCGGCCTGGGGGCGCTGACCCAGCCGCTGCTCGAGCGCTGCGGCCGATTGACGGTGGTCGAACTGGACCGTGACCTCGCCGCCCGGCTGCGCCAGCGCCAGGGGCTGGACGTGGTCGAGTCCGACGTGCTGAAGGTGGACTTCGGCGCGCTGGCCGACCGCCTGGGCGGGGACTCGGGTGTCCAGCTTCGCATCGCGGGCAACCTGCCCTACAACATCTCCACGCCGATCCTGTTCCACCTGCTGCCCTGGGCCCACCGGGTGGTCGACCAGCACTTCATGCTGCAGAAAGAGGTGGTGGAGCGGATGGCCGCCGGGCCGGGCAGCAAGACCTACGGCCGGCTGTCGGTGATGCTGCAGTGGCGCTACGACATCGAGTCGCTGATCGACGTGCCGCCCGAGTCCTTCGACCCGCCGCCGCAGGTCGACTCGGCCGTGGTGCGCATGCAGCCGCTGCCGCAGGCCGCGGCGGTCGACTTGCCGCGCTTCGAGGCGATGGTCGCCGCCGCCTTCTCGCAACGGCGCAAGCTGCTGCGGCACTCGCTGGGCCGCTGGCTCGATGCGCAGGGCTTCGGCGGTCACTTCGACCTGCAGCGCCGCGCTGAAGAGGTGCCGGTGGCCGAGTTCGTGGCGCTGGCGCAGGCGCTGCCGCCGCCGCAATGACAACGGCCCGCGGTGAGGCGGGCCGTTGCAGGGGCGCTCGACAAGCGTCAGTACAGGCTCATGCTGCGTTGAGCCACATGGCCGTGTCGAAGGCACTGCTCATCATCGGCATGTTCATGCCGAAGTTGGGGTTGGTGCCTGCCTTGGCGCTGGCCTTGGCGGCCGGCTTGGTTTCGTTGGGGGCCGTTTCCACCGCCCGCTCCCATGACCCGTTTTCTTGGGAGCGGGCTACTGAAAAGAATAGAAGCACCTGAACGGTATCTTCCTCTCGGCCCAGAAGTCGGCCGCGTCGCGGAACACGTCGAGCAGTTGCTCGCGCGACTCACGATCGAAGCGCGAGTTGTCGGGGATCTGCTCCAGCACCACCACGAAGCCCGGCTGCGAGCCGGCCTTGTGGACCAGGTCGGTCATGCAGTCGAACAAGGCATCGAGGTTCTTGCCGAAGTGCTGCGGGAAGAGGAACGATGTCGCGATGCCGTCGAGCACGTCCTGCTTGGACTGCGCCTCGGACAGATTGGCGTACAAGAAATGCTGGCCCGCTTCCTGGGCCGAGCGCATCAGGTCATCGACCCGATAGGCGCGTATCGCCTGCACGATGTTGGGACGGACGGTCTGCAAGAGCATGGTCGCGTTCCTCCTTGTTCAACAAAAAAAGAAATCCGTTCGTTCCCGCCCGCCGACCCTCGGCGGCTCAAGGCGCGATGCGCCTGAAGCTCGCGTAATGGTCTTCGGTATAAAAACAGGCTTCGGGTTCCCGCGGCTGGCGACCGCCGCAGACGATGCGCCGCGCGCCCCGGTCATGCGAGCCCGGTGTGCGCACGGTGTATTCGCGGTAAAAACCTCGCGGTTGGCGCGGCAGCATTTGCTCTCGGTTGCCGAACACGATGCCGTCCTTCGCATAGGAAAAGGGGCCACCGGAACGGATCAAGCGCTCGGTCTGCTGCGCCTCCACCGGCAAGGCGGCCAAGGCCACCGTACCGACCGCCGGGCGTGCGTCGCGGGCCATCGGGCCCGTGTCCGCCGTTGCCTCGGCATTGAGGTGAACCAGCGCGGCTGCACCGATCAGCACCCCTGCGAAGGTGGTGAGCCCCCACTTTTGCAAGGACCTCCCCACCAGCAGTGGACCGAAACGCGCCACGGGTTTACCCTGAAGACTTAAACCCGAATGCTATCTGATTGGCGCGAAAACCACAAGGCCATTGCCCCAAAATGAGGCAACGACAAAGGGTATAAGTGTATGCTAACTTCTCATTTAGAGAAGTATTGGCTTAGCTATTCATGCACCGTCAACGCTGCGCATTCGCGTCGGCGACGGTCAACGCCGTCATGTTGACGATGCGGCGCACGGTCGCCGAGGGCGTCAGGATGTGCACCGGCTTGGCCGCTCCCAGCAGCACCGGGCCGATCGCGATGCCACCGCCGGAGGCCGTCTTCAGCAGGTTGTAGCTGATGTTGGCGGCGTCGATGTTGGGCGACACGAGCAGGTTGGCCTCGCCCTTCAGGCTGCTGCGTGGCATCAGCTCGGCGCGGTAGGCGGCGTCGAGCGCGGCGTCGCCGTGCATCTCGCCATCGACCTCGAGCCAGGGCGCCGATTGCTGCACCAGCGCCAGGGTCTCGCGCATCTTGATGGCCGAGGGGTGGTTGCTGGAGCCGAAGTTCGAGTGCGACAGCAGCGCGGCCTTGGGCTGGATGCCGAAGCGGCGCATCTCCTCGGCCGCCATCACCGTGATCTCGGCCAGTTGCTCGGCGGTCGGGTCGTAGTTGACGTGGGTGTCGACCAGGAAGACCTGCCGCCCCGGCAGCAGCAGGCCGTTCATGCAGGCGAAGGTCTTCACGCCCGGCCGCTTGCCGATCACCGAGCCGACATGGTGCAGGTGCAGCTCGGTCGTGCCCCAGGTGCCGCAGATCAGGCCGTCGACCTCGCCCTTGTGCAGCAGCATGCTGGAGATCAGCGTCAGGCGCCGCCGCATCTCGATCTTGGCCAACTGCTCGGTGACGCCGCGGCGCTCCATCATCTGGTGGTAGGTCTGCCAGTAGTCGCGGTAGCGGCGGTCGTCGTCGATGTTGACCAGCTCGTAGTCGCGCCCTTCCTGCAGGCGCAGCCCCAGCTTCTCGATGCGGGCGCGGATCACGCTGCCGCGGCCAACCAGCCAGGGCTGGGCCAGGCCCTCGTCGACGATCACCTGGGCGGCCGAGAGCACGCGCCGGTCTTCGCCCTCGGCAAAGGCCACGCGCTTGGCCTTGGCCTTCTTCGCCACCGCGAAGATCGGCTTCATCAGCGTGCCCGAGGCGTAGACGAAGCTCTGCAGCTTGTCGCGGTAGGCGGCCAGGTCGGCGATCGGGCGCTGGGCGACGCCGGACAGGCGTGCCGCGTCGGCCACCGCCGGGGCGATCTGCATCATCAGCCGCGGGTCGAAGGGCTTGGGGATCAGGTACTCCGGCCCGAACGAGAGCCTGGCGCCGGCATAGGCCGAGGCCACCACGTCGCTCTGCTCGGCCTGGGCCAGCTCGGCGATCGCATGCACCGCGGCGATCTCCATCTCGTCGTTGATGGTCCTGGCATTGCAGTCCAGCGCACCGCGGAAGATGTACGGGAAGCACAGGACGTTGTTGACCTGGTTCGGGTAGTCGGTGCGGCCGGTGGCCATGATCGCGTCATCGCGCACCGCCTTGACCTCTTCCGGCATGATTTCCGGTGTCGGGTTGGCCAGCGCGAAGATCAGTGGCCGCGGCCCCATGGACTGGACCATCTCGGGCTTGAGCACGCCGCCGGCCGACAAGCCGAGGAACACATCCGCCCCGGCGATCGCCTCGGCCAGCTTGCGCAGCTCGGTTTTTTGCGCGAATTCGGCCTTGTCCGGGTCCATCAGCTCGGTGCGGCCCTCGTAGACCACGCCGGCCAGGTCGGTGACCCAGATGTTTTCCTTGGGCAGGCCCAGCTTGACCATCATGTTCAGGCAGGCCAGTGCGGCGGCGCCCGCGCCCGACGAGACCAGCTTGACTTCCTTGATCGACTTGCCCACCACCTTCAGGCCGTTGAGCAGGGCCGCGCCGACGACGATGGCCGTGCCGTGCTGGTCGTCGTGGAACACCGGGATCGACAGCCGCTCGCGCAGCTTGCGCTCGACGTAGAAGCAGTCCGGCGCCTTGATGTCCTCGAGGTTGATGCCGCCGAAGGTGGGCTCCAGCGCGGCGATGATGTCGACCAGCTTGTCGACGTTCTTCTCGTTGATCTCGATGTCGAAGACGTCGATGCCGGCGAACTTCTTGAACAGCACGCCCTTGCCTTCCATCACCGGCTTGCTGGCCAGCGGGCCGATGTCGCCCAGGCCCAAGACCGCGGTGCCGTTGGTCACCACGGCCACCAGGTTGCCCCGCGAGGTGTAGCGGAAGGCGTTCGCCGGGTCCTCGACGATCTCCTCGCAGGCGGCGGCCACGCCGGGCGAATAGGCCAATGCCAGGTCGCGCTGGTTGATCAGCTGCTTGGTTGCGGTGATGGCCACCTTGCCCGGTGTCGGGAACTCGTGGTATTCCAGCGCGGCTTTGCGCAGTTCGGCTCGTTTTTCCTCGAAGGTCGGCATGGGGCTGGTCCTCGGTGGGCGCGGCTGGAAGGGGGTGGGATTGTAGGCGTCGGCCCTGCCACACAACCCCGCCAGTGTCGCCAGCCGAGGTGGCCCGCCGCATGCGCGAAATTGCTTAGGGCCGGGCGGCCCGGCGCACCCATACTGCCAGCGCCGCATGAACCCGCCCGCCGAAGCCGCCGTCACCGTCCATCTGCCGCGTCCGCGGCGCGGCGTGCGCTGGCTGCTGTGGGTGGCGCTGGTGTCGCTGCTGCTGGTGGCGCAGTCGCTGCTGGTCGGGCTGACGCTGAGCTATGAAGACTCCCGCGCTCAGGACCGGGCCGACGCTGTGGCCGGCGCCTCGGCCGCCGAGTTGCGGCGCCTGGTGCAGCGCAGCCTGCAGAGCGCCCAGTCGCTGACCTGGAACGACCCCACGCCCACCCAATGGCGCTTCGACGCGCAGGACATGCTGCGCCAGCGCCGCGAGTTCCTGCGCATGGAATGGCGCGACATCGACCGTCGCGTGGTCGAGGCGGCCGACAGCCCGTTCCGCGGCCCGCTGTTCTCCAGCATCCCGCGCGCCGAGCTGGAAATCGAGATGCAGGCCGTCTGCGCCACCGCGCGCCGGGTGGCGGCGCCGCAGTTCTCGCGCTCGTACTTCGTGCCCCAGCCCGGCGGCCTGGGCCTGGAGGTGATGGACCTGTGCCTGCCGCTGGACCGCGGCGGGCGCCCCAGCGGCTACATGGTGGCCACGCTGGGCCTGGGCCAGCTGCTCGACGACGCCGCCACGGCGGCCGGCGCGGCCGAGCACGAGCTGTCGCTGGTCGAGGCGGATGGCACGCGCCTGGTGCGCGCCGGCGTGCACCGCGGTGCCGGCATCTACCACGCGACCCGACTGGTCGATCTGCCGGGAAACTCGCTGCAGCTGCGTGCCGACGCGGCCCAGGGCCGCCCGGGCCTGATCCCCAACCTGACCCTGGCGCTGGTGCTGGGCCTGTCGCTGGGTCTGTTCGCGCTGGTGGTGCTGCTGGCGCGCGACGTGCGCCGACGCGGCCTGGCCGAGACGGCGCTGGCCGAGGCCCTGGCCTTTCGCCGCGCGATGGAGGACTCGCTGGTCACGGGGCTGCGGGCGCGCGACATCCACGGCCGCGTCACCTATGTCAACCCGGCCTTTTGCGCCATGGTGGGCTGGGGCGCGGACCAGATCATCGGCCGCGACCCGCCGCCGTACTGGCCGCCAGAGCACATCGACGAATACCACCGCCGCCAGGGCGAGCGACTGAAGCTGGCGCGCGACCCGGTGGCCCAGCGCGAGGGCTTCGAGACCCAGTTCATGCGCAAGAACGGCGAGCGCTTCCCGGTCATGATCTACGAGGCGCCGCTGCTGGACCGCGTGGGCCACCACGCGGGCTGGATGAGCGCGGTGCTGGACGTCAGCGCCGAGCGGCGCATGGAAGAGCTGTCGCGCCAGCAACAGGAGCGCCTGCAGGCCACCGCCCGCCTGGCCACCGTGGGCGAGATGGCCTCGCTGCTGAGCCACGAGCTGAACCAGCCGCTCGCGGCGATCGCCAGCTATGCCACCGGCTCGTTGAACCTCGTCACCGAGGTCGAGCAGCAACCGGCCGGCGAGTCCGCCGGTGCCGCCGATGCCACCGTGCCCCTGCTGCGCCAGGCGCTGGAGCGCATCGCCGAGCAGGCCGAGCGGGCCGGCCGGGTGATCAAGAGCGTGCACGGCTTCGTGCGCCGCCGCGAGCAGGCGCGCGAGGCGATCGGCGCCGACCTGCTGATCGAAGCCGTGCTGCCGCTGGTGCGCCTGCAGGCGCGCAAGAGCGGCACCCGCATCGAGGTGGTCTGCCCCAAACCTTCGCCGCGCGTGTGGGCCGACCGCACCATGGTCGAGCAGGTGCTGCTGAACCTGACGCGCAACGGCATCCAGGCCATGGAAGGCGAGGCAACGCCGCTGGAGCAACGCGTGCTGACGCTGCGCGTGACCCAGCCCCACCCGCGCTGGGTGCACGTGGCCGTCGTCGACCGCGGCCCGGGCATCGCACCCGAGGTGGCGGCGCGGCTGTTCACGCCTTTCTTCACCACCCGTGCCGAGGGCATGGGGCTGGGCCTGTCGCTGTGCCGCACGGTCATCGAGCAGCATGGCGGCGCGCTCGATTTCGGCCCCGCCGCAGCGGCCGATGGCGGCGGCACCGAGTTCCGGTTTACCCTCCCGGTGCCGGACGCGTTCCGCATGGCCGGCGAACCGACGACGAGCCCCTGACCCATGACTGCCAGCCTCACCGGCCGCTTCGGCCTGCCCATGGTCTACCTGGTCGACGACGAGGACGTGGTGCGCGACGCGCTGGCCTGGCTGTTGCGCACGCGCAGGCTGCTGTCCGAGGGCCACCCCAGCGGCGACGCCTTCGCGGCCTTCCTGGCGGGCAAGACGCCGGCCGAATGGCCGAGCGCGCCGTCGTGCCTGTTGCTGGACGTGCGCATGCCGGGCCTGTCCGGCCTGGCGCTGTTCGACCAGCTGGTCGAGCGCGGTTTCACCGAGGTGCTGCCGGTCATCTTCCTGACCGGCCATGGCGACGTGCCCACGGCGGTCGCGGCGGTCAAGCGCGGCGCCTTCGATTTCGTCGAGAAGCCTTTTTCGGACAACGCCCTGGTCGACCGCATCGAGCAGGCGTTGCTGCGCAGCGAGGCGGCGCTGGCGCGGCGCACCGGCCAGCGCGAGGTCGAGCGCGCGCTGGCCGAGCTGACCGAGCGCGAGCGCGAGGTGATGCGGCTGGTGGTCGAGGGCCGGCCGAACAAGCTGATTGCCGACGAGCTGGACATCAGCGTGCGCACGGTCGAGGTCCACCGCGCGCGCGTATTCGAGAAGATGAACGTCAAGTCCGCCGTCGAACTTGCGAACCTACTGCACCCGCTGCCGGAGTACCGGCAGCACCCTCCGAGAGGGTAGCGCGGCCGCTTGGGAGCGGCCCGGCGCTGGCCGCGCGCTGCTGCTGGGCGTTGCCTGACAATCCGGGCCATGGCCCTCGGTGAATTCGACCTGATCGACAAGTACTTCCGGCCGCCAATCCAACGCGCGGTGCTGGGTGGCGGCGACGACTGCGCGCTGCTGGTGCCCACGCCGGGCATGCAGCTGGCGGTGTCGACCGACCTGCTGGTCGAGGGCCGCCACTTCCTGTCCACCGTCGCGCCCGAGCGCCTGGGCCACAAGGCGCTGGCGGTGAACCTGAGCGACCTGGCCGCCTGCGGCGCCGCGCCGCTGGCCTTCACGCTGAGCCTGAGCCTGCCGCGGGCCGAAGCCGCCTTCCTGGCGCCCTTCGCGCGGGGCCTGCTGGCCTTGGCCGAACAGCAAGGCATCGAGCTCGTGGGTGGCGACACCACGGCCGGCCCGCTGACCGTGGGCATCACCGTGATCGGCCAGGTGCCGCCGGGCCAAGCCCTGCTGCGCAGCGGCGCACGCGCCGGCGACGAGCTGTGGGTCAGCGGCTGCCTGGGCGACGCGCGCCTGGCGCTCGAGGTCTTCCGCGGCCGGGTCGACCTGGCCGGCGAGGCCTTCGCTGCGGTGCGCGTCGCGATGGAGCAGCCGCAGCCGCGTGTCGCCCTGGGCCAGGCGCTGCGCGGCGTGGCCAGCGCCGCGATCGACCTGTCCGACGGGCTGCTCGGTGACCTGGCCCATGTGCTGCGGCGCTCGGGCGTGGGCGCCACGCTCTGGCTCGACGCCCTGCCGCGCAGCGCGGCGCTGGCGGCGCAGCCCGACGCGGTGCAGCGCGAGTGCCTGCTGGCCGGCGGCGACGACTACGAGCTGCTGTTCTGCGCCCCCGCGGCCCAGGCCGACCAGGTGCGTGCCGCCGGCCTGGCCAGCGGCACGCCGGTCACCCGCATTGGCCGCATCGAGCCCGCGGCCGACGGCCTGCGGGTCTTCAGCGAAGCGCATGGCCGCGAGCCGCTGGACCTGTCCGGCCTGTCCGGCTTCGACCACTTCAAGGCCTGAAAGACCGAGCCTCGCGATGCCCCCCGCCGAGCCGCCCGTCGAAGATGCCCGCATCCGTGGCGAGTGGCCGCCCAGGCCCGCCGCGCCGCGCCCGGCCAGCGCGCGGCTGATGCTGTCGCACCCAGCCCACCTGCTCTCGCTCGGCTTCGGCAGCGGCCTGTCGCCGGTGGCCCCGGGCACGGCCGGCACGCTGTGGGCATGGCTGGCATACCTGGTGCTCAGCCACTGGCTCACGCCGCTGGCTTGGGGCGTGGTGCTCTCGGTCGGCGCCGTGGTGGGCTGGTGGGCCTGCACCCGCACCGCCCAGGCCTTGGGCGTGGCCGACCCCAGCGCCGTGGTGTGGGACGAGGTGCTGGCCTTCTGGGCCGTGCTCTGGCTGGTCATGCCCACCGGCTTCGGCGGCCAGCTCGCGGCCTTCGTGCTGTTCCGTTTCTTCGACGCTGCCAAGCCCGGCCCGGTGGCCTGGGCTGACCAGCGCTTCAAGGCCCGCCCCGGCGAGGCGCCCGGCTGGCGCCAGGGCCTGGGCATCCTGCTGGACGACGCGGTGGCCGCGCTGTGCACCCTGCTCGTGCTGGCGCTGTGGCGCCTCTGGCGCGGCTGATGCGAACGACCACGCCGTGGCCTTGCTGAACGACGACGACGCGCTGATCGCGCAAGTGGCCACGCTGGCGGACGCCCTGCGTCCGCGCGGCCTGCGCATCGCCACCGCCGAAAGCTGCACCGGTGGCCTGATCGCCGCGCTGTGCACCAGCGTGGCCGGTTCCAGCGACTGGTTCGAGCGCGGCTTCGTCACTTACAGCAACGCCGCCAAGACCGAAGCCCTGGGAGTGGACGCCAACCTGGTCGCGGCGCACGGCGCCGTCAGCGAGCCGGTGGCCCTGGCGATGGCGCAAGGCGCCTTGCGGCACAGCGCGGCCGACCTGGCGGTGGCCGTCACCGGCATCGCCGGCCCCGGCGGGGCGACACCGGGCAAGCCGGTCGGCCTGGTCTGGCTGGGTTGGGCCTGGCGCGGTCCGCAGGGCTCGATCGAGGCCGAAGCCACCCACCAGGTCTGGCCCGGCGACCGCACGGCCGTGCGGTCCGCCACGGTTCAGTGGGCCCTGGACCGGCTGCTCGGGCTGGCCGCCGGCCAGGCCAGCCGCTGATCGACCCCGTCCAGGCCCTGCGCGTCCACCGGCTGGGCCCACTGTGGCTCGTTGCTCGCCGCCGCCGGTTGCGCGAACAGGTAGCCCTGCTGCCAGGGGCAGCCGGCCTGGGCCAGGGCGTCGCGCTGGGCCTCCGTCTCGACGCCGGTGGCCACCACGCCGATGCCCAGGCCCTGCGCCAGCTGCACCACCGCGCGCACCGTGGCGCAGGCCCGCGTGTCCTGCGGCAGGCTGGCCACCAGGGCCGCGTCGATCTTGATCTTGGTCGGCTGCAACTGGCCCAGCCGCGCCAGCGAGACCATGGACGAGCCCACGTCGTCCAGCACCAGCGCCGCGCCGGCTGCGCGCAGCTCGTCGGCCCGGGCCTGGGTGAACTCGGCGTCGGCCATCGCCGTGTGGCTGGACAGCTCCAGCTCCAGCTCGCCGGGGGCCAGGCCATGGTCGGCAATCAACTGCTCGACCAGGCGCGGCAGCTGCTCGTGGCGGAACTCGCCGGCGCTCAGGTTGACCGCGACATGGCCCACCTGCAGGCCCGCGGCCTTCCACTGGGCCAGCTGGCCGCAGGCGCTGCGCAGGCTGTGACGCCCCAGCGCGTGCATCTGGCCGCATTCCTCGGCGCGGTGGATGAAGCGGGCCGGCGACAGCAGGCCCTGGCTGGGGTGCTGCCAGCGCAGCAGGGCCTCGGCGCCGAGGGCGGCGCCGGTGCGGGTGTCGATGACGGGCTGGTAGTGCAGCAGCAGCTCGTGGCGCGACAAGGCCAGCGCCAGCTCGGCGCCGTGGCCTTGTGACGACGTGTCGACCCGCTCGGCCTCGCGGAACAGCGCGTAGCGCCCGCGCCCGGCAGCCTTGGCGCGGTACATCGCCTGGTCGGCGTGGCGCAGCAGGTCGTCGAAGGCCTGGCCATCGTCCGGGTAGCGCGCCACGCCCACGCTGGCCGAGACCTGCATCTGCACGCCGCGGCCGGGCAAGGGCACGGGGGTCTCGATCGCGTGGATCACGCGCAGCGCTGCGTGGGCAATGGCCTCGGGCGTGGCGGTGTCGGGCAGCAGCGCGATGAACTCGTCACCTGACAGGCGGCCGACGATGTCCGACCCGCGCATCGCGCCGCGCAGGCGTTGCCCCAACGCGCGAAGCAGCTCGTCGCCGGCCGGGTGGCCGAGCGTGTCGTTGATGTGCTTGAAGCGGTCCAGGTCGATGAACATCAGCGCCA
Organism: Burkholderiaceae bacterium; assembly: GCA_044226465.1. Lineage (GTDB taxonomy): Bacteria > Pseudomonadota > Gammaproteobacteria > Burkholderiales > Burkholderiaceae_C > Ideonella. Next base: position 93,586 of record JBGAGZ010000002.1, on the reverse strand, counting down.
TCGGTTGCTGCGAGCGGCGCGCCATCGCCAGCGCGTGGTCGAACAGCTCGCGGAACAGGCGGCGGTTGGGCAGGCCGGTGAGCTGGTCCACCATGGCCAGCCGGCGCAGCTCGGCGTTGCGACCCTCGAGCGCATCGACCAGCTCGGCGATGCGCTCGTGTGCCACGTTCAGGTGCTGGCCCAGCTCGCCCAGCTCATCGCGGCGCTGCCAGCGCTTGCGGCCGCCGGCACCGGCCGCGTCGGGCCGGGCCAGCGCCTGGGCCTGGCGCTTCAGCCGGTCGATCGGCCGCAGCAGGCGCCAGTTCAGCACCCAGATCAGCACCACGGCCCCCAGCACGATCTGCACGCCCACCAGCCGCAGCAGCGCGGCGCGGCGGCCACTCTCTAGCTGCTGCATCGCGCGGTTGTCGAAGCCCAGGCGCAGCGTGCCGACCGCGCGGCCGTCGGCCTGCAAGGGCACTTCGCGCCAGTCGGCCGACGAGGCCTCGCAGGCCTGCGCCGGCGTGGCCGCGCTGCCATCGGCCAGGCGCAGATCGAGCCCGCAGACCAGCGGGTCGTGCAGCAGCGCCTGCTGCAGGCGTTGCAACTGCTCGGTCTGGCCGCGGCGCAGCGGCTCGGCGAGGGCGGTGGCGGTCAGGCCCAGCAGGTTGTCGCGACGGCGCTGGATCAGCGGCTCGATCTGGTCGTGCGCCACCTGGGCATCGGCCCACAGCATGGCCAGGCCCGGCAGCACGACACCGGCGACGATGGCCGTGACCACGGCCACGCGGATCGACACCGTGGGCCAACGCCAGCCGGTGGCGCCTCGCACCGCCGAGGCAGGGGCGCGAGCGGGGCCCGGGCGCATCGCGGCCGAGCCCCGCGGTGCCTGGTCGCTGGCTGGCGGAGTCATGTTCGTGTGGGTTGCGCGCCCCTCCAACAGCCGGGGCCCGCGCACGGCGCCCAGCCTGCATCGATTGTGAACCGGTTACGCTGGCGGTCATGAGTGTTTACCTGTGTGGCGAGCTCGATGCGGCCGAGCGCGCGGCCTGGCTGGCGCACCTGCGCGAGGCCTTGCCGGGCGAACGCGTCGCCGATGCACTGGCCGAGCTGGACCCGGCGACGGTGGACGTCGCCGTGGTCGCCAACCCGCCGCCGGGCCGCCTGCAGGGCCTGCCCGGCTTGCGCCTGATCCAGTCGCTGTGGGCCGGGGTCGACCGGCTGCTGGCCGACCCCACGCTGCCAACGGCCGTGCCCCTCGCGCGCATGGTCGACCCGGCGATGAACGCGGCCATGGCCGAAACCGCGCTGTGGGCCGTGCTGGCCTTGCAGCGTGGCTTCTTCGCTTACGCGCGCCAGCAGCGCGAAAGCCGTTGGCGGGTGCTGCCGCAGCGTCGCGCCGACGAGTGGCGGGTCACGGTGCTGGGCCGCGGCCAGATGGGCGGGGCGGTGGCCGCCCGACTGTCGGCCCAGGGCTACCCCGTGCGGGCCTGGCACCGCGAGGCCGGGCCGCTGGCTCTGGCGCTGGGCGATGCCGACGTGGTCATCAACCTGCTGCCGCTGACACCCGCGACGCGCGGCCTGCTCGACGCCACCGTCTTCGCCGCGATGAAGCCCGGCGCGGCCCTGGTCAACCTGGCCCGTGGCGCTCACGTGGTCGAGGCCGACCTGCTGGCGGCGCTGGACGCCGGCCAGGTGTCGCATGCCGTGCTCGATGTCTTCGCCCAGGAGCCCCTGGCCGCCGGCCACCCGTTCTGGGCCCACCCGCGGGTGACCGTGCTGCCGCACGCCGCGGCCCAGACCGACCCGCGCAGCGCTGCGGCCGTGGTGGCAGCGAACGTGCGCGCGCTGCGCGCCGGCCGGCCGCTCGCGCACCGGGTCGATCGCTCGACAGGCTATTGACCTGGCGCAGTCGCGGCGCATTTGCACCGCGGCACCGCCATGAAAGCTGCGCCCAGGGGGTGCTGAGCCGAGCCGTTGGCGCTAGCCTTTTTCGAGGCGACCGTGCCACAGGGAGGCGTCGGGCCGAGCGGCGCGAAAGCGCAGGAAGGGTGGTGGTGGCATGTTCGCTGTCTTTGAATCGGGTCTGAGGCGGGCCCTTTGTGCGTTCGCCTTGGCGGCGGTTTCGGTTTCGGCGCTGGCGGAGTTGCCGGCCTACCGCGTGGTGCCCGTGCTGCGGCCGGTGCCCAGCGGGGGCGTGGACATGTTCTGGTACGCGGGCGTGGCGCTGAACAACGACGGCACGATGGTCGTGCACAGCTTCCAGTACGCGAACCCGTTCTCCTGGTTCGAGACGCACGACAAGAAGGGCGGCTTCATCCAGTTCCTCGGTGGCCAGAGCAAGTACGGCACGGCCTACTTCAGCGGCATCAACCGGTGGGGCGACGTGGTGGGCTCTGAAAGCCACGACTGGGGCGTGATGAAGGGAGAGGTTCTGATGGACCGCGGCTTCGGCGCCAACATCTACGGCTTCAACGAAGATGACTACGGCGGCTATTTCTCGGACGCCTGGGCCTACGGCCTGAGCGACAGCGGCCATGTCGTCGGCCAGGCCACCGGCAGCCGCGACGGCCGGGTGCGCGCCTATGTCTGGCGCGGCGGGGTGCAGCAGGAACTGGGCACCTTCGGCGGCGCCACCAGCTCGGCCGTTGCCGTCAACAACCGCGGCCATGCCGTGGGCACGGCCGATCTGCCCGACGGCAGCTACCACGCCTTCGTCTTTCGCAAGGGGTTGATGCGCGACCTGGGCACGCTGGGTGGCGCCTTGTCGTGGGCCAGCGCGGTCAACGACGCCGGTCAGGTGGTGGGCGGGGCGCAGCTGGCCGACGGCAGCAGCCGCGCCTTCGTCCATGCCAAGGGGCAGTTGGCGGCGGTGCCGACGCCCGAAGGCGCGGGCGCATCGGCATGGGCGGTCAACGGCAGCGGTGTGGTGCTGGGCTCGTACACGACGGACCGACCCCACCCCTTCCTGTTCGACGGCCAGCGGGTCTATCGGCTCGAAGAGCTGTTGTCCGACACCGACCGGGCGCACTGGACCTTGAGCGGCGCCGCGGCGATCAACGACAAGGGCTGGGTCCTGTGCGACGGCCGACGCGCGGGCGACGAACACGACTCTGTGCTGCTGCTCAAGCCGGTCGTGTCGCCGGCGGCGTTCGGCCCCTGAGGCCGTGCCGGTCGACGAGGCCCGCCGCGCGCCGCCTACGCCGCGGGGCCGAGGGCCAGCGGGCGGTGTGCCGGGCGCCCGGCCGAGCGCCTGGATCCGCTGGCCCGGGCGGCGGCCACCAGGTCCAGCGTCATCAGCATCAGGCGGCGCAGGCCGTCCCAGGCGTCGTCAGGCCAGCCGGGGTGGCGCAGGCCCTTGACCAGGCCATCGCAGGTACTCGCGGCCTCGACCAGCGCGGCCAGCGCGGCGTCGTCGACGCCGGGCAGCACGGCCTCGAAGGCGCGTTCCTTGTCGCCCCAGACGCGGGCCTCGCGCAGCGCCATCGGCACTGGCTTGCCACCGGCCATCGCGTCGCGGGCGCGCTTGAGGGCACGCACGTCCTCGGCCAACGTCCAGTGCACCAGCACGGCGGCCTCGCCCTCGGCCTTCAGGCCGTCCAGCATGCGCAGCGCGCGCGGCGCCTGGCCGGCCAGCACGGCAGCACCGAGCTGGAAGACGTCGAAGCGCGCCACGTCGAGCACCGCGGCCTCGATCTGCTCGAAGCTCAGCTCGCCCGCCGGGTGCAGCAGGGCGAGCTTCTGCAGTTCCTGGTGGGCGGCGAGCAGGTTGCCTTCGACGCGGTCGGCGAAGAAGGCCAGGGCCTGCTGACCGGCTTCGCCCGGCGCCACGCGCTGGCTTTGGGCCGCCAGGCGCTGGGCGATCCAGCCCGGCAACGCATGGCGCTCGACCGGCTCGACCTTGACCATCACGCCCGCGCGGTCCAGCGCGGCGACCCAAGCGCCTTTCTGCGTCTGCCAGTCGAGCCGGGGCAGGTGCACCAGGGTCAGCACGTCTTCATTGAGTTGTTCGCAGTAAGCCTGGATCGCCGCCGAGCCGTCCTTGCCCGGCTTGCCGGTCGGGATGCGGATCTCGATGATCTTCTTGTCGGCGAACAGGCCCATGGACTGCGCTGCGCCGAGCACGCCGCTCCAGTCGAAATGGGCGCCGCTGACGGTGAAGACCTGGCGCTCGCTGTAGCCGGCGGCGCGCGCCGCGGCGCGCAGCGTGTCGGCGGCCTCTTGCGCGAGCAGCGGCTCGTCGCCCTGGATCGTATAGAGGGCCTTCAGGCCTCCGCGCGAGAGCTGGGTGGCCAACTGGTCGGCGCGGACTTGCATGGCAGCTGAGGCGGTGTGCGGGGCGTCAGGCGGACGGCTTGGCCGACACGGCCAGCATCTGCAGCAGCTGCTGAGCCAGGTCGGCACGCATCTCGCGGACCAGGCCCGCTTCCTCGGCCTGCTTGGCCAGCGCGGCGGTCTCGCTGTAGCTCATGTCGCGCGTCAGCTCCAGGCGCTGCTCGGCCAGCTTCTGCGTGCCGTCCGGTCGGTCGAGGCGAAAGCGCAGCGTCACGCGCAGGCGAAATTCGACCACCTGCCCACCGGCGGTGGAGGCGGCCACGGTCTTGTCGTAGCGGTCTTCCAGCACCACCAGCACCACCTCGGCATCGTGCGGCAGCGCCACCACGGTCACCGTCGGCGGTAGCGAACGGCGCAGCGCATCAGCCATCGGCGAGGCGGGCTTGAAGCCGCTGATCGCCAGCCTGGTGAAGGGCAGCTGCGCGGGCTGGCGCAGGGCGAAGCCACAGCCCGACAACGCCAGCGCCGACAGCGCGGCCAGGCCCATCAGCGCACGCCGGGATGACGGCACCGTCAGACCACCACGTTGACCAGGCGGCCTGGCACGATGACGACCTTTTTCGGCGGCTTGCCCTCGGAGAACTTGGCGAACTCCGGGTTGGCCAGCGCCGCGGCCTCGATCGCCGCCTTGTCGGCCGCGGCCGGCACCTTGATGGCGCCGCGCAGCTTGCCGTTGACCTGCAGCATCAGCTCGATCTCGTCCTGCACCAGGGCGGCTTCGTCGACCGCGGGCCAGGGCGCGTCCAGCAGGTCGCCCAGCGCGTCGGCGTAGCCCATCTCGGCCCACAAGGCGTGCGTGACGTGCGGGCAGGCCGGATACAGCGCGCGCAGCAGCACCGAGAAACCCTCGCGCAGCACACCGGCGTCATTGGCGCCGGGCGCGAAGCCTTCGAGCGCGTTCAGCAGTTTCATCGCGCCCGAGACCACGGTGTTGTACTGCATGCGCTCGTAGTCGTACGAGACCTGCTTGAGCACCAGGTGGATCTCGCGGCGCAAGGCCTTGGCCCCGGCCGTCAGCGTGCCGGCGTCGGCCACACCCTTCAGCAGCGCGGCGTTCTTCGCGCCGAAACCCCAGACGCGCTTCAGGAAGCGGTGTGCGCCCTCGACGCCGGCGTCGTTCCACTCCAGCGTCTGCTCGGGCGGCGAGGCGAACATCACGAACAAGCGGGCCGTGTCGGCGCCGTAGCGGTCGATCAACTCTTGCGGGTCGACGCCGTTGTTCTTCGACTTCGACATCGTGCCCACGCCTTCGTAGGCGACTGCCGAGCCGTCGCTCTTCAGCTTGGCACCGGTGATCTTGCCGCCCTCGTCGAACACGTTGTCGACCTCGTGCGGCCAGAAGTACTCGATGCCGCCCTTGTCGGTGCGGCGGCTGTAGATGTGGTTGAGCACCATGCCTTGCGTCAGCAGGCGGGTGAACGGCTCGTTGACATTCACCAGCCCGATGTCGCGCATCACCTTGGTCCAGAAGCGCGCGTACAGCAGGTGCAGGATCGCGTGCTCGATGCCGCCGATGTACTGGTCCATCGGCATCCAGTACTTCGTGCCCTCGGCGACCATTTGCTGGTCGTTCGTCGGGTCGCAGTAGCGCATGAAGTACCACGACGAATCGACGAAGGTGTCCATCGTGTCGGTCTCGCGCCGCGCCGGCTTGCCGCAGCTCGGGCAGGCCACCTTCAGGAAGGCCTCGCACTTGTTCAGCGGGTTGCCGGAACCATCGGGGATCAGGTCTTCCGGCAGCACGACCGGCAGGTCCCTCTCGGGCACCGGCACGGCGCCGCAATCGTCGCAATGGATGATGGGGATCGGCGTGCCCCAGTAGCGCTGGCGGCTGACGCCCCAGTCGCGCAGGCGCCAGGTGGTCTTCTTCTCGCCCAACCCCTTGGCAGCCAGCATCTCGGCCACCTTGTCGACCGCCGGCTTGTAGGCCAGGCCGTCGAGCACGCCGGAATGGACGCAGTGGCCGCGCTGCTTGTCGCCGTACCACTCCTCCCACGCAGCGGTGGAATACGCATGGCCCTCAACCGCGACGACTTGGTGGATCGGCAGGTTGTATTTCTTCGCGAATTCGAAGTCGCGCTCGTCGTGCGCGGGCACACCCATCACCGCGCCGTCGCCGTAGCTCATCAGCACGTAGTTGCCGACCCAGACCTCGACCTGCTCGCCGGTCAGCGGGTGCGTGACCTTCAGGCCGGTGGGCACGCCCTTCTTCTCCTGCGTGGCCAGCTCGGCTTCGGTGGTGCCGCCCTGCGCGCATTCGGCGATGAAGGCGGCCACCGCGGGGTTCGACGCCGCGGCGTGCGCCGCCAGCGGGTGCTCGGGGGCGACCGCGCAGAAGGTGACGCCCATGACGGTGTCAGCGCGCGTCGTGAACACGTAGAGCTTGCCTTCCTGGATCAACGCGCCGTCGGCACCGTGGATCTGGTGCGGGAAGGCGAAACGCACGCCCTCGCTCTTGCCGATCCAGTTCTCCTGCATCAGCCGCACGCGCTCGGGCCAGCCGGCGAGGTAGTTCTTGTCCTCGGGGTTGGCCACGGCCGACAGCAACTCGTCGGCGTACTGCACGATGTTCAGGTAGTAGCCGGGGATCTCGCGCTTTTCCACCAGCGCACCCGAGCGCCAGCCGCGGCCGTCGATCACCTGCTCGTTGGCCAGCACGGTCTGGTCGACCGGGTCCCAGTTGACGACCTGGGTGCGGCGCACGGCGATGCCCTTTTCCAGCATCTTCAGGAACAGCCACTGGTTCCACTTGTAGTAGGCCGGCGAGCAGGTGGCGACCTCGCGCGACCAGTCGATCGCCAGGCCCATGGCCTGCATCTGGCCCTTCATGTGGGCGATGTTCGAGTAGGTCCACGCGGCCGGCGGCACCTTGTTCTTCATCGCCGCGTTCTCGGCGGGCAGGCCGAAGGCGTCCCAGCCCATGGGCATCAGCACGTTCATGCCCTTCATCCGCAGCTGGCGGGTGAGCATGTCGTTGATGGTGTAGTTGCGCACATGGCCCATGTGCAGCTTGCCCGAGGGGTAGGGCAGCATCGAGCAGGCGTAGAACTTGGGCTTGCTCAATTCCTCGGTGACGCGGTAGGCGTCACGGGCATTCCAGTGCGCCTGGGCGGCGCTTTCGACCTCGGCGGGGACGTATTTCTCGTTCATCCTCCGATTGTAGGAGGCTGCCTCCTGTGGGACGGGCTACTTCGGTGCGCTGGCCGCCGACCCACCGGCCGTGATGAAGCCGATGCGCGACAGCCCGGCCTGCTGCAGCAGGCCGATCAGCTCGGCCACGCGGCCGTAGGGCACGCCGGCGTCGGCGCGCAACTGCACCTCGGTGGCCGGGTTGCGGCCGGCGGCGCGCTCGGCCTGCTCGCGCAGCTCGGCCAGCGTGGCGGGCTGCTCGCCGATGTAAAGCTGGCCGCCGGCGTCGATGGCCACGGCGATGAACAACGGTGATTCGCTGGCCCGGCTGCCCTCGGCCTTGGGCAGGTCCAGCCGCAGCGCGCTGCTCATCAGCGGCGCGGTGATGATGAAGATCACCAGCAGCACCAGCATCACGTCGATCAGCGGCGTCATGTTGATGTCGCTCATCGGTTGCGGCGCACGGGTGCGCTCCAGGCGGCCGAATGCCATGGCGGTGTCAGTCGCCGTGCAACGCGATCTCGCGCAGATCGTTGGCGAAGCCTTCGAGCTCGGCTTCGCAGGCGCCCAGCCATTTGCCGAACACGTTGTAAGCCAGCACGGCGGGGATGGCGACCGCCAGGCCGGCGGCCGTCATGACCAGGGCCTCGCCGACCGGGCCGGCGACCTTCTCGATCGTGATGCCACCCGCGGTGGCGATGCCCAGCAGCGCGTGGTAGATGCCCCAGACCGTGCCGAACAGGCCGACGAAGGGGGCCGTGGCACCCACCGAGGCGAGAAAGACCTGGCCCATCTGCAGGTGCGCCAGCCCGGCGTGCAGGGCGTCGCGCAGGCGCCGGGTCAATTGGGACTCGACCGCGCCATGGCTTTGCAGCGTGCCGCTGCCGGGCTGCGTGAACGCGGCGGTGGCCAGCGGCGCGATGACACCTTCGCGGTCCAGCGCGGCCAGGCGCTCGCGGGCGCTGGCACGGTCGGGCGCGTTCCAGAAGGCGTCGATGCCGCGGCGCAGGTCCACCCGCGCGCGCTGCAGCACCCAGGTCTTCCAGAAGATCAGCACCCATGCACCAATGGACATCAGCAGCAGCAGCAACGCGACCGCGCGGCCGATGCCGTCGCTCTGGAACCAGAAGCCTTGCAGACCTTCCATCAGGGCAACCCCAGCACGTCGGCCATCGAATACAAGCCCGGCCCGCGGCCGGCCAGGAAGCGGGCGGCCCGCAGGCTGCCCTGGGCGTAGCCGACGCGGCTGGACGACTTGTGGCTGACCTCGATGCGCTCGCCGGTGCCGCAGAACATGACGGTGTGGTCGCCCACGATGTCGCCGCCGCGCACGGTGGCGAAGCCGATGGTCGACGGGTCGCGCTCACCAGTCACGCCTTCGCGGCCGTAGACGGCGTGCGTCTTCAGGTCGCGCCCGAGCGCCCGTGCGACCACCTCGCCCATCGCCAGCGCGGTGCCGCTGGGCGCGTCGACCTTGTGGCGGTGGTGGGCCTCGACGATTTCGATGTCGTAGCCTTCGTTCAGCGCCCGCGCCGCCATGTCCAGCAGGCGCAGCACGACGTTGACGCCCACACTCATGTTGGGCGCCATCACGATGCCGATCTCGCGCGCGGCGGCGGCGATCTCGGCCTTTTGCGCGTCGCTGAAGCCAGTGGTGCCGATGACCATGGCCACGCCGCGCGCGCGGGCCGCGGCCACATGGGCCAGCGTGCCCTCGGGGCGGGTGAAATCGATCAGGACCTGGGCGTTGTTGGCCAGGCCGGCGGCGAGGTCGTCGGTCACCGCCACGCCGCTCGCGTGGCCCAGCCAGGCGGTGGCGTCCTGCCCCAGCGCGGGGCTGCCGGAGCGGTCCAGCGCGCCGGCCAGCGCGCAGTCGGGCGCCTGGTGCACCGCCTCGATCAGCATGCGGCCCATGCGGCCGCTGGCGCCTGCGACGGCGACGCGGACCATCGTCATTCCAGCGGCGGGTAGTTGCGCACGGCGCCCAGCGGGGCGGCGGCCGCGGCGGTCACCTCGACCGGTGCCGGCTTGGGCAGGGCCTGGCGCTCTTCCGGCGTCAGCTCGAGCTTGGGCGCGTCCTCGTACTTGCGCTGCCGGCTGATCGAGGCGACGAACTCGCGCTCGCTGGGCAACTCGGGGGCGTCGACCGACTTGACGTTGTCGCCGTCAAACCAGACCACCACGGAGCGCTGCTGCGGCTCGGTGCCCGGGCGGCGGATCACGAAGACATAGTCCCAGCGCTGGGCGTGGAACGCGTCGGCGATGAGCGGCGAGCCGAGCACGTCGCGCACCCGGCTGCGGGGCGTCCCGGGCTTGACCGCGGCCAGCTGCTCGCGCGTGACCACGTTGCCCTGCACCACCTCGACGCGGTAAGGCGTGATGACGCTGGTGATGCCGTCACTCATGGTCCGGGTCACCAGGCTGCAGGCCGGCAGGCCGAGCAAGGCCACCAGCGTGGCGGCCAAGGGCAGGAAACGGAAGCGGGGGGACTGGGGCATGGGGGGCCTGGGGCGACAACCGAACAAGGCGACCCCACCGGCGGTGGGCGCCGCGCACACGCACCGGCGGCGGCCGGGCTGGCTATGATGCGACGATTCTAGCGGCGCGGACCCGCGCCGCCGCGGACCCGCCGCCGACCCCGAAAGCCGGACCATGCCCACCCAAGTCGACGAACTCAAGAGCAGCGGCCTGAAGGCCACCCTGCCCCGATTGCGCATCCTCGAGATCTTCCAGAAATCGTCGGTGCGTCACCTGACGGCCGAAGACGTGTTCAAGGCCCTGCTGGTCGAAGGCTCGGACATCGGCCTGGCCACGGTCTACCGGGTGCTGATGCAGTTCGAGCAGGCCGGCATCCTGGCGCGCAGCCATTTCGAATCGGGCAAGTCGGTCTTCGAGCTGAACGAGGGCAAGCACCACGACCACTTGGTCTGCCTGACCTGCGGCCGGGTCGAGGAATTCTTCGACCCCGAGATCGAGGCGCGCCAGCGCGCCGTGGCCCAGGCCCGCGGCTTCGACCTGCACGAGCACACGCTGGCGCTCTACGCCGTGTGCACCAAGCCCGATTGCGAGCACCGGCCGGCCGGTGCGCCGGCGGTCAAGGTTCCTTCAGGGCATCCATTGCCGCCTGGTGGCGTGCGATGAACTCCTGGTAGGTGTCGATGCCGCGCAGCTGCAGGATGGTGTTGCGCACCGCGGCCTCGACAAGCACCGCCAGGTTGCGGCCCGCGTCCACCGCGATCACCACCTTGCGGATCGGGATCTCGAGGATCTCCTCGTACAGCGGCTCGTAGGGCAGGCGCTCGAACTCGCGCTCCATCGTTTCCTTGCGCACCAAGTGAACGATGAGCTTCAGGCGCATCTTGCGGCGTACTGCGGTCTCGCCAAAGATGGCCTTGATGTCCAGCAGGCCGATGCCGCGGACTTCCAGCAGGTTCATCAGCAGGTCGGGGCAGCGGCCTTCGAGCGTGCTCTGCGACACGCGGAAGAGATCCACCGCGTCGTCGGCCACCAGGCCGTGGCCGCGCGAGATCAGCTCCAGCCCCAGCTCGCTCTTGCCCAGGCCTGATTCGCCGGTCAGCAGCACGCCCAGGCCCAGGATGTCCATGAACACGCCGTGGCGCGTGGTGCGCTCGGCAAACAGCTGGCTCAGGTAGGAGCGCACCACGTCGATCACGTGGCCGGCCGAGGCCGAGGTGGTGAACAGCGGGATCTCGGCGCGGTCGCACATGGCCACCAGCCGGTCCGGTGCGCGCTGGTCGTCGGCGACGATGATCACCGGCGGCTCCAGCGTGACGATGCGCTGGATGCGGCGCTCCAGCACCTCGACCGGCGCGTCCGCCAGGTAGGCCACCTCGCGGCGGCCGACCAGTTGCACGCGGTACGGGTGGATGTAGTTCAGGTAGCCGACCAGGTCGGCGGCCGAGCGTGCGTCTCGCACCGCGGCTTCATCGAAGCGGCGCTCGGGGTGGGCGTGGCCGGCGATCCATTCCCAGCGCAGCGAGGGCTGGTGTTCTTCGAACAGCGCCTCGGCGCTGATGGAAATGGGCTTCACGCCACCGAGTTTAGGCGACGGACTTCAGCGGTTCCCAGTCGGCGATCAGGCGGTGCACCGTGGCGGCGTCGGGCGCGGCCTTCAGCTTCTCGCGCAGTTCGCGGTCCGACAGCAACTCGGCGATCTCGGACAGGATCTCCAGGTGGCGCTGGGTCGCGGCTTCGGGCACCAGCAGGAAGATCAGCAGGCTGACCGCCTCATCGTCCGGCGCGTCGAAGGGGATCGGGCTTTGAACTCGCAGCACCGCGGCCAGTGGGTTCTTCAGGCCCTTGACGCGGCCATGCGGTACTGCCACGCCATGGCCCAGGCCCGTGGAACCCAGGCGTTCGCGGGCGAACAGGTTGTCGGTGACGGTGGCGCGGGCAATGGCGTGCTGGTTCTCGAACAGCAGGCCGGCGTGCTCGAAAGCGCGCTTCTTGCTGGTCGCATCCACACCCACCAGCACGTTCTCGACGGGCAGGATGGCGGCAAGGCGGTTCATGAACGGCTCTTTCGACGACAACGTGAGAGAAGTGTCTGTCTTTCGGCCGGTGATCCCTCCGGCTTTAAGGGTGCGGATTATAGGAATCGGTCGGATCCCACAAACCCGAAACGATGGCCAGGGCCTGCAGGTTGACCATGGTTGCTGCGTTGCAACAACAGTCTAGCCACTTGGCGCCGACCACGCTGGGATTTGTTGTTCAACAAATGACAAGGCGGCCCGCAGGCCGCCTTTCTCGTCAAGGGGCTGGGCAGCTCAGACGCTGGCATCCTGGCGCTTGGCAGACTCATGATGATGGTCCTGCAGCCGGTCCTTGTGGCGGCAGACCTGGCGGTCGAGTTTGTCCATCAGCTGGTCGATCGCGGCGTACAGGTCCTCGTGGGCCTGCTCGACGAAGATGTCCTTGCCCTTTGCATGCAAGGTCACCTCGGCCTTCTGCCGCCTTTCCTTCTCCTTCAGCTTTTCCACCGTCAGCAGCACGCTCACATCCACCACCTGGTCGAAATGGCGCGTGATGCGCTCTAGCTTGGTGAGCACATACTCACGCAGAGCAGGTGTCACTTCAAGGTGGTGTCCGCTGATCGTCAAGTTCATCGAGGCCTCCTCGCAAGGGAAGGGTTGCGCACCGTGCCGGCTTGGGGACAAGCCGGGTTTCATGACGCCAAGATGACGCCACCGGTCCGGTCCAGTGTGCCCCTGCCCCCCCGAATTGACAAGAATGATCAAGGGCCCGCCAGCGGGTTAGACTGCGTCATTTCGTGCAGGATTGCGCTGCTTCGAGCGCCTTCATCCGGGCGTTCAGCAGGGCGATAATCCGCCGCTTCACAACCCCTTGACCGCCACCGTGGACAGTTCCCACCCTCGGTGACCGCCTGCTCCAGCGAAGCGCTTCGGCCGCCCGGCCGTTGACGCCCGTCGCCTGAGGTGGGCGGTTGCACCCAACCCACCCGTAGTGACCCCGCGGCGCCCCGCAGCGCGCCGCCGCCCCGCTGGAAGCCCCCATGCTCAACGTCTTCACGCTGGACAAAGGCCGCCTGTCAGGCCGCCTGCTCCAGGAAGAAATCGATTCCGCGGCCGAACTGGCCGATGTGCAACCCGTCTGGGTTGACCTGGAAGCGCCCACTGCCGAGGAAATCGGCTGGATCCACGGCCGCTTCGGCCTGCGCATCCCCGACAACATCGTCGACGACGACCTGGAAGAATCCGCCCGCTTCTACGAGGAAGACAACGGCGAGCTGCACATCCGTTCGGACTTCCTGATCGACGACGACGTCACGCCGCGCAACGTTCGCGTGGCCTTCATCCTCTACAACAACGTGCTGTTCTCGGTGCATGCCGAGGACTTGCCGGTGTTCCGTCTGCTGCGCCTGCGCGCGCGCCGCATCCCGGCCCTGATCGAGGACGCGAAGGACGTGCTGCTCAAGCTCTACGACGCCGACGCGGAGTATTCCGCTGACGCGCTGGAGGGCATCTACGACAGCCTCGAGAAGGTCAGTGCCCGCGTGCTCAAGCAGGACGTGGACGACCGCGCCGCCGGCGAGGCGCTGGCCGCGATCGCCAAGGAAGAAGACTTGAACGGCCGCATCCGCCGCAACGTGATGGACACCCGCCGCGCGGTCAGCTTCATGATGCGCAGCCGCATGCTCAACGCCGAGCAGTTCGAGGAGTCGCGCCAGATCCTGCGCGACATCGACTCGCTTGACAGCCACACGGCCTTCCTGTTCGACAAGATCAACTTCCTGATGGATGCGACCGTCGGTTTCATCAACATCAACCAGAACAAGATCATCAAGATCTTCTCGGTGGCCTCGGTGGCGCTGCTGCCGCCGACGCTGATCGCCAGCATCTACGGCATGAACTTTCAGCGCATCCCCGAGCTGGGGTGGGCCTACGGCTACTACTACGCGATCGCGCTCATGGCTGCCTCGGTGGCCGCGCCGCTGATCTATTTCCGCCGCAAGGGCTGGATGAGGTAGCGCCACGGCGTTCGGCGGGCCGCCGCCGCAAAGCGCCAATAAATCACTGCCGACGCAGCCCGTTGCACTTGGGCCGGGTCAACCCTGCTCAATGCTGCGCCGCACTCGCACGAAGACCGCGGCATGAACACTCTTGTCGCTGCCGGTCTCTTTGCCGCCTGCGCGGCTGCCAGCTCTCCGGCGCTGGCCCAGTTCAACAACGTGCCGATGCCGCAGCCCCTGGTGGCCATGGCATCGTCCAACGCGCAGTCCGACCAGGAGTACCGGCGGGACGCGGCGCGGCGTGTCTACGACGCCTTTCCGCAGCACATCCACAAGGGCAAGCTGCCGCCGCTGATGTACGCGATCGCGATCACCGAGACCGACGTCGACGCCGATGGTCACGTGACCGACGTGCGCCTGACCCGCGAGCCGGCGGCCGCCAAGGAAGTCGGCCCATGGATCGTCGCCCTGCTGCGCAACATCGGCCAGTTTCCGGTGCCGGCGCGGCTGGCCAAGGCGACCTACAAGGAGATCTGGCTGGTCGACAAGACCGGCAAGTTCCAGGTCGACACGCTCACCGAAGGGCAGCGCAGCGGGTCCTGACCCCGCCGGCCTCGCTCGGCCGTTTCAGCTCGCATGAGCTGTGTGGCAGACTGGCTTTTGCCAGTGCAAGACGACGACAACGCCCCCATCGACCGAGCGCAAGATCGCGACGGCGACCCCGACCACGCTTTGCTGCGCGCCTTCGCCGCTGGCGACGCGCGCGCTTTCGACCGCCTGTATGCGCGCCACGAGCTGGCCCTGTACCGCTTCGTGCGCCGCCTGCTGGGCCGCGACCTGAGCGCCCAGGCCGACGAGGTCTTTCAGGATACCTGGCTGCGCGTCGTGCAGGCGGCGGCGCAATGGTCGCCGCAGGGCGCGCGCTTTCGCACCTGGCTGTTCACCGTGGCGCACCACCGCGCGATCGACCTGCTGCGCCGCAGCGGCCGCGAGCAAGGCTGGGGCGACGACGAGGAGCCGCCCTTTCAGCCCGATGGCGAACCCTGGCTCGCCTGGCCTGGCGCCGGCTCGTCCGGCGCCGCGCCGGAGGACCGGGCCTTCTGGCAGCGCGCAGGCCAGCGCCTGCTGAGCTGCCTGGACGAGCTGCCGCTGGCGCAGAAGGCGGCCTTCTTGCTGCACCACGAAGACGAGCTGAGCGTGCAGGAGCTGGCCGCGGCCCTGGGCATCGGTTTCGAGACCGCCAAGAGCCGCTTGCGCTACGGCTTGGCCAAGCTGCGCGCCTGCATGGGTGCCTACCTGCCGGCGGCCGAGTGGCGTGGAGGCGGGCCATGAGTGCCGACTTGCCGGACGAACCGCCGCTGGACGCCCCGCTGCGCGCCGCCCTGGCGCATGCGCCTGACCGGGATCTGCGGCCGCCTGCCGCGGTGCGTGCCGCCGTGCTGCAGGCCGCCCATGCCGCCGTGCCCCAGCGGCCGCCCCTCTGGCAGCGCTGGCTGGGCCTGGACCGGGGCTGGGACTCGCCCCGCTTGTGGACGGCGGTCGCCGGGGTGGGCGGCGTGGGCCTGGCGCTGAACCTGGCCTGGCATCTGTCGACCTCGCCCGAAGCGAGCCGCGACACCGCGCGCCTGGACGAAGCACCCATGGCGGCCGCGCCGACCGCGTCCGCGGCGCTGCCCGCGCCGGCCGCGCCGATGTCGGCGTCCCAGATGGCCGAGGTCACGCCTGCCGACGTGCCACGGCGCGAGACCCGCCTTCGCAAGGCCGACGTGCCGCCGCCAACTGGTGTGCCCGTGGCTGAAGAGAAGCGCCGCGCCGCTGCCCCGCCGGCCCGGCTCGAGGGCAGCAACGTCACCCCGCCGCCCGTCCCCGCGCCCGTCGCTGCTGCAGCACCGATTCCCGCCGCCACGCCTCCGATGCCTGTGCCAGCCGCTGCCCCGCTGCCGGCCGAGTCCGCTGCGGCCGCTCCGACCGCGCCCGGCCAGGTCGCCGACCGGCGCACCGCCGACGCCGCGCCGCCGACGGCCAAGGCCGCTGCTGGCGGCTTGGCCAGCCAGGCACCCCTGTCGCTCGGCCGGGCCGGTGCCGGCCCCTGGCCCGCACCGCTGGCCTCGCTGGCCGAGACCTTGGCCGGCGACGGCGCCTGGCCCGCCGCCGGCTGGCAGGTGACCGGGCGCGCCGGCGTCGCCGCCCCGTCGAAAGCCTGGTGGCAGGCGATGCTGCAAGCCACGGCCGGCCGCTGGCAGGCCCAGCCGGGCCCGCTGCCCGCCGACGTGGCGGCCGTGCCGGCCTGGCAGGTCGACGCGCCGGACGGGGGACGCTTCACGCTGACGGTGGTCGGCCGCACGGCCTGGCTGCAGGCGGGCGACGCCGCTTGGCGCGCGACGCCGCTGCCGCCGCTGCCCTGACGCTCAGTCCGACAAGGGCGTCGCCAGGCGCCGCCGCAGCGCGCGCATCAACGCGCCCAGCAGCGGCAGCTTGGCGTACAGCTCTTCGGCGGCGTCCCAGTAGTCGCGGTGCAGCACGATGCGCCCGCTGGCGTCGAAGCCCAGATGGCTGGCGCCATGGATGCGCAGCGGCCGCCGGCCAAGGTGGAAGTCGAAGTCCCAGGTCAGCACCACGTCCGGGCCGCCGCCGATGGCCCGCAGCACCGTGAAGCGCGGCGTACCGAGCGCCTCGAACATGTGGCCGAAGATGCGGGCCACCGAGGCCAGCCCGCTCACGTCGTTGAACGGGTCCTTGAAGCGGGCATCGGCGGTGTAGAAGTCGCCCAGCCGCGCCAGGTCGGCCGGCTGCAGGCCTTCGAACAGCGCGATCACGCGGGCGATGTGCGGCTCGGGGTGGCGCGGCATGGGGCTGGGCGGCATGGCTGGCGGCTCACAACCCGGTGGCACGCCGCACCAGGGCCTCGTAGAGCCCGGTGGGCAGCCAGCGCAACGCCTTCAACAGCAGGGTGAAGCGGCGCGGGAAATGGATCTCGAAATCGCCCCGCGCCCAGCCGCGCAGGATGGCCTTCGCCGCGTCCGCCGGCTCGATCAACGCCGGCATACGGAAGTCGTTTCCCGCCGTCAGGGGTGTGCGCACGAAGCCGGGGTTGATCAGCGACACGCCGACGCCCGAGGGCGCCAGGTCCAGGTGCAGCGATTGCGCCAGGTGGTTCAGTGCCGCCTTGGTCGGCCCGTAGGCCAGCGCCTTGGGCAGCGCGCGGTAGCCGGCCACGCTGGCCACCAAACCCAGGTGGGCGCGGGTGCCGGCGGCGGCCTGTGTGCGCAGCAGCGGCAGCACCGCACCCACCAGGTGCAGGGCACCGCCGACGTTGACCTGGTGGTGGCGCAGCGTCACGTCGAGATCGAAGGCGTCCGCGCGCATCGGCTGGTAGATGCCGGCGCAGAACAGCACCAGGTCCAGCCGCCCGTGGCGCCGCCGCAGCTGGTCGGCCGCGTCCTGCACGCCGGCGCGGTCGGTCACGTCCAGCGGCCAGGCCTCGGCCCCCGGGTGGGCCGTGGCGAAGGCGGCCAGGGCCTCGGCGCCGCGCGCCGAGACGATCACCGTGGCGCCTTCGTCGTGCAAGGCCTCGGCCAGCGCCAGGCCGATGCCGGTCGAGGCGCCGACGAGCCAGGCGATGCGGCCGCGCCAGTCGGCCATCGGGGGGTTCAGGGGCATGCGGGGGCAGCGTTCAAGCGCTCAGGGTTTCTGGAAGGACAGGGTGACTTCACCGAGTGTGATGCCGAGCTTGCTCATGCGGGCCTTGTTGAGCATGACATGCTCGTCGACCAAATACATCCAGTCGTCGAAGGCGACCTCCCACACCTTGCCGTCCACCGGCAGCGCCAGGGTGTAGTGCCAGTTCAGCGCGTTGCCGCGGGCCTGGCCTTGTGCGCTGCCGACCACGTCGTCGGCCCGCCCGGTGTAGCGGCCGTCGGCACCCCGGCTCAGGTGCCAGACGCGGCGCCGGGTCTGGCCGTCGCTGTAGCGGAAATCCTCTTCCAGCACGCCGTCGTCGCCGTTCCAGCGCCCGACCAGGTCGACGGTGAAGCGGCGCACCATCTTGCCTGAGCGGTCGGTGAAGATGCCGTGGGCTTTCAGCGGCCCGTTGAAGTAGGTCTTCAGGTCCAGCACCGGGGTTTCCTGGGCGTAGTCGGCGGGCGTCGGCCCGGCGCAGCCCGCCAGCAGGGCGGCGGCCAGGGCCAGGGACGGGCCGATCGGGGAGCGTGTCATGCAGGGGTTTCCTTTCGAATCCACAGGGCCCACAGCGCGAGCAGGGCCAGGGCTTTCAGCGCGCAGGGCAACAGAGCGTAGACCAGGGCCAGGGCGCGCGTGCCGGCGGGGTCGGTGTGGCCGGGCTGGTAGCCCAGGGCCTGCAGCAGCGGCAGGGCGACACCGGCGGCCAAGGCCAGGTTGAGCTTGGTCGCCGCGTTCCACCAGCCGAAGGCCACACCCGTGGCCGGCGCCGCACTGTCGGCTTC
The DNA here is from genome assembly GCA_044226465.1 of Burkholderiaceae bacterium. Taxonomy (GTDB): domain Bacteria; phylum Pseudomonadota; class Gammaproteobacteria; order Burkholderiales; family Burkholderiaceae_C; genus Ideonella. Next base: position 75,190 of record JBGAGZ010000002.1, on the reverse strand, counting down.
GCTGCCATCGTGCAGCACCCCCGCGAGCAGGGCCGCCGGGGCGCACAGGTCGGCCCCGAGCGCGGTACCGCTGGCGGCGCAGACCAGCAGGAACCAGACGCCGTCGCCGGCGCCGAGCGCGGCCGCGCCGACGAAGGTGACGATGGCCAGCACCATGCCGGCGGCCCAGGCCCGCGCCAGCCCGAAGCGGGCCACCACGCGCACCCACAACGGCAACGACAACGCCGCCGCGGCGAAATAAGTGCCCAGCAGCCAGGGCTCGCCGGCAGGCCATTGCAGCCGGTCGCGGATGAAGAACAGCACCAGCGTGGCCGGCAGCGCACTGGCCACGCCGTTGAGCAGGTAGATCAGCATCAAGCGCCTGAAGCGCGGCTGACGCCAGGGCAGCCACAAGGCGCCAGCCGTCGGGGGCAAGGCCGCGCCAGGGTGCCGTGGCGGCGGGGCGATGGTCAACGCCAACAGGGCCGCCGTGAGGCACAACGCCAGCGTGGCGCTCGTGGCCGCCAAGCCCGCCAGCGAGGGCATCACGCTGGCCACCACCACGCCGGCCAGTGCCGACCCTTCTCGCCAGGCCACCACGCGGGCGCGGTAGGCCGGCGCGCCGCCCAGGGCTGCACCCCAGGCCTGGTGCAGCACGCTGAGCGCGCTGTAGCCGAGGTAACAGCCCACCAAAGCCGCGCCAGCCCAGGCCAGCAGCGCGCCGGGTGCGCGCACCGGCGGGAAGAACAGCGCCTGGAAGGCCAGCGCCAGCAGCATGGCCGCGCCCGCCGCGGCACCCTGCCGCGCCCGGGGCGCCCAGCGCAGGACCCGGTCCACGCCGCGGCCGATCCACGGGTCCAGCACGGCGTCCAGTGCACGCACCGCCAGCAGCAGGCCGCCCAGCGAGGCCAGCGGCATGCCGAACTCGCCGGCATAGTGCGGTGGCAGCAGCACCACCAAGGGCAAGGCCAAGAAAGCCAGCGGCAGGCCGAGCAGGCCATAGGCCAGACCCTGGCGGGCGGCCAGGAGGGCGGGCTCGCCGGCGCGGTCAGCGGCGGCGGTCAAGCCGCCGCCCCGAGCAGTTGCCGGCGCAGCTGCGGCTCCGAGGTCCATGGCGCCAGCCAGATGCCGAAGAACAGTGCGGCGAAGCGGGCGTCGCGCAGCTCGCCCACGAAGCGGCCGTTGACATGGAAGCGCGCGGACTGCCCCGGCTGCTGCACGCCGGTGATGCGGTCGCCGTCGGCCACGTCCGGGAACAGGCGCTTCATCTCGGCAAGCCAGCGCGTGGCGGTGGCCTCGTCGATGGCCGTGCCGGCGCGCTTCATCTCGGCCAGCGAGCGCTCGGCGATGCGCTCGCCGCGCAGGCCGAGGCGGTAGACGATCTCCAGCGCCAAAGGCTGGCGGTCGATGCCGTCTGCGCCGACCGTGGCCGGTGCCCACAGGCAGATGTCGTAGACCGTGAGGCCCAGGAAGCGCATGCGAGCCCGCCCTTGCGGTTGTGCCGGGGTCGTGTCCGGCCACTCGCTGCGCAGCTCGGGCGGCGTCGCCGTGGCTGGTGCCTGCGCCCGCGTGGCCGCCGGCCGCGCCAGCGCACAGGCGGCGCCCACGAGCAAGGGGCGGCGGGCGATGGCCATGCCGGTGTGCCGCCTCAGACTGCCCGTTGCAGCGTGAACTGCATGACGCTGGTGCTGCCCGCGTCGAAGGCCGCCTCGCAGTAGGCCAGGTAGAACTCCCACAGCCGCACGAAGGCGTCGTCGTAGCCGAGCGCGCGCACCTCGGGCTCGCGCGCCAGGAAGGCGCGGCGCCACTGGCGCAGCGTCTCGGCGTAGTCGGTGCCGAAGTCCAGCTCGTCGACCACCACCAGGCCCGCGTCGCCCGCCGCGGCGCGGAAGGCCGACGGGCTGGGCAGCAGGCCGCCCGGGAAGACATGCTGCTGGATGAAGTCCGTGCCGCGCACGTAGCGCTCGAACAGGTCGTCGCGGATCGTGATCGACTGGACGCAGGCCCGGGCGCCGGGCTTGAGCAGGCGCCGCACGTTGTGGAAGTACTGCGGCCAGTACTCGCGCCCCACGGCCTCGAACATCTCGATCGAGACGATGCCGTCGAAGGCCGGGTCGTCGATGTCGCGGTAGTCCTGCAGCCGAAGGTCGGCCGCCAGGCCGCGCTGGGCCAGGCGGTCTTGCGCGAAGGCCAGCTGTTCCTTGGACAGCGTGACGCCGGTGACCTCCAGGCCGCGCTCGGCCGCCGCCAGCTCGGCCACTGCGCCCCAGCCGCAGCCGATCTCGAGCAGCCGCGCGCCGGGCACCAGGCCGCAGGCGTCCAGCGCGCGCCGCATCTTGGCGCGCTGCGCCACCGCCAGCGGCCGGCTGGCGTCGCCCGCGAACCAGGCGCTGGAGTAGTTCATCGTCTCGTCCAGCCAGAGACGGTAGAACGGGTTGCCCAGGTCGTAGTGGGCGGCGATGTTGCGGCGGCTGCCGGCACGCGAGTTGCGGTTCATCAGGTGGCGCAGCCGCAGCCACAGCGCCCCCCACCAGTGGCCGTAGAGCGCACGGTCCAGGGCCTCGCGGTTGGCCAGGAACAGGCGCAGCAGGGCCGCCAGGTCGGGCGTGGTCCAGCCGCCGTCGACGTAAGCCTCGCCGAAACCCACGTCGCCGCTCTTGAGCGTGGCGGCACAGACGTCCCAGTTCAGCAGGCGCAGGCTGGCCTGAGGTGCCTGGCCGTCACCGAAGGCCAGCACCTGCCCATCGGGGCATTGCAGGTGCAGTGTGCCCACCTGCAGCCGCTGCAGCAGGCGCAGGGCCGAGCGCGCGGCGGCCGGCGCCGTGCGGGGCAGGTGGGCGAAGGCGTCTGGGCGGACGAGGGTGTGGCTGTTCATCGGGGGGCACTTCGTCGAGAACGGTGGCGAACGGCGGATTCAGGAGACGGTCTGCGCCGGCGGCGCCGGCTTGCGGAAGAAAGGCACGCCGCGCCACCACAGGCGCAGCGCCTGCCAGTGGATGCGCGCGACCACGCCCAGGCTTTGCAAGGGCATGCGCCACAGCACGGCGCGCAGGCTGCTGCGGGTCAGGGGCTGCAGGCGGCCGCTGACGCTGGTGCTCAGCAGCAGGCCATCGCTGTCGTCGTGTTCCACACGCACCACGGTGCGCGGCTCGGCCGCGCCGCCGCCGGCCAGGTCGGTGCGCAGGAAGCGGAAGCGGTAGCGGCCGCTGGCGCGGCAAAAGGGCGAGACATGGAAGACCTTGCGCGCCTGCAGCTCGCGGCCCCAGCCCAGGCCGGGCCCGGCCAGCAGGTAGCAGTGGCGCTCGCCGAAGGTGTTGTTGACCTCGGCCACGATGGCGGCCAGCGTGCCGTCGGCGCGGTGCGCGTACCAAAAGCTGACCGGCTTGAAGACGTGGCCCAGCATGCGCGGCAGGCAGTGCAGCCAGACTTCGCCGTCGGCGTCTGCGATGCCTTCGCTGGCCAGCAGCTCGTCGAACCAGGCCAGGCAGTCGGCGCGGCCGTCGCCGTGGTCGGCGTCGTGGAAGCTGGCCCAACCGAAGCGGTTGCGGGCCAGCGCCGGCTCGGCTTGCGCGCGCAGCCGACGCAGCGGCAGCAGCCAGAAGAAGGCCGGGTAGGCGAAGGCGTGTCGCACCGGCCGCCAGCGCGTGTGGCGCACCTCGCCCACGCCCAGCAGCGGGCCGGTGCGGCCAAGTGCGGCGGCATGGGCGGCCATCAGGCGGCCTCGCTCCAGCGCGGCGCGTGCGCCCAGGCCTCGAGCAGCGACTGCGCCGCCGCGCGGCCGGACACGAAGCCGTCTTCATGGAAGCCGTAGCGCGTCCAGGCACCGCAGAACCAGAGACCGCCGCGGCCCTGCAGCGCGGGCAGGCGGCGCTGGGCCGCCACGGCCGCGGCGTCGAACACCGGGTGGGCGTAGTCGAACTCACCGTGCACCTGGGCCGGGTCGGGTTCGCGCAGCGGGTTCAGCGACACGATCACCGGCTGCCGCCAGGGCAGCGGCTGCAACTGGTTGATCAGGTAGTGCAGGCAGACGCGGGCGTTGTCCAGCCGGCTGTCCTGGGCGTGTTCGTCACCGGCGGCGGCCTCGTAGTTCCAGGCGGCCCAGGCTCGCTGGCGCGCCGGCAGCAGCCGGGCGTCGGTGTGCAGCACGGCGCGGTTCGGCTGGGTGCGGATGGCGCCCAGCACCGCGCGCTCGTCGGCGCTGGCGTCGGGCAGCAGGGCCAGGCTCTGCGGCGCGTGGCCGGCCAGCACCACCGCGTCGAAGCGCTCGCTGCCCTGGTCGGTGTCGACCCAGACCCCGGCTTGGCCGCCTGTGGCACCGGGCGGCTGGCGCCGCACCGCGCGCACCGGGCAGGCCCGTCGCGCGTCAGGCAGGGCCACCTGCACGCGCCGCACGTATTCGCGCGAGCCACCCTGTACCGTGAACCAGCGCGGCCGATCGTTGACCTGCAGCAGCCCGTGGTTGTGGCAGAAGCGGATCAGCGTGCCGACCGGGAAGCGCAGCATCTGCGCCATCGGGCAGGACCAGATGCTGCCGATCATCGGCAGGAAGTAGGCGTCGCAGAACATCGCGCCGAAGCGGTGTTCGGTGAGAAAGTCGCCCACGCTCTGGCCGAGCGCCGCATCGTCGCCGCGCAGCGCGATGTCGGTGGCCAGGCGGTTGAAGCGCAGGATGTCGGCCAGCATGCCCCAGAACCGGGGCGAGACCAGGTTGCGCCGCTGGGCGAAGACGCCGGCCAGGTCGCTGCCACTCCATTCCAGGCCCAGCGCGGGCGCCTGCACCGAGAACGACATGTCCGACGCGGTGGTCGGCACGCCGAGCTGCTCGAACAGCCCGATCAGCCCGGGGTAGGTGCGCTCGTTGAAGACCAGGAAGCCGGTGTCGACGCCGTGGCGCACGCCGTCCAGCGTCAGCTCCACCGTGTGGGCGTGGCCGCCGAAGCGGTCGTCGGCCTCGAACAGGGTCACCTGGGGTGCGTCGTGGCGGGTCGCCAGGTGCCAGGCCGCAGACAGCCCGGCGATGCCCGAGCCGACCACGGCCACGCGGCGGCGAGGGGCGGCGCTCATTGCACCACCTCGCTCGACCACCGGAAGGAAGAGGACCGCGCAGCGCCCTGGAGCGAATGAGGGAGGGAGGGAGGAGGAGAGGCGCTCCCGGGGGACAACCGGCAGGGCCGGTCGGCTGCGCAGCCGAAAAACAGCGGGCCGGCGCGCCAGGCGCTGGCCTGAGATGCAACCGCCCTCGCGGCTGCACACCGAGTCACTGAGTGTGAACCCTGATGAAAGTTCCGCCGACCAGCATGGTTTTGCCCAGCAGCCGGGCGCTTGCTGCTCGACGGGCGCGGCGGATGGATGAAAGTGTCCAACGTTTGTCCTAGACAAAAACCAGGGTTGGGCGGATCATAGAATCAAATTCGGACGCTTGCAAAGAGTTGTCCATGACAAAACAGGAATCCCCGCCCCCCATGCCCGAGCCGAACGCCGCCTTGTCGATCGCCGATGTCGAACGCGACACCGGGCTGGGCAAGGACACCTTGCGCGTCTGGGAGCGGCGCTACGGCTTTCCGCAGCCCGGCCGCGACGCCCAGGGCCAGCGCGTCTATACGCAGCCGGAGGTGGATCGGTTGCGGCAGATCGCGGCCCTGCTGCGGGCTGGCCACCGGCCGGGGCGGGTGGTGCCGCTGGACGAGGCGGGGCGGCAGGCGCTGCTGCAGCCGGCGGGGGCCGTTCCGGCGCCCTCGGCCGAGGCCGGCACCGTGGGGGCGCAGGCCGACACGATCACCGCCGCGCTGGCGCTGCTGGCCGAGCGCGATGCGCTGGGCCTGCGCCGCCTGCTGCTGCAGGCGCTGACGCGGCAAGGCCTTGCCAGCTTCGTCTGCGACCTGGTGGCGCCACTGACCACCGCCGTGGGCCTGGGCTGGATGCGCGGCGAGCTGCGGGTGGGGGACGAGCACCTCTACACCGAGGTGGCCCACACCGTGTTGCGGCAAGGCCTGGCGGCGCTGCCCGAGCCGGCGCAGGCCACGGCGCCGCGCGTGCTGCTGACCACCCTGCCGGGCGAGCCGCACGGCCTGGGGCTGCTGATGGCCGAGGCCATGTGTGCCCTCGAGGGCGCCTGGTGCGTGAACCTGGGGCCCCAGACGCCGATCGACGAGATCGTGGCTGCCGCCACCTGGCACCAGGCCCAGGTGGTGGGCCTGAGCGCCACCGGCTGTCTGCCGCCGCGCTGGCTGCGCCAGGGCGTGGTGCAACTGCACCAGCGGCTGCCGCCGGCCACGGCCTTGTGGCTGGGCGGCGCCGCGGCCGGCAGCCTGCGCGGCCTGGCCGGCATCACCCGCATGGGCGACCTGCGCGGCATCGGCCCGGCCCTGTCGGCCCTGCCGCCGCGCCCGGCGCCCGCCGCGGCCTGAAGGGCAAGGGCCCGGTCAGGCCGCCGGTTTGCCGGCCGCCGCTTCGGCCTTGGCCTTGATCGCGGCGATCTGGGCGTCCTGGGCCAGCTTGCGGTCGGCCGATACCTTCACCGCGCTGGGCCGCTCGCCGACCAGCTTGACGTAGGGTTTCCAGTCGACGCCGCCTTCGGCCAGCAGGTCGACGCCATAGACCGTCTTGCTGGCCATGGCCACCAGGGGCAGCGACACGAAGGCGGCGCAGTCGGCGCTGGTGAATTGCGGGCCGGCCACGTAGGGTGAGAACTTCGCCAGGCGCTTGAAAGCCACGATGTTCTTTTCCAGCAGCTTGCGCACACGGGCCTGGTTGGACTCGCTGACGCTGCCACCGAAGAAGGCCTGCGCGTAAAGCTCGCGCGCGACCAGCTCCAGGTGCAGCTCGATGAAGGTCGTCAGCTCGCGCACCTTGGCCGCGCCCCAGGCGTCGGCCGGCACCAGCGGGGGCGTCGGATGGGCCTGCTCCAGGTACTCGACGATGACCTCGCTCTCGCACAGCGTGCGGCCGTCTTCCAGCCGGATGAAGGGCACCTTGCCCAGCGGCGACGCGGTCAGCGTGGCCTCGTCCTTGGCGCCGGTGGCGACGTACTCCTCGGTGAAGGCGATGCCCTTTTCGAGCAGCACCATCTTGACCTTGTTGTAGTAGTTCGAGACGGCGAAGCCGCACAGCGTGATCATGGTGGTGTCTCCTGGATGGGGTCGTGGTCGGCGCAGTCTAGCCAGCACGCGTGGGCCAGCCTGCCGCGTCGGCGACAGGGCGGGGCAACGAGGCCCTTTTCAGCGCTGCCGGCTGACCAGGGCGATGCCGGCGCAGACGGCGACCAGCGCCAGCACCAGTCGCAGCGTCAATGGCTCGCCCAGCAGCCCCACGCCGGCGGCCAGGCCGAAGATCGGCGTCAGCAGCGTGAACGACGAGATCTGCGTCGCCGGGTAGTGCCGCACCAGCCAGAACCACAGCAGGTAGCTGGCGAAGGTGACCACGCCGGTCTGGAAGGCCAACGCGGCCCAGGCCAGCGCGCTGGCGCCGTGCGGCCAGTGCTCGCCGGCCACGAGCGCGGCGCCGCCCAGCAAGGCGGCGGACACGACGAGCTGGAACATCAACGTCTGCTCTGCCGGCGCCCCCGACAGCGGCGTGGCGCGGATCGTCAGCGTGGTGCCAGCCCACAGCCCGGCACCGGCCACGCCCAGCGCGTCGCCCCACCATTGGCGCGGCTGCGCACCGGCGCCGGCGAAGCTCTCGCCGAAGGCCGCCGCCACGCCGGCGAAGGCCAGGCCCAGGCCCAGCCACTGCCACCCGCGCAGCCGCTCGCTCGGCGCGATCCAGGCCATGCCCAGCGCGACCAGGAAGGGCGCGAGGTAGATGAACACCGCCATGCGCGAGGCGCTGGTGTACTGCAGGCCGACGAAGATGCAGCCGAACTCCAGCGCGAACAGCGTGCCCGCGGCCACGCCGGGCCAGCGCGTGGCCGCGGCGGGGCGCAGGTCGATCTGCCTCGCCGCCGCCCACAGGCCCAGCAGCAGGGCCGCACCGGCCGAGCGCAGCGCGGCCTGCAGCAGCGGCGGGATCTCGGCCACCGCGACCTTGGACGCGGTCTGGTTCAACCCCCACAGCGCGGCGCACAGCACCAGGCTGAGCACCGCGACGGTGTCGAGGTGGGTTCGACGGCCGTCGATCACCACGGCCCCTCGGTGAGCGGCCCATGGGTGGCGGTGCGCTCACGCCCCACCAGGGCCCATGCCAGCAGACCCGCGCAGGCCCCGCTGGCATGGGCCGCAGGCGCGAGGGCGAAGTCCCAGCCGGCGACCGCGCGCGTGGCGCCGGCCCAGGGCGCTTCGAGAAGGATCTTCAGCAGCAGGCCCGCGCACAGCAGGCCACCGACGAGGCGCCCACGCGGCTCACCCTGCCGCGCCAGCAGCGTGGCCCCGGTGATCGCCACGGCCGCGTGCAGCACGCCCGACAGCCCCGCATAGTGGCGCAGTGCCGGTTGCACCAGCAGGCCCAGCTGGGTCAGCGGCCAGGCCACGGCCCAGGCCGCCAGGGCGCGCGGGCCCAGCGCGGCGCGCCAGCCCAGCAGCGCGACCAGGGCCGCACCGGCGGCGTTCATCGCCCAGTGCAGCCCGCTCCAGTGCAGCAGGGCGGCCGTCCACCAGCGCCAAGGTTGGCGCCAGGCCAGGTCGGGCTGCCAGTCCCAGGCGTCGCGCGGTGCGTCCAGCAGAGCGCCGGCCAGCAGCGCGGCCAGCAGCAGGGCCGCAGGCCAGACAGCCGCAGCGCGCGGGGACAGGCCGGCGGCCAACGTCACCCGCGTTCAGCCCGGGAACACCGCGCGCCACAGCGCGCGGACGGCGTCGCGCTCGGCCGCCAGCAGCGGTGGGTCGAACTGCGTCGGCTGTTCGTCCAGCCGGGCCCGGTGCTGGGCGCGGCGCAGCTCGCGGTAGGCGTCGGCGGCCGCATGGCCCACGCCGGCCGGCAACAGACCGGCCTCTTCGGCACGGATCAGCAGCGCGATGTTGCCCTTGTTGTCCAGCAGCCCGGGGTGGTGCGCGCTTTCGGCCAGCACCAGGTACTGCACGGCGAACTCGGCGTCCATCATGCCGCCGTCGCTGTGCTTGACGTCGTAGCGGCCGGCCGGCACGGGCCGCGCGGCGCGCACCTTCTCGCGCATCGCGCGCACCTCGGTGCGCAGCGATTCGGGCTCGCGCGGCATCGCCAGCACCTCGCGCCGCGTGGCCTCGAAGCGCTCGCCCAGCGCCGCGCTGCCGGCGCAGAAGCGCGCCCGCGACAAGGCCTGGTGCTCCCAAGTCCATGCGGTGTTGCTGCCGCGGCCGCGCTGGTAGCGCTCGAACGAGTCGATCGACGTGACCAGCAGGCCCGAGTTGCCGTTGGGCCGCAGCGCGGTGTCGATGTCGAACAGCTCGCCCGCGGCGGTGCGCAGCGTCAGCCAGGCGATCAGCTTGCGCACGAAGGCGCCGTAGACCTCCTGCGCGCGGTCCTTGTCGGGCTCGTCGGCGTCGTCGTAGAGGAAGACCACGTCCAGGTCGCTGCCGTAGCCCAGCTCCAGCCCGCCCAGCTTGCCGTAGGCGATGACGGCGAAGCTCGGCGTCTCGCGGTGGCGCTGCTTCAGGTGAGCCCAGGCCCAGCGCAGGCTGCAGTCGAGCACGGCGTCGGCGAGGGCCGACAGGTCATCGGCCACCTGCTCGACCGTGATGCGCTGCTCCACGTCGCGCACCAGGGTGCGGAAGACCTCGGCGTGGTGGGCGCGGCGCAGCGTGTCCAGCAGCGAGCCCTCGTCGGCCTCGCCCGAGCGCACCCAGGCCGCGTGCCTTTCTTCCAGGTCGGCCACGAAGCCGGCGCGGTCGAAGCGCTCGCGGATCTGGCGCTCGTCGGCCAGCTCGTCGATCACGCCCGGGTGCCGCATCAGGTAGCGCATCGGCCAGCGCGCCAGGCCCAGCAGGCGCAGCAGGCGGCGCTGCACCTCGGGCCGCTCGACCAGCAGGGCCAGGTAGCTCTCGCGGCGCAGCAGCGGCTCGACCCAGTCGACCAGGCGCAGCGCGGCGTCGGCCGTGCAGTCGCCCTTGGCCACGCCGGCGGCGGCGCGCAGCACCAGCTTGCCCAGGCGCTGCTTGCTCTCGTCGCGCAGCGCCTGCACCCGCGGCCGGGCGGCGAACTCGCGCACGCGGGCGGCCAGCTCGTCGGGCAGGCGCTCGAGCAGGGCCTCGCTGTCGATCGGCATCGGGCCCTCGCCGCACTGGCGGCAGCCGCCGTTGCCGGGGTGGCTGGCCGCCGGCGCGCGGCCGTCGTGCAGCAGGGCGTCGAACTCGGTGGCGACCAGCTCGCGCACGGTGCACAGGCGGTCCAGCAGCTCGCAGGTGTCGCGGTTGCAGGCCAGGTGCAGGCTGGCCGCGATCCAGGCCAGGTCGCCGTCGCCAGTGGGCAGCAAATGGGTCTGCTGGTCGTCCAGGTACTGGATGCGGTGCTCGACCTGGCGCAGGAAGACATAGGCGTCGGCCAGCTGGCGCGCGGCCTCGGCCTTCATCAGGCCGCCGGCGGCGAGCTTGTCCAGCGCCTTCAGTGTCGAGCGGGTGCGGATCTCGGGGAACTGCCCGCCCCGCGCCACCAGCAGCAGCTGCACGATGAACTCGATCTCGCGGATGCCGCCGCGCGAGAGCTTCACGTCGTTGGCCCGCTCGGGCCGGCCGGCGGCACGGCGCTGGGCCTCGTCGCGGATCTTGCGGTGCAGCTGACGCAGGCCTTCGAACACGCCGTAGTCGAGGTACTTGCGGTAGACGAAGGGCGTGACCAGCGAGCGCAGCGCCAGCGCGCGGCCCGACGCGACGCTGTCGCGGGGCGCGACCACGCGGCTCTTCAGCCAGGCGAAGCGCTCCCACTCGCGGCCCTGGACGAGGAAGTACTCCTCCAGCATGGCCAGGCTGACCACCGCCGGGCCCGAGTTGCCGTTGGGCCGCAGCGCCAGGTCGACACGGAAGACGAAGCCGTCGTCGGTCACGTCGCCGATCAGGGCGTAGAGCTGGCGCGCGACCTGCGAGAAATACTCGTGCGCCGAGATCGGACCGCTGCTGCCGCCCGCGGTCTGGCCGTCTTCCTCGTAGACGTAGATCAGGTCGATGTCGGAAGAGACGTTGAGCTCGCGCGCGCCCAGCTTGCCCATGCCGACGATCCAGAAGTCGACGCGCTGGCCGGTGGCGTCCAGCGGCGGGCCGTGCCGCGCGTCGGCGTCGGCCAGCGCGCGTTGCAGTGCACGCTCCAGCGTGGCCTCGGCCAGCGCGGTCATCGTGCCGGTCACGTCGGCCAGCGAGGCGCCGGCTTCCACGTCCAGCACGGCCAGGCGCTCGATCACCAACTGGCGCGCCACGCGCAGCGCGGCGGGCAGCGCGCGGCCGCCGTCCTCCAGCGTGGCGATCAGGGCGTGGATCTGGGCCAGCCCGGGCACGCCCGGTGGCAGCAGCGCCAGCTCGGCGGCGTAGCGGCGGCGCACCCGCTGCACGAAGCGGCTGTGCTCGGCCAGGGCGGCCGGGATGGCGGGGGAAGGCGTCTGTGGAGCCGCCTGGGAACCGATCAGTGCCACGAATGCTCTGTGCTAGATTGACCTGTTGGCGCCGGGGGCCGCCTTTTGCCTGTCTTCATGCCTTCGATGCCATCTCGTTCCGAGCGCGCGCCCTTGTTCCGCCGCCTCATCCCCGCATCCCGCCTGCTCAATGGCCTGGCCAACGCCGCCGACCGGCTGGCCGACCTGTGGCCCGGCCGCTGGTTGCTGGCCCGCTCGCTGCAGGCCTTGCGCTGGGGCGCTGCCCTGGTGCTGGCGGTGTGGAGCATCGCCCTCATTGCATGGCTGACACTGCACTGGGGGATTCTGCCGCACATCAACGACTGGCGCCCCGAGGTGGAACAGCGGGCCAGCCAGGCGCTGGGGCTTCCCTTGCGCATCGGCCGCATCGAAGCCCCGTCCCAGGGCTGGTTGCCCACGCTGGAGCTGCGCGACGTGGTGCTGGCCGACCGAGACGGCCGCGAAGCGCTGCGCCTGCCGCGTGTCAGTGCTGCCCTGAGTTGGCAGACCCTGTTCACGCTGCGCCTGCGCTTTGCCCAGCTCTATGTCGAAGGCCTCGAGGTCGAGGTGCGGCGCGACGCGCAGGGCCGCCTCCATGTCGCCGGGCTGGACATGTCGGCCGCGGCGCCGCTGGACGAGGAGGGGGCCGGGCTGGACTGGCTGCTCGCCCAGCCTGAGTTCGTGCTGCGCCATGGCACGCTGCGCTGGGTGGACCAGCGCCGCGGTGCGCCGCCGCTGGAGCTGCGCGACGCCTCGCTGCTGCTGCGCAACGGCCTGCGCCGCCACGACCTGCGGCTGGACGCGACGCCGCCCGAAGGCTGGGGCCAGCGCTTCAGCATCGTCGGCCGCTTCACCCAGCCGCTGCTGGCGCGCGCCGGCCACTGGCAGCGCTGGGCCGGCACGCTCTACGCCGAGCTGCCGGCCGCCGACGCCGCCCGCTTGCGCGACCACGTCAGCCTGCCTTTCGACCTGCGGGCCGGCACCGGCTCGGCGCGGGTCTGGCTGGACCTGGCCAAGGGCCAGTGGCGCCGGGTGACGCTGGACGCCGCGCTGGACAACGTCGAGCTGCGCCTGGCCGACGGCCTGGAGCCATTGGCCCTCGGCCGCGCCCAGGGCCGGGTCGAGGCCGAGCGCAGCGCCACCAGCCTGCGCCTGTCGGCGCAAGGGCTGCGCTTCACCACCGCCGACGGCGCCGACTGGCCGGCCAGCCGCTTCAGCCTGCTGCTGAACCAGCCCCAGGCGATGAACCAGCCCGGCCTGTCGACCGCCCCGGTGGCGGGCGGCGATTTCAACGCCGACCGGCTGGACCTGGGCCTGATGGCCGCCATCGCCGGCCGCCTGCCCCTGCCCGCGCCCATGCGCCAGGGCCTGGCCGAGCTGGCGCCCACCGGCCTGGTGCAGGGCCTGCAGGCCAGCTGGACGGGCCCGCCCGAGGCGCCTGTGCACTACCGCGTCAAAGGCCGGGTGAACGGGCTGTCGATTGCCGCGCTGCCGGCGCCCGAGCCCGCGCAGGTCGGCCGCCCCGGCTGGCGTGGCGCCGACCTGGACATCGACGCCAGCGAGACCGGCGGCGAAGCCAGGCTGCAGCTGCGCAACGGCGCGCTGGAGCTGCCGGGCGTCTTCGAAGACCCGCTGCTGCCGCTGGACCAGTTCAGCAGCCGCCTGGTGTGGCAGGTGACGCCGGCCTCCGCCGGTCGGGCACCGGCGCCGCCGGCCATCGACCTGCGCCTGATCGACGGCCAGTTCGCCAACGCCGACGCCCATGGTGACCTGCAGTTGCACTGGCACACCGGCGCGGGCGCGGGTCACGGCAAGGGTGGCCGCTACCCCGGCGTGATCGACCTCACCGGCCACATCGACCAGGGCCAGGCCACCAGTGTGGCGCGCTACCTGCCGCGCGGGTTGACCCACACCCGCGACTACCTGGCCGGCGCCATCCAAAGCGGCGGCGTGCGCCAGGCCCGGGTGCGCCTGCGGGGCGACTTGCAAGAGTTCCCCTTCGCCCACCTGGCGAACCCGCGCGATGGCGAGTTCCACGTCAGCGCCCAGGCGGACAACCTCAGCTTCTCCTACGTGCCGCCGGTGCTGACCGGCGGCGTGGCCCGCTGGCCCGAGTTCACCCAGGTCAACGGCGAGCTGGTGTTCGACCGCGGCGCGATGCGCATCAAGGACGCGCGTGCCCGGCTGTGGGGCATCGAGCTCAAGGGCGTCAACGGCCAGATCGCCGATCTGGCGCACGAGCCCACGCTCGTCATCGACGGCAGCGGCCACGGCCCGCTGGCGGACGGGCTGCGCTACGTCGGCGCCACGCCGATCGACGGCTGGACGGCCCATGCCCTGCGCGACGCCACCGGCACCGGCGCGGTGGATTTCAAGCTGGGCCTGCAGATCCCGCTGAACGACGCGGCGCATACGCAGGTCAAGGGCACGGTGCTGCTGGCCGGCAACGATGTGCGGCTACGGCCCGACGTGCCGCTGCTCGCGGCGGCCAAGGCCAAGGTCGAGTTCAGCGAACACGGCTTCTCGGTGACTGGCGGCAATGCGCGCGCACTGGGCGGCGAACTGGCCTTCGAGGGCGGGCAAGGGGCTGACGGCGGGGTGCGCTTCAGCGGCCAGGGCACGGCCAGCGCCGAGGGCCTGCGCCAGGCCAGCGAGCTGGGCGCGCTGCCGCGGCTGGCGGCGTCGATGAGCGGCCAGGCGCCCTACAAGCTGCAGCTGGGCTTCCCGCGTGGCCAGACCGAGCTGCTGGTCACCAGCCCCTTGACCGGCCTGGCGCTGGACCTGCCCGCGCCGTTGAAGAAGAGCGCCGAGACGAGCTGGCCGCTGCGGGTGCAGCTGCAGCCCCAGGCCGCGGCGGAGGGCCTGCCGCGTGACGCGCTGCGCGTCGAGTTGGGCCCGGTCCTCAAGGCCGAGTTCCAGCGCGAGCTGTCGCCCGAAGGCGCGCGGGTGCTGCGCGGTCAGCTGGCGCTGGGCGACGCGGCCGCCGGCGCGCTGCCCGCCCTGCCCGCCACCGGCGTGGCGGCCTCGGTGCAAGCGGCCCAGTGGCCGGCCGACGCCTGGTGGGCGCTGGCCAAGGCCTGGCAGGCCGACCCGCGGGCCGGCACGGCGGCGGACGCCGGTTACCTGCCCAACGAGCTGGCCTTCCGGACCAGTGCGCTCACGCTCGCCGGGCGCCGGCTGGGGGCGCTGGCTGTCAACCTGCAGCGCCGGCCGGCGGCCGACGGCGAGCTCTGGCGTGCCCAGCTGGTGGGCGACGCGGTGCAAGGCCAGGTGGACTACCGGCCCGGCGTGTCCGGCGTGCCCTGGCCGCGCTGGCAGGCGCGGCTGACGCGGCTGGCCGTGCCCGCCGCCGAGCCGCCCCCAGGCGCTACGCCCTCGTCCGCGCCCGCCGACCCCTTGGCCGATGGCCTGACCAACCCTGGCACACCGCCGGCGCTGGACCTGGTCGTCGACGAGCTGGAATGGAAGGGCCGCAAGTTCGGCCGGCTCGAACTGGACGGCCGCCCGGCCGACACCGCCGGCCCCGGCGGCGCACGCGACTGGCGGCTGCAGAAGCTCAGTGCCGGCAGCACCGAAGCGCGCCTGTCCGGCAGCGGCCAGTGGGCGGCGGGCACGCGTCGCATGGCGCTGGACCTGAAGCTCGACGTGGCCGATGGCGGCGCCATGCTCGAGCGCTTGGGGCTGGGCAAGCAGCTGCGCGGGGGCAAGGGTCACGCCCAGGGCCAGCTCGCCTGGACCGGCTCGCCGCTGTGGCCGGACTGGGGCAGCCTGGGCGGCAGCGCCCAGCTCAACCTCGACGCGGGCCAGTTCCTCAAGGCCGAACCGGGGGCGGCGCGGCTGCTGGGCGTGCTGAGCCTGCAGTCCCTGCCGCGGCGCCTGACGCTGGACTTCCGCGACGTGTTCCAGCAGGGCTTCGCCTTCGACAACATGAGCGCCGACATCGCGCTGGCCGACGGCGTGGCGCGCAGCAACAACCTGCGCATCCGCGGCGTGCAGGCGGCGGTGCTGATCGAGGGCCAGGCCGACCTGAAGCGCGAGACCCAGGACCTGCACATGGTCGTGGTGCCCGAGATCAACGCCGGCACCGCCTCGCTGGCCTATGCCGCGATCAACCCGGCGATCGGCCTGGGCACCTTCCTGGCCCAGCTGTTCCTGCGCAAGCCGCTGATGCAGGCCGGCACGCGCGAGTTCCACGTCGGCGGCACCTGGGCCGACCCGCAGGTCGACCCCATCGAGCGCGCCAACGACGCCGCGTTGCCCGACATGGATTCGCCCGCCGCGTCGGCCTCGAATCCGGTCTCGGGCCGTTGATCACCGGTTGCTGTCACCGGACGCGCCATCTGTGCAGAATCGCCCCATGAAGATCGCCGCCGTCCAGATGGTCTCCACGCCCGACGTGGCCCGCAACTTGGCCACCGCCGGCCGCCTGGTCGCCCAGGCGGCGGAGGCCGGCGCGAAGCTGGTCGCGCTGCCCGAGTACTTCTGCCTGATGGGCCAGCGCGACGACGACAAGCTGGCCATCGCCGAGGCCGATGGCGACGGGCCGATCCAGGCCTTCCTGGCCGACACCGCTCGGCGACACGGTCTGTGGCTCATCGGCGGCACGCTGCCGATCCGCGCCGACGCACCCAACCGCGTGCGCAACGCCTGCTGCGCCTACGGGCCGGACGGCGCCCGCGTGGCCCGCTACGACAAGATCCACCTCTTCGCCTTCGACAACGGCCGTGAGCACTACGACGAGGGCCGCGTGCTCGAAGCCGGCCGCGAGCCGGTGGCCTTCGACGCCGGCGGCCTGCGGGTGGGGCTGTCGGTCTGCTACGACCTGCGCTTCCCCGAGCTGTACCGTGCGCTGATGCGGCCGGCCTGCGACCTGCTGGTGGTGCCGGCGGCTTTCACCTACACCACCGGCCAGGCGCACTGGGAGCTGTTGCTGCGTGCCCGCGCCGTCGAGAACCAGTGCCACGTGCTGGCCAGTGCGCAGGGCGGCCTGCACGAGAACGGCCGGCGCACCTGGGGCCACAGCCTGGTCATCGACCCCTGGGGCGAGGTGCTGGCCGACTGCCCCGAAGGCGAGGGGCTGGCCGTGGCCGACGCCGCGCTGGACCGGCGCGACGCGGTGCGGCAGCAGTTGCCCGCGCTGGCGCACCGCAAACTTTGACACGCCGGCCGGCGGTGCCGGCAACGCGCCAGCAACCTCTGGCTGCGTAGACTGCAAGACACGCTCGAGAGGCCCCCATGCAACCCAAACGCACCTGGCTCCGACACCTGGGCATGGCCCTGCTCGCCATCGGCACCGCGGGCCTGGCCCTCGGCCTGTCCGCCGGCGAGCGCAACCCGGTGCATGGCGCTGGCGTGGCCCGAACGGTGGCGGACACCGCCAATGCCCGCGTGATCGTGCGCTACAAGGCCGGGGCGGCGCTGTTGCGCACCCATGCCGCGAACGCGGCCACCGGCCGCCCGCTGCGCTACGCCCAGGCCCTGGCCGAGCGCCATGGGCTGCTGCTGAAAGACGGCCGCCTGCTGGCCGAGCGCATGCAGGTGGTGCGCGGCCAGGGCATCGGCTCCCAGGCCTTGGCGGCCAGGCTCGCCACCGACCCGGACGTGGAGTGGGTGGCGGTCGACGGCCGCCGCCATGCGCTGGCCGCACCCAACGACCCGCTGTATCCCAACGGCCTGGGCGGCAACGGCCCGGCGGTCGGCCAGTGGTACCTGCGGGCCAACGGCGGCGGCGTGGCCTCGTCGCTGGACGTCGAGCCCGCGTGGGCCCAGGGCGCCACCGGCAGCGGCGTGGTGGTGGCCGTGCTGGACACCGGCATCACCGACCACCCGGATTTGAACAATCAGGTGCTGCCCGGCTACGACTTCGTCGGCTACAGCGGCGACGCCAGCGTGGCCACGGCCAACGATGGCGACCTCGACGATGCCGACCCGTCCGACCCGGGCGACTGGATCACCTCCGACGAGAACGCCAGCGGCGAATTCGCGGACTGCGGGGTCCCAGGCCAGCTCAGCCCCAGCAGCTGGCACGGTACCCAGGTCTCGGGCATCGTCGCTGCCGAGACCGGCAACGGCATCGGCATGGCCGGCATCGCGCGCGACGCTCGGGTGCTGCCGGTGCGGGTGCTGGGCAAGTGCGGCGGCTACGACTCGGACATCATCGCCGGCATGCGCTGGGCGGCGGGGCTCACCGTGCCCGGCGTCGCCACCAACACTGCCCACCCGGCCAAGGTGCTGAACCTCAGCCTGGGTTCGTCCGACGCCTGCACCGCTGCCTACGTCGCCGTGATGGGCGAGCTGACGACCGCCGGCGTGGTGGTGGTGGCGGCGGCCGGCAACGACGGCCTGGCCGTGGGCGTGCCGGCCAACTGCCCCAACGTCGTCGCGGTGGCCGGCCTGCGCCATGTGGGCACCAAGGTGGGTTTCTCCAACCTGGGTCCCGAGGTCGTCGTCAGCGCGCCGGGCGGCAACTGCGTCAACGAGACGGGTGCCTGCCTGTACCCGCTGCTGTCGACAGCGAACAGCGGCACCACCGATCCGGTCGCGGCGACCTACACCGACAGCTACAACGCCACGCTGGGCACCAGCTTCTCGTCGCCCATCGTGGCAGGCACGGTCGCCTTGATGATGTCGGCCAACCCCGGCCTGACGCCGGCCCAGGTCCGCAGCGCGTTGAAGACCAGCGCGCGCGCCTTCCCGACCACGGGTGGCGATTCGGGCTCGCCGGTCTGCCAGGCGCCGAGCGAGACGGTGCAGGACAGCGAGTGCTACTGCACCGACGGCACCTGCGGGGCCGGCATGGCCGACGCGGGTGCGGCGGTCGCCCGCGCGCTCAGCGGCCCCTTCCCCACCGTGGCGCCCAGCAACACCGCGCCGGTGGCGGGCGACACGCTGACCCTGGCCAGCACCGGCTCCAGCGTGCTGGCCGGCCGCCACATCGCCAGCCACGCCTGGGCGGTGGTGCAAGGCGGCGGCGTGGCCAGCCTCAGCGGTGCCACCGACGGCCCCAGCGCCACGCTGCACACCAGCGGTGCCGGCAGCGTGGTGGTCCAGCTCACGCTGACCGACGACCAGGGCGACAGCGCCACGCTGCGCCAGGCGCTCGAGGTCGGCGCCTCGGCCTTGAGCGCCGCCATCACCGCCACGCCCACGGCCCCCGAGGTGGGCGACAGCGTCAGCCTGGACGCGGGCGGCTCGGTCACCGATGCCGGCCGCAGCATCGCCGCCTACCAGTGGGAGATCACCAGCGGCGCCAACGTGGCCAGCCTCAGCGGCGCCACCAATGCGGCCACCGCCACCCTGCTGGCCAACGCCGCCGGCACGGTGACCGTGAAGCTGACCCTCACCGACAGCGCTGGCCAGCAAGCCAGCGCCAGCCGCAGCCTGACCGTGACCGCCCCGTCTTCGGGCGGCGGCGGTGCCGTGGCACCGCTGTGGGCCCTGTGCCTGGCGCTGGCCGCGCTGGCGCTGGGCCGCCGCCGCCGCGCCTGACCGGGGCGTCCGGCGCCGGTGTGCCTGCGTGCCGGCCGCAGTCGCCCTTGGGTTCGGCCCGGGGTGGCCGATAAGCGAAGAAGGCCCGTCGCAGCGCGGCGGGCTTTTCTTTCGCCGCGTTCCGCCTGCCCTTTCACCGCCCCGCCCACCGCCGATGCTGCGCCGCCTGTTCCGTCTTGCCTGCCTGGCGGCCGCCGGGGCCTGCTGCACGGCCATCGCTGCCGACCCGCTGGCCGCTGCATCGCCTGCGCCGTCTGCGCCGACCCCACCGGTGGCCGGCCTGATCGTGCGCCTGCAGGACGCGCCTGACCACCGGGCCGCCGGTGCGGACCGGCGGCGCGCCACTGCGGCCGAGCGCGCGGCCCGGGCTGTGCACCGCCGCCGTTGGCAGCAGCTGCTGGCCGAATCCGGCCTGGGCCGGGAGCCGGGCCTGCGGCTGGAGCCGGTCGGCCGGGCCTCCTTCCGCCTGCGCCCGGCCCGGCCCTGGACCGCCGCCGCAGCAGCCCGCTGGCAGGCCCGCCTGGCGGCGCGGCCCGAGGTGGCCTGGGTGCTGCCCGACGCGCGCGAAACCCGGCTGCAGGCCGAACTGCCGCAACCGGACGACCCCTTGTTCGCCGGGGCGGAGGGCCAGTGGTGGCTGCAACCGGTGTCCGGCAGCAATGCCAACGCCCCCGAGGCCCGGCGCCGTGGCGTGCCGGGCGTGCAGGTCGCCTGGGCCCAGGGCACTGGCGCCGTGTCCACGGTGATCGCGGTGCTCGACTCGGGCTGGACCGCCCACCCCGACCTGGACGCGACGCGCTTGTTGCCTGGCTATGACCTGGTGTCCGACTGGGACGATGCGGCGGCCCGCGGCGCAGCCAACGACGGCGACGGCCGCGACGCCGACGCCCGCGACCCGGGCGACTGGGTCAGCGCTGACGACCGCGCCAGTGACCCGGCCCGCTACGCGGGCTGCGAGGTCTCGCCCAGCCTGTGGCATGGCACGGCGGTGCTGGGCCTGGTCGCCGAGCGCAGCGGCAACGCCACGGGCGGCGCCGGCATCGACTGGGCGGCCCGCCTGCTGCCGGTGCGCGTGGCCGGCAAATGCGGCGCCACCGTGCGCGACATCGTCGACGGCATGCGCTGGGCCGCCGGCCTGCCCGTCTGCCGGCGCTACGCCGACACCCTGGCGCCGGACGCCGGCTGCGCCGAATGGGCGCCTCTGAACCCGCAGCCTGCGCGCATCGTGAACCTCAGCTACGGCGGCCAGGCGGACTGCAATGCCGAGTACCAGGACGCGATCGACGAGCTGTGGGCCCGCGGCGTGCTGGTGGTGGCCGCTGCCGGCAACGGCCACGGTGCGCCGACCCGGCCGGCCAACTGCCGCCACGTGGTCGCTGTGGCGGCGCTGAACCGCGACGGCTTCAAGACCCACTACTCGAACTTCGGGCCGGCCCTGCGCATTGCCACCGTGGGCGGCGACGACAGCGGCGGCCACTGGGGCGGCTGGCTGGCCGACAGCGGCCTGGTGGGTCTGGCCAACAGCGGCGCCCAGGCGCCGGCCGGCGCCAGCTACGGCGCGCACTACGGCACCAGCTTCGCCGCCCCGCTCGTCAGCGGCACGCTGGGCCTGATGCTGGGCGTGGCGCCGGCCCTGACGCCGCAGCAGCTGAGCGATGGCCTGGCCGCTTCGGCCCGGCCGCATGTGCGCTCGCCCTTGATGGCCGCCTGCAGTGCCCAGAACCCGGGCCGCTGCGTCTGCGACACCGCAAGCTGCGGCGCCGGCATCCTCGACGCCCCGCAGGCCCTGGCCTATGCCCGGGCCGTGGCCGCGGGTGCGGGCTACCAGGCGCCGAACTGGCCGGTCGAGCAGATCGACACGGTCGAGCTGCGCGCCGCGGTGGCGCTGGGGCCGGACCGCGAGGCGCCCGCTGCACAGGGTGTCGGGGCACAAACCGGCGGCGGGGCGGTGTCGCCCTGGGTCGCGGCCTGGCTTCTGGCCCTGGCGCTGGGCCTGCCCCGGCGGCGGCCGGCCTCGCGCTGAGGCGAGCGCACAGCTGTCAAGGGCTGCAGGTCTGCCAGCGCGTCGCGCCGTTCTTGCCGCCAAGCGCGGCCAGCTTTTCGGCGGCGGCCGGCTCGACCCGGTCGATGCGCAGCCGGTGCTCGGCGCCCGGCGAAGGCAGCTGCACCACGCGCGCCGTGCGCACGCCGCGGGCCTGCAGCTTGTCCAGCCGCGCCTGGGCGTCGCCCGCGGCGCCGAACTCGCCCAGCGCCAAACCCGGCGCCAGGTCGGCCGGGCTCTTCAGCTCGACCGGGGCCAAGTCCAGCCGCTTGAGTTCGTCCACCTTGCGCTGCAGCGATTCGCGATCGCCGTAGCGGCCCATGTAGACGACCCAGCGGCCCGGCAGCTCGCGCCGCGCATCGACCCAGGCACCGGCCGGCACGCCCGCCTGGGCCAGCTCGCGGGTGGCCGTGGCGGCCGCGGCGTCGCCCAGCGGCCCCACTTCCAGGCACAGCGGCGCGTTGGCGCCGGGTGCGGCGGCCGTGGCGGTGCTGCTGGCGGCGGTGTTCGGGCTGGACGCCGCCACCTCGGACGGCGCCGTGGCCGCCAGCGCTGCGCTGGCCGGCGTGCCGCGCCCCAGCAGGCGGATGGCCTCGGGGTGGATCTGGTGCTGCAGGCGCTGCGGCTCGCGCCCGTCCTGGGCGGCGGGCAGGCCCAGCCAGTCGGCGACGGCCGGCTGGTGCCAGGCCCAGAAGGCGAGGTTGGCCACCAGCAGCGCGGCGACCAGCAGGCGCAACATCGTGCTCGTGTCCGCCCGCGTGGCCGGCTCAGGCGCGCGGGTCGGCCGACGAGGCCGGGCGCACGCTGACTTCGCCGCTGAAGATGCGGTGCTCGGTGCCGGCCTCGTCGCGCACCAGCAGCGCGCCATCGGTGTCCACGCCGATGGCCTGGCCCTGGGGGCATTGCGCGTCGGTGGTCACCACCGGCCCACCGCGCAGCAGGTCGCGCTCGGCATAGGCGGCGGCAAAGCCGGCGAAGCCTTCGCGCTCGAAGCGCAGCAGGGCGCGGGCCAGTGTCGGCATCAGCCGCGCCAGCGCGCTGGACGGCGTGAGCCCGGGGTCGATCTCGGACAGGCTGGCGGCCATGTCGGCCGCGACATGCACGGGCTGGACATTCAGGCCGATGCCGATCACCGCCATGCGGTGGTCGCCCAGGCCGATGGCCTCGATCAGGATGCCACCGAGCTTGCGGCCGCCAGGGCCCGCGCCGCGCAGCCACAGGTCGTTCGGCCATTTCAGGCCGATGTGGGTGCCGTTCGGGTCGAGCGCAGCGGCCAGTGCCACGCCCACCGCCAGCGACAGGCCGGACCAGTCGGCCCGCTCCAGCGCCAGCGCCAGCGAGAAGGTCAGCGACGCACCGGCGCTGGACTGCCAGCTTCGGCCGAGCCGGCCGCGGCCCTGGGTCTGGTCGACGGCCACCAGCAGGGTGGGGCGCAGGTCGTCCGAGCGCAGGCCGCGGCCGCGGTTGTCGCGCGCGCCGCGGGCCGCGTCGCGCAGGCGGTCGACCAGGGCCAGGTTGGTCGACGGCAGGCGGTCGACGACCTCGATCGACAGCCCGGGCAGCAGCGGGTTCAGCACCTCCCACAGCGGCTGGATGCCCCAGCTGCCGTGGTGATGGCTGCCACCGCCGGCTTCGGGGCTGCCTGCGCCGTGCGGACGTTGCGGCGTGGCGTCGTTCATGGGGTCAGGCCTGGCGGCGCGGGCTGCGCGGGGCGTTGCGGCCCGGCCGCGCCGATGCCCGCTTGGGCAGCAGCAGCGTGCCGCGGCAGGTGTCGGCGCCGCAGCGGCACTCGAAGCGCTTCTTCAGCGCCGGGGTCATGCGCTCGTCGATCGACAGGCGGTAGTCGTAGAACAGCTCTTCGCCCGGGGCGATGGGGCGCAAGGACTTGATGAAGACGCGGCCGTCGGTCTCGTCGGCCTCGCAGTTCGGGTCGCAGGCGTGGTTGATCCAGCGCGCGGCGTTGCCGCCGTAGAGCGCGTCGATCACCTGCTCGCCGTCGTCGAGCTGGAAGTAGAAGGTGTGGTCCGGCTGGCTCGGGTCGTGAGGGTGGCGGTCCAGTGCCTCCTGCCAGCTGATGACCTGGCCGGTGTATTCGATCAGCGTCTCGCCGGGCTCGATGGGCTGCAACGCGAACACGCCCTTGCCGTGCACGCCGCTGCGCCGCACCTGGATGCGTCGACCGTTCGCCGCCTTGGCGGCCGCCGTGGCGGTGGGCTTGGTGGCGGCAGGGCGGTTGATGGGGCGAGCTTGCTTGACCGGCTTCATTGGGTACATTGAATCTGTGGGCGCGTGCGCATGTGCGTGTGTGTACATGCATGCGTGCACGCGTGCGCGAAGAAGGCAAATTGTAGGCACGGACCCGCCGGGTGCCGTGCGTGACCGGCAAAGAAATGAGCAAATCACTGATCATTGCGGAGAAGCCCA
The DNA here is from genome assembly GCA_044226465.1 of Burkholderiaceae bacterium. Taxonomy (GTDB): domain Bacteria; phylum Pseudomonadota; class Gammaproteobacteria; order Burkholderiales; family Burkholderiaceae_C; genus Ideonella. The sequence continues at coordinate 51,755 of JBGAGZ010000002.1, read as the reverse complement.
GCGTGGCCCAGGACATCGTCCGGGCGCTCACGCCGGTGGCGGGCAAGTTCGACAAGGAAGCTGACCACTTCGAGAACGAGCACTACGTCGTCACCTCGGCGGTCGGCCACCTGGTGGAAATCAAGGCGCCCGAGGAGTTCGACGTCAAGCGCGGCAAGTGGAGCTTTGCCCACTTGCCGGTGGTGCCGCCGCACTTCGACTTGAGCCCGATCGACAAGGCCAAGTCGCGCCTGTCGGCCGTGGTCAAGCTGGTCAAGCGCAAGGACGTGACCGCGCTGATCAACGCCTGCGACGCGGGACGCGAGGGCGAGCTGATCTTCCGGCTCATCGTTCAGTACGCCGGTGGCGCCAAGGGCAAGATCGACAAGCCCGTCCAGCGCCTGTGGCTGCAGAGCATGACGCCGCAGGCCATCCGCGACGGTTTCGCCCAGTTGCGCACGGACGAGCAGATGCTGGGCCTGGCCGACGCGGCGCGCAGCCGCTCGGAAGCCGACTGGCTGGTCGGCATCAACGGCACGCGGGCGATGACGGCGTTCAATTCGCGCGACGGCGGCTTCTTCCTCACCACCGTGGGCCGGGTGCAGACGCCCACGCTGTCGATCGTGGTCGAGCGCGAAGAAAAGATCCGCAAGCACGTGCCGCGCGACTACTGGGAAATCAAGGCCGGCTTCGGCGCCGCTGCGGGCGACTACGAGGGCAAGTGGTTCGACCCCAAGTTCAAGAAGAACGACGACCCCGACCGCCGTGCCGACCGCGTCTGGACCGCCGCCGAAGCCGACGCCATCGCCGACGCGGTGCGCGGCCAGCCCGGCACGGTGACCGAGGAGGCCAAGCCCAGCACCCAGGCCAGCCCCGGCCTGTACGACCTGACGACCTTGCAGCGCGAGGCCAACGGCCGCTTCGGCTACTCGGCCAAGACCACGCTCAGCCTGGCCCAGGCGCTGTACGAGAAGCACAAGGTGCTGACCTACCCGCGGACGGACTCGCGCCACCTGCCGGAGGACTACCTGGCGGTCGTCAAGGACACCTTCAAGATGATCGCCGAGGACGACCTGCCCGGCCCGCTGCAGGCCCTGGCCGAGCACGCCAAGAAGGGCCTGAAGGAAGGCTACGTGAAGCCGACCAAGCGGGTCTTCGACAACGCCAAGGTCTCGGACCACTTCGCCATCATCCCCACGCTGCAGGCGCCGCGCTCGCTGAGCGAAGCCGAGGCCAAGCTCTACGACCTGGTGGTCAAGCGCTTCCTGGCGGTGTTCTTCCCGTCGGCCGAGTACATGGTCACGACCCGCATCACCCAGGTCAAGGAGCACCATTTCCAGACCAACGGCAAGGTGCTGGTCAACCCGGGCTGGCTGGCCGTCTACGGCAAGGAGGCCCAGGACGAGGATGCCAACCTGGTGCCGGTGCAGCCGAACGAGGCGGTCAGCAACGAAGGCGTCAACGTGGTGGCGCTGGCCACCCGGCCGCCAGCGCGCTACACCGAAGCGACGCTGCTCAGCGCCATGGAAGGCGCCGGCAAGCTGATCGACGACGACGAGCTGCGCGAGGCCATGGCCGAGAAGGGCCTGGGCACGCCGGCCACGCGGGCGCAGGTGATCGAAGGCCTGATCCTCGAGAAATACATGCTGCGCGAAGGGCGCGAGCTGATCCCCACGGCCAAGGCCTTCCAGCTGATGACGCTGCTGCGCGGCCTGGGCGTGGAGGACCTGACCAAGCCCGAGCTGACCGGCAACTGGGAATACCAGCTGGCCGAGATGGAGCATGGCCGGCTGTCGCGCGGCGCGTTCATGAAGGACATCGCGAAGATGGCCGAACGCATCGTCAAGAAGGCCAAGGAGTACGACCGCGACACCATCCCCGGCGACTACGCGACGCTGAAGGCACCCTGCCCGAACTGTGGCGGCGTGGTGAAGGAGAACTACCGCCGCTTCGCCTGCGAGGCCTGCGACTTCAGCATCACCAAGATCCCCGGCAGCCGCAGCTTCGAGCTGGCCGAGGTCGAGCGTTTCCTGGTCGACAAGAAGATCGGCCCGCTCGAGGGCTTCCGCTCCAAGGCAGGCTGGCCTTTCACCGCCGAGCTGAGGCTGGTGTTCGACGACGAGATCGCCAACTGGAAGCTGGAGTTCGACTTCGGCGACGACGACAAGGCCAAGGACGACGGCGAGCCGGTCGACTTCTCGGGCCAGCAGAGCCTGGGCCCCTGCCCGAAGTGCAAGGGCCACGTCTACGAGCACGGCAGCAACTACGTCTGCGAGCACGCGGTGGGCGCCCACACCACCTGCGATTTCAAGACCGGCAAAATCATCCTGACCCAGCCGGTCTCGCACGAACAACTGCACAAGCTGCTGACCAACGGCAAGACCGATCTGCTGGAGAACTTCGTCTCCAACAAGACCAAGCGCAAGTTCAAGGCCTTCCTGGCCTACGACAAGAAAGAAGGCAAGGTCGGCTTCGAGTTCGAGCCGCGGGCGGCCAAGGTGCCGGCCAAGAAGGCGGCGGCGAAGAAGGCGGCCGCCTGACCCTAGCTGCCGTGAGTGATGCCTGACGAGCAACAAACAAGGGGCCCCGAGGCCCCTTTGTTCTTTGGCGATCCGGCGTCAATCCGCCAGCGGCGCGTCCCCGCCCGTCAGCAGCGGGATGCTGCCGTCCGAGCTGGCGCCCAGAAGGCCGGTGCGGGTGTAGATGCCGAGCTTGTCGCGCGTGTCGGTGATGTCGAGGTTGCGCATCGTGAGCTGGCCGATGCGGTCGGCGGGCGTGAAAGGCGCGTCTTCCACCTTTTCCATCGACAGCCGTTCCGGCGCATAGGTAAGGTTGGGACTCGCGGTGTTCATGATCGAGTAGTCGTTGCCGCGGCGCAGCTCCAGCGTCACCTCGCCGGTGACGGCGCGCGCGACCCAGCGCTGGGCGGTTTCGCGCAGCATCAGGCACTGCGGGTCGAACCAGCGGCCCTGGTAGAGCAGGCGGCCGAGCTTGCGGCCGTTCAGGCGGTACTGCTCGATCGTGTCCTCGTTGTGGATGCCAGTGACCAGTCGCTCGTAGGCGATGTGCAGCAGCGCCATGCCCGGGGCTTCGTAGATGCCGCGGCTCTTGGCCTCGATGATGCGGTTCTCGATCTGGTCGCACATGCCCAGGCCATGCCGGCCGCCGATCTTGTTGGCCTCTTCGAACAGCGCCACCGCGCTGCCGAAGCGCTGGCCGTTCAGCGCCACCGGCTGGCCTTCCTCGAAGGCCACGGTCACCGACTCGGCCGCGACCTTCGCGTCGTCACACCAGAAGGCCACGCCCATGATGGGCTTGACGATGTGCATGCCGGCGTTCAGGAACTCCAGGTCCTTGGCCTCGTGGGTGGCGCCCAGCATGTTGGAGTCGGTCGAGTAAGCCTTCTCCACGCTCATCTTGTAGTCGAAGCCGTTGGCGATGAGGTACTCGCTCATCTCCTTGCGGCCACCCAGCTCGTCGATGAAGGTCTGGTCCAGCCAGGGCTTGTAGATCTTCAACGCCGGGTTGGCCAGCAGGCCGTAGCGGTAGAAGCGCTCGATGTCGTTGCCCTTGAAGGTCGAGCCATCGCCCCAGATGTTGACGCCGTCCTCGCGCATGGCCACCACCAGCGCGGTGCCGGTCACGGCGCGGCCGAGCGGGGTGGTGTTGAAGTAGGTCGCGCCACCGGTTGAGATGTGGAAGGCGCCGCTCTGGATGGCGGCGATGCCTTCGGCCACGAGCTGCGCGCGGCAGTCGACGAGGCGGGCGATCTCGGCGCCGTAGGCCTTGGCCTTGCGGGGGATCTCGTCGTAGTCCGACTCGTCGGGCTGGCCCAGGTTGGCCGTGTAGGCGCAGGGAATGGCGCCCTTGGCGCGCATCCAATGCACGGCGGCACTGGTGTCCAGGCCGCCGGAAAAGGCGATGCCGACGCGTTCGCCGGCGGGGAGCTTTTGAAGGATCGTGGCGGCCACAGGGGTTCTCCGGAAAAACCCGCTGATTCTAGAGGGCCGGGTTTCCCCGGCCCCGTTGGCCACGACCGCTGGGCCGGCGCCCGATCAGAAGCGGTAGGCCACGCCCAGGCCGCCGTGATCGCCGGTCACTTCACCGCCGTTGAGCAGGTTGCTCTTGTAGGTTTCGCTGACGTAGCGCAGGTAGATGCTGGCGCTGGGGCCGAAGAAATACTCGCCCTGCAGGATGAAGCCAACGTTGGTGCGCATGTTGAAGTCGCCCACCTCGGCGGCGCCCGAGCTGCTGAAGCGCGCGCTGGTGGCCTTGCGCACGCCGCCGCCGATGCGGAACTTGTCGTCGGTGTTCCAGAAGGCCAGCAGCTCGAAGGGCACGCGCGAGAAGCTGGCGTCGCCGTTGCTGGCGCCGATGTCGTCCACGTGGTAGCCCACGTTGCCCTGGATGGTCAGCGGTGACTCGACCGCGCGGAACTCGAAGCCGCCCCACAGGTGGACGATGCCGCCGCTGGACATGCGCTGGGTCGAGCCGTCTTCCATCTGGACGCTCAACAGGGTCTTGCCGCCGCCGGTGAGCGCGACGCCGATCACGGGCTTGAAGCCGCTGTCCTGGGCCTGGCTCGCAACGGCGGTGAGGGCCAGCACGGCGCCGGCGACGAGGGTCTTGGTGTTCATCAAAGGAATCTCCCTGGGGGACTGCAATGGGGTGTCGGTGAATGACGCTCGTCGCCCCAGCGGCGAGCGCGCGGCATGCTAACCCGGGGGATATCCCTAGGGTGGTGCGGCCGCTCAAGAACCATCAGCGCCGTCGTGCAAGGGCGGCGGCGATTCCAACAATTTCACGATCGCATGCAAGGCCCCGTTGACTGGCGTGGGGACGCCCAGCTGCGCGCCGCGGCGGGCGACGAAGCCGTTCAGGTGGTCGATCTCGCTGGGCTTGCCGCGCAGCAGGTCCTGCGCGGTGGACGACATCTGGGCCGGCATCGTGGCGGCGATGCGCTCGACAGCCGGCCAGGGGTCGGGCAACGCGACCCCGCTGGCGGCAGCCACGGCCTGGCATTCGGCCACCACGTCCCGCATCACCGCGCCCACGCCGGCGCCCTGCACCAGCCGGCCGTAGGGCAGGCGGCTGATCGCCGACAAGGCGTTGTAGGCGCAGTTGAGCACCAGCTTGCTCCACAGCGCGGCGTCCACGTCGTCGGCCAGCTGCACCGGCACGCCGGCCCGGTCGAACAGGGCCTGGACCGCCTCGGGCGTGGCCTGGCCGGCGCGAGGCTGCCAGCGCGCCAGCACCAGCTCGCCGCGGCCGTGGTGGCGCACGTGGTCCGGCGCCTCCAGCTCGCTGGCCACGTAGACCACGGCAGCCGCCACCGGGGTGCCGGCCGGCAACCGGGCCGCCAGGCGGCCCGCGTTGTCCACGCCGTTCTGCAGGCTGAGCACCACGCAGCCCGGCGGCAGATGGTCGGCCATCTGCCGCCCCGCGGCCTCGGTGTCTCCCGACTTCACGCAGCACAGCACCAGCGCGCAGTCGGACAGGGCCGTCGCGTCGGCGCTGGCCGCTACTGGAAGGCGCTCGTCGAACTTGGCGGTCTGCAGGCGCAGGCCCCGCTCGCGCAGCACGGCCACTTGGGCCGGCCGTCCGATGAACACGACGGGCACGCCGGCGCGAACCAGCATGGCCCCGTAGTAGCCACCCACCGCGCCCGTTCCCATCACGCCGACTTTCATGGCGTCACCTTAGCGCAAGTCGGGGTACGTGTTTTGCGAAGCCCCGGGCCGCCTGGCCCGGGCATGATCGGTGGCCTTGCCTGTCACCGTGCCCCCTCGATGAACCGGACCCACCCCTCATGAATGCGGCCATCGGCTACAAGCTGCTGGCGATCGCGCTGATCATCGGCCTGGGCTACGTGGTGGGGCGCCTGCGCTGGCTGGGCCCGCCGGAAGCCGAGCCCGCGCGGGTGCTGTCCAACGCGGCCTTCTTCCTGTTCGCGCCGGCGCTGTTCTTCCGCACCACGGCGCGGCTGGACCCGGCCGAGTTGCCGTGGGCCATGATCGCCACCTTCTTCGTGCCGGTGGTCGCGCTGATGCTGCTGCACTACGCGGCCCAGCGCTGGCACCGTGCCGAGCACGGGCTGCCGGCCGCCGCGCCGGCGGTCCGGGCGATCACCGTGGCCTTCGGCAACTCTCTGCAGATCGGCGTCCCGCTGGCAGCGGGGGTCTTCGGCGAGACCGGCCTGGGCCTGCACCTGGCCCTGGTCAGCGTGCATGCGCTGGTGCTGCTGACGATCTGCACCGCGCTGGTCGAGCTGGACCTGGCCCGCGAACGCGCGCGCGAAGGCGCGCAGGCGGCCGGCCTCGCGGCGGTGTTGCTGGGCACGCTGCGCAACACAGTGGTCCACCCGGTGGTGCTGCCGGTGCTGGCCGGCATGGCCTGGCAGGCGACCGGCGTGCCACTGCCCGGCCCGGTGGACGAGGTGCTGCAGGTGCTGGGCACGGCGGTCGTGCCGCTGTGCCTGACCTTGATCGGCATGTCCCTGGCCTACCTGGGGCTGCCCGCCTCGCTGGGCAGCGCGATGCTGCTGAGCTTTCTCAAGCTGGCCGTGCAGCCGGCCCTGGTGTGGCTGGTGGCCTGGGGTGTCTTCGGCCTGGCCGGCCTGCCATTGGCGGTGGTGGTGATGCTGGCGGCCCTGCCCGCCGGCAGCAACGCGATGATGTTTTCGCAGCGCTACCGCGCGCAGGAAGCCGAGACCACGGCGGTCAACGTGCTGTCGACACTGGCCTTCACGCTCACGGGGCCAGCCTGGCTGTGGCTGCTGTCCGTGCTGCCACAGGGCTGGCGTGCCGGCTAGAGCCTGTTTGGGCCTGCTGTGGCCCTAGTGCAAGTTTCAATAACACACAATGAAGGGTTCTCCGGGACGCCGCGCGGCCCCGCTGGGCGCACAGCCGTGAAAGAATCCCGCCATCGTGGCGCCGGGGAAGCAGGCTGGTGCGCGGGCGTTTGATCAGTCACGTCGCGGCGGCAGGCTTCCCAGAACCCGTACATGGAAAGCCGTCCGCTGCCAACGAACCCTGCCGCTGCCGAACCCCGGTTCGACGTCTTCATCCGCATGCCCCGGGGCATGGCGCCGGAGGACGCCCAGCGCCGCGTGGTCGAACAAGGCGGCCTGACCCCCGAGCAGGGCGCGCGCATCGGTGCGGCACTGAGGCAGGTGCCCTTCGTGCAGGTGCGCAAGGCCGTCGACGAGGCCCGTGCCCGCAAGACCGAGCACCAGCTCAGCCTGGCCGGGCTCAAGGTCGAGGTCCGGCGCCTGTCGTCGACGGTCCCTGGCGGGCCGCCGCCGGCCGCACCGGCGCGGACGAGCGTGGCCGACAACCCCGAGGACTTCGAGTTCGACCTGAACACCGGGCATGGTGACGACACCGTGCTCTCGCCGCTGAGCACGCGCCCGGCCACGATGCTGGCCCAGAGCACCTTGCCGCCGCCCGAGGGCGTTGGGGACTCGGCTTCTGCCGGCAACGGCCGCCACCTGCCCCGCCTGGCGCGCGCCGCAGCGGTCGTCGGCGTGGCCGGCCTGGCCTTCGTGCTGGGCCGCATGTCCATGCCGTGGGGGGTGGTCGAGGACAGCCCGGCCGTGGCCGCCCAATCCATCGATCACGTCCTGGGCGCAGTGGGCGCACCCCCGGCACTGATCGATGTGCCGGCCTCCGCCGCCTCGGCCGCGCTGGCCATGGGCGACGATGGTCCCGGTGGCGTCGGCAGCGGCGACAGCTTGGCCCAGCTGGCTCGTGCCGAGCGCGCCAGCGGCCGCGCGGCGTCGCTGGAACAGGCGGTGGCACAGGCCCAGGGCACGCCGGCCACGTCGGGCCTGCTGCTGCCCGGCGACCAGTTGCCCCCGGCCCTGGCGCGCGCGGCCGCTTCGCCCACCTCGGCCGGCCCCGCGGCCATCCCGCAGGGCGCACCGACCGGCGCCGTGCCGCCCCTCCCACCGGCGCTGCGAGCGTCCCTGATGGCCGATCTGGCCGTGCAGCTGGCCGAGTTCGGCCAGACCGGGCGGGCGCGCGAGGTGCTCACCCGGCTGCGGTCCGAGGCGCTGCAGAGCGGTGACCCGGCGGTCGGGGCCAGCACCCAGCGCGCCGAGGTGCTGTTGCAGGCCTGGTCGCTGCGTGACGCCAGCAGCGGCTCGATCGACCGCGGCATCGCGTCGCTGCGTGGCCTGGTCCATGGCATCGATTCGCCCACGGCGCGCGCGGCGCTGATGGGCCGCGTGGCCACCGTCCTGGCCCACCACGACAACGTGCCCGACGCGCTGGCGCTGGCCTGCCTGGCCGATGCCGGCGAAGCGCTCAAGGGGGTCGCCGACGGCGCCCAGCGTCAGGCCGCGATCGACGATTGGCTGGTCGACACTGGCGACCTGCTGCTGTCGCAGCTGGCCCGCCACGGCCGGCTGGGGCGCTGGCAGCAGGCGCAGTCGCTGGCCGGCCAGCTCGACACCCTGGCCACCCAGGCCCGCAGTGCCCACGCCGTGCTGCAGCTGCAAGCGCTGCGGGCGCACGCGCAGGACCTGATGGGCCATGCCACCCGGGGCGAGAAGCTGTTGGCCGACGCGCTGAAGACCTGGAGCCAGCAGGGCCCGCCGGCGCGCCAGGCCGACGAGCTGCGCGCCCTGGCCAGCCGCGCCGGCGACATCGCCTCGCCCGAGCTGTTCCAGGCCACGGCGCAGTTGGCCACCACCGCCGACGCACTGCGCGGCACCGAGCGCGCCCGCACCCTGACCAGCCTGGCGCTGATGCAGGCCGAGGCCGGCGAGGCCGAGCGCTTCGAGGCGATCAAGGCCATGCTGCGCCAGTCGCCCGACACCAGCCGGCCCGAGCAGGCCGCACTGACCGCGCAGCTGCTGGTCGGCGGCGAGCTGGCGGCCGCCCGCGCCGAGCAACGCGCCGGGGCCTTCGGCCTGGCCGAAGCACGCGTCCGGAAAGTCGCCGCGTATCTTCTTTAGCCCCCACGGCCCCTCCCGGGGCCTGCCCCCCGAGGGGGCTCCCGCAGCGGACCGGCAAAGCCGGATCCGCGCACGCCACTTGAGGGTCGGCGACGCTTCGCGCGCCTCCGGGTCGCGCTCTGTGGGCAAAATCGGGGGATGACTTCGTTCGACATTGCTGCCTACATGGCCCACCTGGGCGCCGCCGCCCGGGCGGCCAGCACCTTGATGGCGCGCGCCGGCACGCGCGAGAAGAATGCGGCGCTGATGGCCCTGGCTGGCTTGCTGCGCGAGGCCGGGCCGGCGTTGAGCGAGGCCAATGCGCGTGACATCGCAGCCGCCGAAGCCGCGGGGCTGGCCGCACCGATGGTCGACCGGCTGCGCCTGACGGACCCAGTCGTTGCCACGGTCGCCGAGGGCTGCGAGCAGCTGGCCGCCATGCCCGACCCGATCGGCGAGATCACCGGCGTCAAGCGCCGCCCCAGCGGCATCAGCGTGGGCCAGATGCGCGTGCCACTGGGCGTGTTCGGCATGATCTACGAGAGCCGGCCCAATGTGACCATCGAGGCCGCGTCGCTGGCCATCAAGAGCGGCAACGCCTGCATCCTGCGTGGCGGCTCCGAGGCCATCCACTCCAACCTGGCCCTGTGGAAGCTGGTGCAGCAGGCGCTGGCCAGCGCCGGCCTGCCGCCCGACGCGGTGCAGCTGGTCGAGACCACCGATCGCGCCGCCGTGGGACGGCTGATCGCGATGCCCGAGTCGGTCGACGTGATCATCCCGCGCGGCGGCAAGGGCTTGATCGAACGCATCAGCGCCGAGGCCAAGGTGCCAGTCATCAAGCACCTGGACGGCAACTGCCACACCTATGTCGACGCCGAGGTCGACCTGGACCTGGCGGTGGCGGTGACCGACAACGCCAAGACGCAGAAGTACAGCCCCTGCAACGCGACCGAATCGCTGCTGGTGCATGAGCGCAGCGCGGCCGCCTTCCTGCCGCGCATCGGCGCGGTGTTCGCGGCCAAGGGCGTCGAGATGCGCTGCAGCCCCGAGGCGCGGGCGCTCCTCGCCGACGTGGCCGACGTCAGGCTGGTCGACGCGACCGAGGCCGACTGGGGCGAGGAATACCTGGCGCCCATCGTCAGCGTGAAGGTCGTCGCCAGCCTGGACGAGGCGATCGCCCACATCAACCGCCATGGCTCGCACCACACCGACGCGATCCTGACCACCCACCACCCGAGCGCGATGCGCTTCCTGCGCGAGGTGGATTCGGCCAGCGTGATGGTCAACGCCAGCACCCGATTTGCGGACGGCTTCGAATACGGCCTGGGTGCCGAGATCGGCATCTCGACCGACAAGTTCCACGCCCGCGGGCCGGTCGGCCTGGAAGGGCTGACTTCGATGAAATGGATCGTGCTGGGGCAAGGGGAGGTGCGTCGATGATCCGACTGGCCAATGAGGGTGATGCCGCAGAGATCGCGGCGATCTACGCGCCTTATGTGCGCAACACGCCGATCAGCTTCGAGACGGTGCCGCCGTCGCCGGCCGAGATCGCCGAGCGCATCGTCAACACCCTGCCGCGCTGGCCTTGGCTGGTGCACGAGAGCGAGGGCGCGGTGGCTGGCTATGCCTACGCCGGGCCGTTCGCCCAGCGCGTGTGCTACCGCTGGTCGGTGACGACAACGGTCTACGTGCGCGACGACCAGGCCCGCCGGGGCCTGGGCCGGGGCCTGTACCGTGCCCTGCTCAGCCTGCTGGCCGAACAAGGCTTTCGCAGCGCCTATGCCGGCATCACCTTGCCCAACGAGAACAGCATGGGCCTGCACAAGGCCATGGGCTTCGAGCCGGTGGGCGTGTACCGCGACGCCGGCCACAAGCTGGGCCGCTGGCACGACGTGGCCTGGTTCCAGCGCGCGCTGCAGCCCAACGCGCCGCGCGTGGAAGAGCACCCCGCCGAGCCCGTGGAGGTGAGCGCGGTGCTGGCCGCCCAGGCCCCGCTGTGGGCAGAGACCGAGTGGTCGCATGGCGGCTGAAGAACCGACGCCCGCCGCCGCTGTCGGTCCGGGGCGCGCCGCCCTCGTCCTGTTCTCTGGCGGGCAGGACTCGACGGCCTGCCTGGCCTGGGCCCTCGCCCAGCCCGAGCGATTCGACCGTGTCGAGACCGTGGGCTTCGACTATGGCCAGCGCCACCGCATCGAGCTCGACTGTCGGCAGGTCGTGCGGCGCGAGCTCGCCGCCCAGTTCCCGCACTGGGCCCCACGCCTGGGCAACGACCACCTGCTGGACTTGTCGCTGCTTGGCCAGATCGGCGACAGCGCCCTGACCAGCGAGCGCGCGATCGAGATGCAGGCCAACGGCCTGCCAAACACCTTTGTGCCCGGCCGCAACCTGCTGTTCCTCACGTTTGCCGCGGCACTGGCCTACCGCCGGGGCTTGAGCGTGCTGGTGGGCGGCATGTGCGAGACCGACTACTCCGGCTACCCGGACTGCCGCGACAACACGCTCAAGGCGATGCAGGTGGCGCTGTCGCTCGGCCTCGACGCGCCGATGACGATCGACACGCCGCTGATGTTCCTGACCAAGGCCCAGACCTGGACCCTGGCCGACACGCTCGGCGGCGCCACGCTGAACGAGCTGATCGTCGAGCACACCCACACCTGCTACCTGGGCGAGCGCGGCCGGCGGCACGACTGGGGCCATGGCTGCGGCGAGTGCCCGGCCTGCCAGTTGCGTGCGGCGGGCCACGCCGCATGGCGGGCCGGCGCGTAGTGGAAGACGCCGCCGCCTTCTGGTCGGGCTGGATGCCGACGCTGCTCAAGCTCGGCGCCGCTGCCGTGCTGCTGTTCTGGGTCGTCGGCGCCTACAACCGGCTGACCCGGCTGCGCGGCGCGGTCGGCAGCGCCTGGTCGCAGATCGACGAGCTGCTCGCCCGGCGCGCCACCGTGATCGACGCGCTGGGCGAGGCCTTGCGCGAGCCGCTGGCCGACGAGGCCACGACGCTCGCCGCGCTGGCCCTGGCCGAGCAGCACCAGCGCAGTGCGGCACTGGCCGTGCGGGCCCGGCCAGCGCACGCCGCGGCCTTGATGGCCTGGGTGGTGGCCGAAGCCGAGCTGGCCTCGCCGCTGGCGCGTCTGCAGGCCCTGCTGGAGCAGCGGCCCGACCTGGCCGGCAGCGAGCAGGTGCAGCCATGGCGCCAGCAACTGGCCGATTTCGGCCCCCGGCTGGTCTACGCCCGCCAGGCCTTCAGCGACGCGGCGCGCGTCTACAGCGACGCGCTGGAAGAGTTCCCCACCCGCTGGGTGGCGCGGCTGTTCAGCATGCGGGCCACGCCGGGCCTGTAGGGCTGCGTCTTCAGTTCTGGCACATCACGGCGGCCGAGGCGACCAGCTCGTCGAACAACGCCGCGGTGGCGTAGCCCGGCATCGCGTAGGGGTTCAGCGTGGTCGACTCGGAGTACTTCAGCAGCAGCGCCGGGTTGACTCGCGCCAGTGGCACCTGGCCCATCGCCCACCCAGCGAAGCGCCGCTCGCGGATCTCCTCGTAGCGCAACAGCGTGACCTCGCCGTGGCGGGTGTCGGCCACGATGCGGTTGTACAGCCGGTTCACCGACTCGCGCCCGCCTTCGAGCACCTGCACGAACAGCTCGCCGGTGGTCAGCAGCACGCCGGTGACGCCCCGGGCCGGGTTGTTGACGCGGGCCTGCTGCAAGATGGCCTGCAACTCTTCCGGGTCCAGCGGCTTGGCGGCGCGACTGGCGTACATCAAGCGAACTAGCAAGGCCTACTCCTTCTTCGACAGCAGCGACAGGAACTCGCGCCGCAGGTTGGCGTCCTTCAGGAAGGCGCCGCGCATCACGCTGTTGGTCATGGCCGAGTCGTTGTCCTTCACGCCGCGCCACTGCATGCAGAAGTGGTCGGCCTCCATCACGATGGCCAGGCCGTCGGGCTTGACGCGGTCCTGCAGTGCGTCGGCCAGCATGATCACCGCCTCTTCCTGGATCTGGGGGCGGGTCATGATCCAGTCGGCGATGCGGGCGTACTTGCTCAGGCCGATCAGGTTCGAGTGCTCGTTGGGCAGCACACCGATCCACAGCCGGCCGAGGATCGGGCACATGTGGTGCGAGCAGGCGCTGCGCACGGTGATGGGCCCCACGATCATCAGCTCGTTCAGGCGCGAGATGTTCGGGAACTCGGTCACCTCGGGCATCGGCGTGTAACGGCCGCGAAAGACCTCTTCGATGAACATCTTGGCCACGCGCTTGGCGGTGTCCTGCGTGTTGTGGTCGCTCTCGGTGTCGATCACCAGCACCTTCAGCACCTCGGCCATCTTGGCCTGCACCTCGGCCTTGAGCTCGTCCAGCTCGCCCTCGCGCACGAAGGCCGCGATGTTGTCGTTGGCGTGGTAGCGCCGGTCGGCGCCGATCAGCCGGTAGCGGATGCGCTCGGACGCCGGCAGGCGCGCCAGGTCGCCCTCGTGCAGGATCAGCGCGGGCGTGCGCGGCGACTGGGGGGAGGAATGGTCTTGGGGCATGCGCTCGGGCCTCGCCAGCCTGGGTCGGGCCTGCATTGTGAGCCTGCCCGGGCAACCCTGCAGCGGCGGGTGGTTAGCGGGTGGTTAGACTGGCCCGGGTGAACACCGCCAGCCCCGCGTCGCCGCCCTTGTCCCGCCTGCTCGAGCAGACCGCCGACGCGGTGCAGGCCGTGCGCGCCGGCCGCTCGTTGACCGAGGTGCTCGCGGCCTGCCCGCCGGCGCTGCGGCCGGGGACCCAGGCGTTGGCTTTCACGGCGCTCAGGCGCTGGGGCGGTGCCAGCGCGGCACGCGAGGCGCTCGCGCCGCGCAACCCGCCGCCGAACGTCGACGCCTTGCTGACCACCGCGCTGGCCCTGCTCTGGCCGGACGATGCGCCGCCCTACCCCGACCATACCCTGGTCGACCAGGCGGTGACCGCCGCACGCCACAAGCTGCCGGCCGCCGCCGGCTTCATCAACGCGGTGCTGCGGCGCTTCGTGCGCGAGCGCCCGGCCATCGTCGCCCAGGCTGGCCACAGCGTGCAGGGGGCCTGGAACCACCCGCCTTGGTGGGTCGAGCGCCTGCGCCACGACTGGCCGACGCAGTGGCAGGCCCTGCTCGCCCAGGCGCAGCAGCAGCCGCCGATGGTGCTGCGGGTGAACACCCGGCGGATCAGCCGGGCGGACTACCTGCAGCGCCTGGCCGCCGCCGGCCTGGCTGCACGCACGGCCACCGGCCCCGGGCTGGACCAGGCCGTGGTGCTGGCCCAGCCCTGCGGGGTGGATCGCCTGCCCGGCTTTGCCCAGGGCGAGGTGTCGGTGCAGGACCTGGCCGCGCAGCGGGCCGCATCGCTGCTGCTGGGCGAGGGCCTGCCCGTCGGTGCCCGGGTGCTGGACGCGTGCGCCGCCCCCGGTGGCAAGACCGCCCATTTGCTCGAGCGCGCGCCGGACCTGGAACTGCTGGCCCTGGACGCCGACGGCGGCCGCCTGGCGCGCGTGGTCGACACGCTGCGCCGGCTGGGCCTCGCCGGCGACCGGGTCTGGACCCGCGCCGCCGATGCCCGCCAGACGGCCACCTGGTGGGACGGCGAGCCCTTCGACGCCATCCTGCTGGACGCGCCCTGCACCGCGTCGGGCATCGTGCGCCGGCACCCCGACATCCGCTGGCTGCGCCGGCCCGAGGACGTGCACGCCCTGGCCCGCACCCAGGCCGAGCTGCTGCAGACGCTGTGGCCACTGCTCAAGCCGGGCGGCCGCCTGCTCTACGCCACCTGTTCCATCTTCCGCGCCGAGGGCGCCGAGCAGATCGACGCGTTTTTGCAACGCATGGGCCCGGACGGGGCACGGCTAAGCCCCGACTCGCCCGGCCATTTGCTGCCGCTGGCTGACAATGAGCCGACGAACCCCGAGGCCGCCCTGGCCGACGGCTTCTACTACGCCCTGCTGCACAAGCCCTAGAGCACGAAGTGACGTCGTTGTGAACCGCGCTGCCACGGCCACCGCAATCGCTGCACACCGTGTCATCCGCGCGGTGGCGGGCGCGCTGCTGCTGTGCTGGCTGGCGCTGGCGGGCCCGGTGCGCGCCCAGGGCATCGACCTGACCAACTTCGAGCTGAACCGCGTCGACGGAGCCCTGCTGCTGGACTTCGTTGCCAAGCCGGCCCTGAGCAAGGCGGTGGAAGACGCGATGCAGCGCGGCGTGCCGGTCTACTTCGTCGCCCAGGCCACGCTGTACCGCTCGCGCTGGTACTGGCGCGACGAGCGCGTGGCGCGCGTCACCCGCAGCTGGCGCCTGTCGTACCAGCCGCTCACCTCCACCTGGCGCCTGGGCTTTGGCACGCTGAGCCAGAGCTACCCCAGCGCCGACGAGGCGCTGAACATGGCCGCGCGCGCCTCGCGCTGGAAGGTGGCCGACGCCGAGCAGCTCGAGCCCGGCGAGAAGTACTACGTCGAATTCAGCTACCGGCTGGACAACAACCAGCTGCCACGTCCGATGCAGCTGGACCTGGCTGCGCAGGCCGACTGGCAGCTGTCGGTCGAGCGCAAGGTCCGGCTCGACTGAGCCGGCACCGACATCCGTTCCCGATGAAACCTTTGTCGCGCTGGGGCTGGGGCGTGGCCCTGCTGGTGGCTGCCGGGCTGGGCTTGGTGCTGGCCTTCGTGCTGTCGCTGCTGGCGCAGGGCCCCAGCCGCTACGAGCGGCATTTCGTCTGGCTGTTCTGGGTCAACACCGCCGTCGCCTCGCTGCTGATGCTGTTCATCGCCGTGGCCGGCGTGCGGCTGGTGCTGCGCTTCCGGCAGGGCAAGTTCGGCAGCCGGCTGCTGCTGAAGCTGGCCGGCATCTTCGCCCTCGTCGGCGTGCTGCCGGGGGCGCTGATCTACATGGTCAGCTACCAGTTCGTGTCGCGCAGCATCGAGGCCTGGTTCGACACCCGGGTCGAGAGCGCTCTGGACGCCGGCCTGGCGCTGGGCAAAGACACGCTGGCCGCGCTGGCCGCCGACCTGGAGGCCAAGACCCGCACCGCCGCCGAGCGCCTGGCCGAGCGCGGCACCGACGGCCGGCCGGCGTCCAACACGCTGGCGCTGGAGCGGTTGCGCGAGCAGTTCGGCGCCGAAGAAGTCACCTTGCTGGGCGCCGACGGCAAGGTGCGGGTCACGGCCGGCTCGGGCCCGGCGCTGGGCCCCGAGCGGCCGGCGGTGGCGCTGCTGCGCCAGGCCCGGGCCCAGCGCTCGGTGAGCCAGATCGAGGGCCTGGAGGACGAGATCAGCGTCGCCAGCGGCGGCATCGCACGCGTGCGGGCCCTGGCGCCAGTGCCGTCGACCAGCCTGTCGCTGGCCGACGAAGAGCGCTACCTGATGGTCGTGCAGCCCCTGCCGCGGGCCCTGACCAGCAATGCGCTGGTGGTGCAGGCGGCCTACCGCGAATACCAGCAGCGCATCCTCGCGCGCGAAGGCCTGCGGCGCATGTACATCGGCACGCTCACGTTGTCGCTGGTGCTGTCGGTCTTCGGCGCCGTGCTGCTGGCCGTGGTCCTGGGCAACCAGCTGGCCCGGCCCCTGCTGATGCTGGCCGAGGGCGTGAAGCAGGTGGCGGCGGGCGACCTGGGGGCCAAGCCGGTGTTCGCCTCGCGCGACGAGATCGGCGGCCTGACGCGCAGCTTCGCCGACATGACAGAGCAGCTCGGCAGCGCCCGTGCCCAGGCCGAAGCCAGCCTGCGCCAGCTCGACAGCGCGCGCACGCGGCTGCAGACCATCCTCGACAACCTGACCGCCGGGGTGATCGTGTTCGACCGCGAACGCCGCATCGACACCGTCAACCCCGGCGCCACCCGCATCCTGCGCGCGCCGCTGTCGGCCTTCGTCGGCCGCCGCCTGGGCGAGGTGCCCGGCCTGGCCGACTTCGCCGACGGCGTCTGGCAGCGCTTCGACCAGCACCAGGCCAGCCCCGAGGATGGCGAGCGCGACCACTGGCAGGACGCCTTCGAGCTCAACCTCGGCAGCCGCGACAACCTGGCCACCACGCTGCTGGTGCGCGGCGCGCCGCTGCCCGGCCGCGCGCGGCTGATGGTGTTCGACGACATCACCGAGGTGGTCTCGGCCCAGCGCACGGCCGCCTGGGGCGAGGTGGCGCGCCGCCTCGCGCACGAGATCAAGAACCCGCTGACGCCGATCCAGCTCTCGGCCGAGCGCCTGCAGCACAAGCTCGAGGCCAAGCTGGCCGAGCCCACCGACCAGGCGATGCTGGTGCGCTCGGTGGCCACCATCGTCAACCAGGTGCAGGCGATGAAGCAGCTGGTCAACGAGTTCCGCGACTACGCCCGCCTGCCGGCCGCGCAGATGCAGCCGGTGGACCTGAACGCGCTGGTGGCCGAGGTGCTGGCGCTGTACGGCGACGCGCAGGACAAGGGCCAGCTCGTGGCCCAGGTCGACGCGGGTGCGCCCCTGCTGCGTGGCGACCCGACGCAGCTGCGACAGGTCATCCACAACCTGGTGCAGAACGCCCTGGACGCCTGCGGCGCCCGGCCCGACGCGCGCGTGGTGCTGGCCACGGAGCTCGAACGCCTGCCCGATGGAGGCACCCGCGTTTTGCGCCTGAAAGTGACGGACAATGGCCCCGGGTTCCCCGAGAGCGTTCAAAAGCGCGCCTTCGAACCCTACGTGACCACCAAGAGCAAGGGCACCGGCCTCGGGCTCGCCGTGGTCAAGAAGATCGCCGACGAACATGGTGCCAGCGTGCGCATCGTCAACCTGCCCCCACGAGAGGGGGGTGACGGTGGCCCGGGCGGGGCCCAGGTTTCGTTATCATTTTCGAGCTTCAGCGAACAGGGACACCGCACGGGCCCGCTCGCGCCCGCCTGACGGCGCTGGCGCACGGCCCCGCAGCCCACAGGCATGGCAACGATTCTTGTAGTGGACGACGAAATGGGCATCCGTGCCCTGCTGTCGGAAATCCTCAGCGACGAGGGGCACACCATCGAACTGGCGGAGAACGCCGCCCAGGCACGCGCGGCGCGCGAGCGGCTGCGCCCCGACCTGGTGCTGCTCGACATCTGGATGCCCGACGTTGACGGCATCACCCTGCTCAAGGAGTGGGGCGCCACCGGCTTGCTGACGATGCCGGTCATCATGATGAGCGGCCACGGCACGATCGACACCGCGGTCGAAGCCACCAAGTACGGCGCCATCGCCTTCCTCGAAAAGCCCATCACCCTGCAGAAGCTGCTGCGCGCCGTCGAGCAGTCGCTGGCCAGGGTGCCGGCGGCCAAGGCCGGCGCTTCGGCGCCTGCGGCCAGCGCCGCGGCGTCGCTGATCGTCGGCGGCCACGAGGCCAGCCTCACCGTCGAAGCCGCGATGACCGGTGGCATGGGCTTGCCGATGCTGCCGGTGGACCTGGGCCCGCAGGCCGAGCAGAGCTTCGACCTCGACCGCCCGCTGCGCGAGGCGCGCGATGCCTTCGAGAAGAGCTACTTCGAGTTCCACCTCGCCCGCGAGAACGGCTCGATGACCCGCGTGGCCGAGAAGACCGGCCTGGAGCGCACCCACCTCTACCGCAAGCTCAAGCAACTCGGCGTCGACCTGTCGCGCAACCGACGCGGCGGAACGATCTGATATACTTTTTGGCTCACTTGGCCTGGTAGCTCAGTTGGTAGAGCAGCGGATTGAAAATCCGCGTGTCGGTGGTTCGATTCCGCCCCAGGCCACCAAAACGACGAAGCCCTTGACTCTTCACGGAGTCAAGGGCTTTTGTGCTTTTGGAAGGTCCCCTAACCGCCTGGATTGGTGCACCGGACAAGTGTCGCTGAGCGGGGCATTGCTGAGCAGGCATTGCCGAATCGAAGGGCACCGAAACAGCCCGTGGTATCGACACAGTTGCCATTGCTCATCCATCATGAGTGATGGCTGCGTGCGCATAGGCATAAGCATATGCATTGCCGCTGCACGCTTTCTCGCCTTTGGTCAACCCCCCAAATTTGGTTGGGTATGGGGTCAACCCGGAGCTTGAACGTGGGATATGGCGGACAGCAGTCGACCCCTAGGATTGTTACACCCACTCACCCCGCTGCTGGTCCCAGGGTTGTTCAACCCGGACTTAGCCGCGAAAAAGAGGGCGTTTGAGGGGAAGAGGCATATGGCTTCTGCCACCTTGGACTTCACGGTCATTCAACGCTAACCATCCACACTGGGATACACCATGAGCAAGCTTCTCGCCGCACTGTCTCTCGTTGCCTGCGCTGTTTCCGCGAACGCGGCCACCGAAGGCAAGTTCCCGACCTGTGTTGACTTCTCTGCTGCCGGCTACTGCGACGCCATGCAGTACGACGGCAAGAAGGCCGCCACTTGGGTTCGTTACGACTGCTCGTCCAACGGCGCGCAAACCAAGGCTTCCTACGGCAAGGAATTCACCAAGTGCGATGGCACGGCGGGTTGCAACCCGGCTGCCGCCTACGGCTGGGAAGCCCTGAACTGGCAATTCAACTTCGCCGGCAGCACCGGCACGCTGACCGGCACGACCGGTGGCGTGGACTATGTGCTCCAGCAAGACATGCCCGTCTCGATCTACAAGGGTTCCTGCTCGGCCCTGTCGGGCGCCAAGGGCGGCGTCTCGTCGCTGCTGGCTCGCTGAGCAACCACCTCGGATGACGGCGTGACGCGCCGGCAATCTGCCGGTGCGTTGCACGCAACCCAAACATGGGGGCGGAGAGATCCGCCCCCATTTTCATTTCGGGGCAAGCCAGGCGCCCCGCAGGTGAGCGCGGATGACCGGCTTTGGGGTCAGACCTGGAACGCCCGCTGGCGCCAATCCGAGAGCACCTGCGTCCACGATTCGCTGAGGCCACCTTCTTCGATCAGGCTGGCCTGGGCGGGCGCGTCGTCGTCGGTCCACGCCCAGGTCCACGTGGCGCGGCCGTCGTCTCGCACCTTGGCCTCGAAGTAGCCTGCCAGGAGGTTGGAGGCCTGTGCATCGCCCACTTCGGCCCGGAAGCTGTCGGCCTCGTAGGTGACGATGTTGCAACCGCTCTCGAGGCAGTAGCTGGCCAGGCTGAACCAGCGGGCGGCCAGGGGATGTTGGTGGTGGACGGCGAGCAGATCGGTTTCTTTCATCGATCGATTGTCCGCCAGCGCGTGAATGCCCTTGCACACCCGGGTGTGGTAGGCGCGTGGGCCGGTCACATGAGCACGCCGGCGCTGCTGCCGGCGGGTGTGCTTCAGCGCAGTCCGGCGATCGACGGGTAGCTGGTCTCGAGCGCGCTCACCGTGCCCGCGGTGCTGGCGTCGTAGCCCGGCAGCGCGCTCAGATCCTGGCGGAACGCCGGCTCGCGCAGCGCGGCCAGCACCACCTGGATCGCGGGCGAGTCCATCACGTCGTTGCGGCACAGCAGGAAGTAGCGCTCGCTGGCGATGGGCACGAAGTCGAGCTTGAAGTGTCGCGCCGGCGGCTCCAGGCCGAAGCCGACATCGGCCATGCCGCTGGCCACATAGGCGGCCACGGCCGCGTGGGTGTACTCGCCCTGCTCGAAGCCGGCGATCTGCGTGCTGTCGATGCCCTGTGCCCGCAGCAGGCCCTCGAGCAGCAGCCGCGTGCCAGAGCCAGCCTGGCGGTTGATGAAGCGCACGTCACCGCGCGCCAGGTCCTGCAGCGAGAACACCTCCTTCGGGTTGCCTGCGCGCACCATCAGGCCCTGGCGACGCACGGCCAAGTCGATGATGGTGAGCTCCATGTCGGCCAGCCAGCGCGCGTAGTGGGCCAGCGCCGAGTCCTGCATGGCCCCGAGGGGGATGTGGAAGCCCGCGGCGTCGCAGTCGCCGTCGTGCAAGGCCGCGGCCGAGGCCGCACTGCTGCCGTAGTTCAGCTCGAGGTGGACGCCGTCACGTGTCAGGTGTTGCACCAGGCGCTCGATCGCAAAGCCGTGGCTGGCATGGATGCGCAGCAGCGTGGGGGCATCGCTCAAGGCCTTGCGGATCTCGGCCGCGAGCTCGGACGCGAGCGAGTCCAGCACCGGCTTCAGCCGCGCCACGATGCGGTGGTCGGCCCAGACGATCTTCTCGCCCAGCGCCGTGAGCGTCGAGCCCTTGCCGCGCGCCATCAGCAGCAGCGGCGCCTGGAACTGCTGCTCGCCCTGGCGCACCAGGTCCCATGCGTGGCGGTAGGACAGGCCCATCTGCCGCGCCGCGGTGAGCAGGCTGCCCTGGGCCTGCACCTGCACCAGCAGCTCGATCAGGCGCGGCGACAGCGGGGGACCCTCGGGCTCCTGGATGGTCCACAGCGGCCGGATGGAAACCTGTTTCATAGGGGTCGGCACTTAGGAGTTGCGGTGCACATGCATAGGGTCGACAGCTCATATTGCAAAGACCGCAAGAAGGCCTGACCATGCATGCGCCTTCCGGGCAGAGGTGCCCATTCTGAGTCCTGCGGCTGGCGCCTGTGGTGCTGCAGCGGCTGGGCACGGCGCCACCTTCCCTTCCACCCCGTTCCTTGCAGCGACCATGGCCAGGCCGGGCCGCTGCATGGGCTTGCCACGGCGACGACGACGATGAAGCTGACACCACCGAGCACGACCGACATGCTGACGCAGGTCGCCACGCTGGTTGCCGCGCACAGCGGCCGCCCCGGCGCCTTGCTGCCCCTGCTGCACGCGGTGCAGGACGCGCTGGGCCATGTGCCCGACGACGCGGTGCCGATGATCGCCCGCGCGCTGAACCTGTCGCGTGCCGAGGTGCATGGCGTCATCACCTACTACCACCACTTCCGCCGCACGCCGGCCGGCCGCCACGTGGTGCAGGTCTGCCGCGCCGAGGCCTGCCAGGCCTGTGGCGCCGACGAACTGCTGGCCGAGGCCGAGCGCGTCTTCGGCTGCCGCGCCCACGAGACCCGGGCCGACGGCGCGGTGACGCTGGAGCCGGTCTACTGCCTGGGCCTGTGCGCCTCGTCGCCCGCGGTGAGCATCGACGACCGTCTGCATGCCCGCGTCACGCCCGAGCGCCTGCAAAGCCTGGCGCAGTGCCTGGGGTGGGCGCGATGAGCACGGCCGTCTCCGCTCCCGCCGTTCGCATCTATGTGCCGCGCGATTCCGCCGCGCTGGCCGCGGGTGCCGACGAGGTGACCGCCGCGCTGCGCGCCGAATGCGACCGCCGCGGCCTGGCCGTCGAGCTGGTGCGCAACGGCTCGCGCGGCCTGTTCTGGCTCGAGCCCCTGGTCGAGGTCGAGACGCCGGCCGGCCGCATGGCCTATGGCCCGGTCGCGCCCGAGGACGTGCCTGGCCTGCTCGACGCTGGCCTGCTGCAGGGCGGCGCGCACGCGCTGGCCCACGGCCCGACCGAGGCCATTCCCTACCTCGCTCGGCAGGAGCGCCTGACCTTTGCCCGCATGGGCGTCACCGACCCGCTGTCACTCGCCGACTACGAGGCCCACGGCGGCTGGGCCGGCCTGCGCCAGGCGCTGGCGATGGCCGCGCCGGCCATCGTGCAGGCTGTGCTTGACTCCGGCCTGCGCGGCCGTGGCGGGGCGGCCTTCCCGGCGGGCATCAAGTGGCGCACGGTGGCGCAGACCGAGGCCGCGCAGAAGTACGTGGTCTGCAATGCGGACGAAGGCGACTCGGGAACTTTCTCCGACCGCATGACGATGGAGGGCGACCCCTACATGCTCATCGAAGGCCTGGTGATCGCCGGCCTCGCCGTAGGCGCCACGCAGGGGTTTGTCTACATCCGCTCGGAATACCCGCATGCCATTGCCGCCATGGCCGAGGCCGTGGCGCGGGCCGTAGCAGCCGGCTTCCTGGGCGACAGCGTGCTGGGCAGCGGCCGGGCCTTCCGGCTCGAGCTGCGCAAGGCCGCGGGCGCGTACGTCTGCGGCGAAGAAACCGCGATGCTCGAGAGCATCGAGGGCAGGCGCGGCATCGTGCGCGCCAAGCCGCCACTGCCGGCAATCGAAGGCCTGTTCGGCCAGCCCACGGTCATCAACAACGTGATCAGCCTGGCCAGCGTGCCCGTCATCCTGGCGCGCGGTGCGGCCTACTACCGCGATTTCGGCATGGGCCGCTCGCGCGGCACGCTGCCCTTCCAGCTGGCCGGCAACATCCGGCATGGCGGCTTGGTCGAGAAGGCCTTTGGTCTCACGCTGCGCGAGCTGGTCTTCGACTTCGGCGGTGGCACGCGCAGCGGCCGGCCGGTGAAGGCCATCCAGGTCGGCGGCCCGCTGGGCGCCTACGTGCCCGAGTCGCAGTGGGACCTGCCGCTGGACTACGAGGCCTATGCCGCGGTGGGCGCGGTGGTCGGCCACGGCGGCGTCGTGGTCCACGACGACTCGGCCGACATGGCCCAGTTGGCCCGCTACGCGATGGAATTCTGCGCGGTCGAAAGCTGCGGCAAGTGCACGCCTTGCCGCATCGGCAGCACGCGTGGCGTCGAGGTGATCGACCGTATCCGCACCGGCCAAAACCGGCCGCAGCAAGTGCACCTGCTGCGCGAACTGTGCGACACCATGCTCAACGGCAGCCTGTGCGCCATGGGTGGCATGACGCCGTACCCGGTGCTGTCCGCCCTGAACCACTACCCGCAGGACTTCGGCGCCGAGGCGCCGGACCAGCAAGCCGCCTGAGGAGAGCCCCATGCTCCACCACCACACCCCCGAGATCGACCACGGCACGCCCGAGCGCGTGTCGGCCGAGCAGGTGAGCCTGACCATCGACGGCCAGGCGGTCAGTGTGCCCAAGGGCACGTCGCTGATGCGCGCCGCGGTCGAAGCCGGCGTGCAGGTGCCCAAGCTGTGCGCCACCGACAGCCTGGAGCCCTTCGGCTCGTGCCGGCTGTGCCTGGTCGAGATCGACGGCCGCAAGGGCTACCCGGCCTCGTGCACCACGCCGGCCGAGGCCGGCATGGTGGTGCGCACCCAGAGCCCCAAGCTGCAGGCGCTGCGCAAGGGCGTGATGGAGCTCTACATCAGCGACCACCCGCTGGACTGCCTGACCTGCGCCGCCAACGGCGACTGCGAGCTGCAGGACATGGCCGGCGTGGTCGGCCTGCGCAATGTGCGCTACGGCGTGGGCGCCCAGGTGGTCGATGGTGTTGCAGGCGCTCACCACACCCAGTCCGCCAAGGACGAATCCAACCCCTACTTCACCTACGACCCGAGCAAGTGCATCGTCTGCAACCGCTGCGTGCGGGCCTGCGAAGAGACGCAGGGCACTTTCGCGCTGACGATTTCCGGCCGTGGCTTCGACAGCCGCGTCTCGCCCGGCCAGAGCCAGGCCTTCATGGACAGCGAATGCGTCAGCTGCGGCGCCTGCGTGCAGGCCTGCCCCACCGCCACGCTGCAGGAAAAGAGCGTGATCATGCTCGGCCAGGCCGAACACAGCGTGGTCACCACCTGCGCTTACTGCGGCGTGGGCTGCGGCTTCAAGGCCGAGATGAAGGGCAACACGGTGGTGCGTATGGTGCCGTGGAAGGACGGCAAGGCCAACGAAGGCCACTCCTGCGTCAAGGGCCGCTTCGCCTGGGGCTATGCCACCCACCAGGACCGCATCACCAAGCCGATGATCCGCGCCAAGATCACCGACCCCTGGCGCGAAGTGAGCTGGGGCGAGGCCATTACCTACGCGGCGGGCGAGTTCAAGCGCATCCAGGCCCAGCACGGCAAGGACTCGGTCGGCGGCATCACGTCCAGCCGTTGCACCAACGAAGAGGTCTACCTCGTGCAGAAGCTGATCCGCGCGGCCTTCGGCACCAACAACGTCGACACCTGCGCGCGGGTCTGCCACTCGCCCACCGGCTACGGCATGGGCCAGACCTTTGGCACCTCGGCCGGCACTCAGACCTTCAAGAGCGTGGAGCATGCCGACGTGATCATCGTCATCGGCGCCAACCCGACCGATGCCCACCCGGTGTTCGCCTCGCGCATGAAGAAGCGCTTGCGGCAAGGGGCGCGCCTGGTGGTGGTCGACCCGCGCCGCACCGAGCTGGTCAGCTCCCCGCACATCCGCGCCGACCACCACCTGGCGCTGCAGCCCGGCACCAACGTGGCGGTCATCACGGCCATGGCCCACGTGGTGGTCACCGAGGGTTTGGTGAACGAAGCCTACGTGGCCGAGCGCTGCGACCCCAAGAGCTTCAACGAGTGGCGCGCCTTCGTCGCGCGGCCGGAGAACTCGCCGGAGGCCTTCGAGGCCGTGACCGGCGTGCCGGCGGCCGAGGTGCGCGCCGCGGCGCGGCTCTATGCGAAGGGGCCGAACTCGGCCATCTACTACGGCCTGGGCGTCACCGAGCATGCACAGGGCTCGACCATGGTGATCGGCATCGCCAACCTGGCCATGGCCTGCGGCATGGTCGGCCGCGAGGGCGTGGGGGTGAACCCGCTGCGCGGCCAGAACAACGTGCAAGGCAGCTGCGACATGGGCAGCTTCCCGCACGAGTTGCCGGGCTACCGCCACATCAGCGACACGACGGTGCGCTCGCAGTTCGAGGCGGCCTGGGGCGTGACGCTCAGCCCCGAGCCGGGCCTGCGCATCCCGAACATGTTCGACGCGGCCATCGCGGGCAGCTTCAAGGGCTTGTACTGCCAGGGCGAAGACATCGCCCAGAGCGACCCCAACACCCAGCATGTCTCGCACGCGCTGGAGTCGATGGAGTGCATCGTCGTGCAGGACATCTTCCTCAACGAGACGGCCAAGTTCGCGCACGTGCTGCTGCCGGGCAGCTCGTTCCTGGAGAAGGATGGCACCTTCACCAACGCCGAGCGCCGCATCAGCCGCGTGCGCCAGGTGATGCCGCCGCTGGCCGGCCTGGGCGACTGGGAGGTGACCGTCAAGCTGGCGAACGCACTGGGTTACCCCATGCACTACCGCCACCCCGAAGAAATCATGCAGGAGATCGCCGCGCTGACGCCCAGCTTCCAGGGCGTCACCTACGAGAAGATCGAGCGCCTGGGCAGCGTGCAGTGGCCCTGCAACGAGCACACCGACGAGGCCGGCACGGCCACCATGCACGTCGACAAGTTCGTGCGTGGCAAGGGCCGCTTCTTCAACACCCAGTACGTGCCCAGCGAAGAGAAGGTGACCCAGCGCTTCCCGCTGCTGCTGACCACGGGCCGCATCCTCAGCCAGTACAACGTGGGTGCACAGACACGCCGCACGCCCAACAACCAGTGGCACGACGAGGACCGGCTGGACATCCACCCGCACGACGCCGAAGAGCGCGGCATCCGCGACGGCGATTGGGTGGGCATCACCAGCCGCGCCGGCCAGACCGTGCAGCGCGCTTGCGTGACCGACCGCATGCAGCCCGGTGTGGTGTGGACGACCTTCCACTTCCCCGAGTCCGGCGCCAACGTGATCACCACCGACAGCTCGGACTGGGCCACCAACTGCCCCGAGTACAAGGTGACCGCGGTGCAGGTCAGCAAGGTGATGCAGCCGTCGGCCTGGCAACGCGAATTCTCCGAATTCGACCGCCGCCAGCAGGACTTGCTGGCCCAGGCCCGCGCCACCGCGCCGGTGGGCAAATGAAGCCGATGGATGCGGCCCTGGTGCCACCGGGCGTGCGGCGTGCCGACGTGGTGGCGCACACCGCCGGCGTCACCGCGTCAGCGCAGCCCGACTGGCTCGCCGACGAGGTGCCGGTGGCGCTGGTGTTCAACGGCGTCTCGCATGCCGTGATGCTCGCCACACCGGCGGACCTGGAAGACTTTGCGCTCGGCTTCGCGCTGACCGAGGGCCTGGTGGAGTGCCCGTCCGAGCTTTACGGCGCGGACGAGGTGGCGGTGGCCGAGGGCGAGGGCATCGAGCTGCGGCTGGAGGTGTCGGCCGCCTGCGAATGGCGGCTGCGCGAGCGCCGCCGCACCATGGCCGGCCGCACCGGCTGCGGGCTGTGCGGCACCGACAGCCTGGCCCAGGTGCGGCAGGTGCTGCCGCACCTCGCGCCGGTGGCGGTGGCGCCTGCTGCCGTGGCGCGGGCGCAGCGCGGCCTGCGCAGCCACCAGGCGCTGCAGCAACTGACCGGCGCCACCCACGCGGCGGCCTGGTGCAGCCTGATCGGCGAGGTGTTGCTCGTGCGCGAAGACATCGGCCGCCACAACGCACTGGACAAGCTGGTGGGCGCGATGCTGCGCACCGGCGCGCGGCCCGCCGAGGGCTTCATCTGCATCACCAGCCGGGCCAGTTTCGAGATGGTGCAGAAGAGCGCGCGCGCCGGCGTGGCCGTGCTGGCGGCGGTGTCCGCACCCACCGCGCTGGCGATGGACACCGCCCAGGCCTGCGGCCAGCTGCTGATGGGCTTCGTGCGCGGAGACGACCTGGTCGCCTACACCCACGCCGAGCGCCTGTTGCCGAACCCTGAAACCTGACACGACAACCATGGACGTTCAACACCTCATCCACATGGCCAACCGCATCGGCGAGTTCTTCCAGGCCATGCCCGACCGGCAAGAGGCCATCGACGGCGTGGCCACGCATCTGCGCAAATTCTGGGAGCCGCGCATGCGCCGAGAGATGCTGGCCCACGTCGACGCCGGCGGTGTGCATGAACTGCACCCCCTGGTGGCGGCCGCCATCGAAAGCCGGCGCGATCTGCTCGCCGCCTGAGCGGTCGCCTGCAGGGGCTCTCGAACCGCGGCACACTGCGGCCCTCGAACGGAGGTGCCGATGCAGACGATCCAGGGCCGCTGCCATTGCGGGAACATTGCCTTCGCGCTGACCTGGCCCGACGCGCAGGCCGAGATCCCGGCGCGGGCCTGCGGTTGCAGCTTTTGCCAGAAGCACGGCGGCGTCTGGACCTCGAACCCGCAGGGCGAGCTGGACGTGACGCTGCACGATCCCGCCGCCGTCTCGCACTACGCCTTCGGCACCGGCACGGCAGACTTCCATGTCTGCGCACGCTGCGGCGTGGTGCCGCTGGTCACCAGCCGCATCGAAGACCGCCTGTACGCCGTCGTCAGCGTCAACGCCTTTGAAGACATCGACCCCGCGCGGTTGAAGAAGGCGCCGATCAGCTTCGACGGCGAAGACGAGGCCGCGCGCCTGGCGCGGCGCCAGCGCGGCTGGATCCCGACGGTGCGCGTCCGCGCGGCCTGAGCCCCATGAGCACGGCCGACGACCTCGTCCTTTTCGACAACATCATGTGGCACGCCCTGAGCGGGCCGCAGGCCCGCTTCGCCGCCGGTGAGGGCCAGGCGCGCCGCTTCGCACCGGGCTTCTCGCCCATCGTCGGCTTTGCCGACAACACGCGGGCCGACCTGGGCGCGCTGCGGCCGCACTGCGAGCCCGGCGAGCACTTCTACTGCGACGGCTGGTCGGGCCCGGTGCCGGCTGACTGGCAGCTCGACGCCGAGGCGACGATGTTCAAGATGCGGTGGGACGCGCCGCCACCGGCCGACGACCCCGTGCCCCAGGCGCAGCGCCTGGGCCCGCAGCATGCCGATCAGGCGCTGGCGCTGGCCAGCCTGACCAAGCCCGGACCCTTCGGCCCGCGCACCATCGAGCTGGGCGAGTACTTCGGCCTCTTCGAGGACGGCCATCTTGTGGCGATGGCCGGCGAGCGCGCCTGTGCCGGCCGCCTGCGCGAGATCAGCGGCGTGTGCACCCACCCCAGCCAGCAGGGCCGGGGCTGGGCCCGGGCGCTGATGCTCAAGCTGATCGGCCGCCAGCTGCGGCGTGGCGAGACGCCGGTGCTGCACGTGATGCGCGACAACGCTGCTGCGCACGGCCTTTACCTGCGCATGGGTTTCAAGGACCACCGCGAGTCGGTGGTGCGCGTGATCTCGCCGCGCTGAGCGCAGCGCCCGGCCCGCGGTCAGGCGCCGAGACCGAGCTTCTCGCCCCAGAGCCGTGTCAGCGGCGTCATCGGCTTGGCCATGCAGCGTTCGTTGAACAGGGCACGCCCGACGTGGCGGTGGCTGGCCCGCGCCGAGGCCGCGAGAAGGGTCTGGTCGACCAGGTCACGCTGGGCATGGCTGCCGCCCAGGCGGTGCGCCTGGGCGCGCGCGGAATGCAGGGTGGCGACCGCGTTGTCGGCGTCGCCGTGGGCGAAAGCCAGCAAGCCGCGCATCAGCGGCAGGCCCACCTCGCGTGCGATCGCATGGTTGCTGCGGCGCGCGTCCTCGGGCGCCATGGCGCGGGCGGCGCAGCGCGCGATCCAGCCCTCGGCGCGCACCAGCTCGTCGGCACCGAGCAAGGCGATCAGCACGTGCAGGTCGTTGAACGCGTGGTGGCCGGCCGAGTCGTCGTCGGGCTGCCAGTCGCGCAGCAACTCGACGAAGCGGGCGCCGACGTCGACGTCCAGCAGGTGCATGCGCCACAGCAGCGCGGCCGCGTCCACGCGCTGCAGCGTGGTCTGCAGGGCCGGACCGCTGAGGTGCGCGTCGACGAGGCGCTGCACGCCGGGCAGGTCCAGCGCCTCGAGCCGGAACAGGCCCAGGTGCCACCACAGGTGGCCGGCGAAACCGTTGCCCTCGGCCCAGCCGTGCTGGTGTTGGCGCAGCCAGGCGGCGCCATCCTCGAAGCGGCCCTGCATCTCCATCACGTGGGCCACGGCATGCACGGCCCAGGGCACGCGCGCGTCGCTGGCCACGGCGCGGCGGCCGATGTCCTCGGCCTGCGGGTAGAGGTTGCATTCCTCCAGGCCGAAGGCGTAGAGCCCCAGCACATAGGGGAACAGCGGGTCGCTCTCGCTCCACTCGGGCAGGGCGCGCGCCGGGCGCAGGCGCAGGCCGGCCGCGTCGCCTCGCAGGTAGTCCCACTGCGAGGCCCATTGCAGCGCCAGTGCGTCGCGCGGGTGCTCGAGCAGCAGTTCGTCCCACAGCCGGCAGGCGTGCTGCCAGCGGCCGTCGGCCACCGCGCGCTGGGCTTCGAAGTGGGCGCGCTCGCGCGTCGGCGCACCGGCCAGCAGCGGCTCGGCTTCTTCCAGCAGGCAGCGCGCGGTCTCGTCGTGCGCCGGCTCCGTCAGCCCGAGCAGGAAGCCGGCGCGCATCACCTTGGGCAAGGCCCAGCCGGGGTCGGCGGCCTCGGCGGCCTCCAGGTCGGCCAGCGGCAGGTCGTAGAACGACATCAGCCGCCACAGCGCCGTCTCCATGCGGTCCGCCGCTTCGTGCGAAGCCGTGCCCAGGCGGTTGTCGCGCGGGTCCACGAGCCTTGTCGAAGCGGGCGGCGTCATGCCGCAAATGTAGTGGAAGCCGTGTGACAGTCAGCCGGGAGGCCGCGGCCAGTCGGGCAGTGGCGCGCGCAGCCGTTCCCACAGCCGCGCGATGCGCAGCACGCCGAGGTCGTCGTGCCGGTGGCCGGCGATCTGCAAGCCGATCGGCAGGCCGTCAGGCGACATGGCCGCAGGCACCGCGATGGCCGGCTGTTCGCTGAAGTTGAAAGGCACGGTGAACGCGATGTGCTCGAAGGGCTGCTCGGGGTCGTTGCGCGGGCTGGCCTGCTCTGCGGGGAAGGCCACGCCGGGGCTGACCGGCGAGAGCATGGCGTGCAGCCCCTGCATGGCGGCCACCGCGGCATCGCGCAACGCGCCCATCTGGCTGTAGCCGGTGAAGACCTCTTCGCCGCCCAGCTGCTCGCCGCGCGCGATCCAGTGGCGGATGTAGGGCAGCACCAGCGCTTGCCGTTCGGGCGGCAGCGCGCGGTAGTCCAACCACGAGCGCATGCGCCAGAAGCGGTCCAGGCCCGCGATCATCTCGCGCGTGGTAAAGGCAGCGACGGGTACGATCTCGGCGCCGGCGCGTTCAAAGGCGAGGGCCGCGGCTTCGATCGCGTCGCGCACGGTGGGCTGTACGGCATCGCCCCAGCCCGCGTCCAGCCACAGACCCAGGCGCAGGCCGCGTGCGTCGGCCTCGGGCTCGGGCACGACCGAGGCCCAATCGATGGCCGCGGCGGGCAGGCTCATCGTGTCGCGCGCATCGGGCCGGCTCAGCACGCTCATCGCGAGCGCGGCATCGGCCACGCTGCGCGTCATCGGCCCGGCCACGCGGCCCGCATAGGGTGGCTTGATCGGCACGCGGCCCAGGCTGGGCTTGAAGCCGACCACGCCACACCAGCCGGCCGGCAAGCGGATCGAGCCGCCGATGTCGGTGCCCAGGTGGATCGGGCCGTAGCCCGCCGCCGCCGCGGCGCCCGCGCCGGCGCTGGAGCCGCCGGGGTTCATCGCCAGGTTCCACGGGTTGCGCGAGAGGCGGTGGAAGCTCGACAGGCCCGACGACAGCATCCCCCAGTCCGGCATGGTGGTCTTGCCCAGCAGCACCGCACCGGCTTCGCGCAGGCGGGCGGCGGGCGGTGCGTCTTCGGCGGCGGGCAGCAACTCGGTGGCGGCGCAGCCCAGCGGCACCGGCACGCCGCGGGTGGCGATGTTCTCCTTCAGCGTCACGGGCACGCCGTCCAGCGGGCCTAGCGGCCGCCCGGCGCGCCAGCGCGCCTCGGACGCGATGGCCTGCGCACGGGCCTCGTCGGGCACGTGGTGCCACAGCGCCGCGATGTGGGGCTCCCAGCGCGCGACGTGCGCAATGGCGGCCTCGGTCACTTCGACCGGGGATACATGGCCCGCCGAGTACAACGGAGCCAACGCGCTGGCGGTCAAGTCGTGCAAGGCCATGGCGGCTCCTGCCCGCGCGGCGGGCTCAATACTTGGGCGACAGGTACCAGTCGATGGACTCGAGCAGCTTGCGGTGCAGCGGGTCCATCGGCGGCGCCGTGGCTGTGGGGTCGGCGTACTTGAAGGCCTTCAGCTCGGGGGCCAGCAGGGTCTGCACGCGCCAGCGGTCGTAGGCGTCGAGCTGCGAGCGGCCTTCGCGGTTGGCGATGGCGCTGTCGGCGGGTTTCAGCGCGTCGGCCTTCCAGGTCTCGAAGGGCTGCAGCAAGGCTTCTTCTTCGACCTCGCCCTGCGCGTCGTCGGTGGGCAGTCCCAGGAACCGCGCGATGCGGTTGAGCTCGCGCCGCGGCCGGGCCGACAGGTCTTCCAGCCGCACGTAGAGCACCCGGCCGGGCTGCTTGCTTTCGAACTCCCGCATGGCGTTCATCAGGTTGCGCCATTCGACGCACAGCGATTCGATCGGGCGCCAGGCTTCGCCCCAGCCCTTGCCGGGCTCGTTCAGCTCGCGCCGCGAGGCGAAGGCCATCTCGGGGTGGCGCACCATGCAGATGAATTGCGCACGCGAGAACATGCGGCCGATGCGCGGCGCGAACAGCGCGTGCAGCGGGGTCTTCTCGAGCCAGCGGCCGCGCGTGGCCAGGGTGCGGCTGCCGAGTTGCTCGGCCACCAGGCGCAGGAACAGGTCGCGGATGCGTACCGGGTCCATCGCCAGCAGGTCGCGGTAGTTGGCAAGGTCCACCGGCAGGTAGTCCGCCAGCTCGCGCAGCAGGGCGCGGGCGTTGGCCGGTGCGATGAACCGGTCGCGCGGCTGGTACTTGTCCAGCCGCTCGAAGAAGTGGGTTTCCGGCAGGGTGGGCAGGCCCAGGTGCTCGGACACCAGGCGCTGGCACAGTGTGGTGCCTGAGCGCGCAAAACCGACGACGAATACAGGCATGGGGCTCCTTGGGGCGTCAGGGCCGGCGGTGCTTGGCACACCGGCCGGCTCGCCCCATTGTCCACACGCGCCCGTTCGCGCGCCGGCTCAGTTGCTTACTGGCCTTCGTGGCGGGCCAGCGCGGCCAGCAGGTCGGCGGCGAAGCCCGGGTCGCTGTTCTGCACCGACAGCGCCAGGTGGCGCACGTCTTCGGCGGACATCTCGTCCGAGCGCTTGGCCTGATGCGTCATCAGGCCGGACAGCAGGCGGCCGGCGGACAGGAACAGGTCGGCAGCGGCGCGGGCACCGCGGGGGATGCTCAGCTCGGGGCCGTAGGTGAAGGTCTTGGAGGTGATGGCGGTCATGATGGTGCTCCTGGGGTACAGGTGAATCGGGTGGCTGCGGTACAGCCGGGTCAGCAGGCGCCGGCCGCGGTGGCGGCATGCAGGCGCAGGTGGGGGGTCTCGCCGGCCACGTGGCGCAGGCAGGCCGCCAGGGCGGGGTCGGTCTCGTCGTGCAGGCGGGCCTGCTGCAACAGGTAAGGGGCAGCGCGCCGGCGCCCGGCGGCTTCGAGCGCGGCCCACAGGCCGCCGAGGAAGCCAGCGAGGCGCAGGCTCACCACCTGCTTCAGCGACGCGGCTCGGCCGTGTGCGAAGACTGCGGGGTGGGTCAGGGTGCTCATCGCGGGGTCGCCACTTGTGGTGACGCTCTCTCAGGGTTCAGATGCCGCAATCCTAGGGTTTGTACGTACTTTGGTCTACTGAATGTTGTTCACCATGGATATACGAATCCTTGATATCAGATCGGCCCGTGAACTTCCGCACGCTTGACTTGAACCTGCTGCGCGTCTTCGACGCCGTCATGGCCGAAGGCAGCCTGACCCGGGCGGCCCAGGTGCTGGCCATGACCCAGCCGGCCGTGAGCCATGCCATCAAGCGCCTGCATGACGCGGTCGGCGAGTCCCTGTTCGACCGCAGCGCGCACGGCATGAAGCCCACGGCCCGGGCGATGGCCTTGTGGCCCCAGGTGCGCGGCGCGCTGACCGGCCTGCAACAGGCGCTGGCCCCGGCGCTGTTCGAGCCCCAGCGCGACAGTGCCAACTTCCGCCTCGCCATGGCCGACGCCACCGCGGCGCTGCTGCTGCCGCCCCTGGTGTCGGCCTTCGAGAAACAGCGAGCACTCGCCAACCTGCGTGTGCTGCCGCTGGCCACGCGCGACCCGAGGGCCCTGCTGGAGCACGGCGACTGCGACCTGGCGCTGGGCTACTTCCCCGAAGCGATCGCCCACATCGACGCCCAGGGGGCCGATGCCACCCTGCACCACCGGCGCCTGTCGCAGACCCGCTATGTCTGCGTGATGCGGCGGGGCCACCCGCTGGCCGGCGACGCCGAACTCGACCTGGACACCTACTGCGCCGCCCACCACCTGCTGGTCAGCTTCTCGGGTCGGCCCCATGGTTTCGTCGACCAGGCCCTGGCCGGCCTGGGCCGGCAGCGGCGCATCGTGTTGACGGTGAACCAGTTCTTCACGGCCGGCCGGGTCGTCACCCGGTCCGACCTGTTGACCGTGCTGCCCCTGTCCTTCGTGGCCGCCACGGGCTTCCAGACCGAGCTGGTGACGAGCGAACTGCCGTTCGAGCTGGGCCGCGTGCATGTCGAGATGCTGTGGCATTTGCGGCGCGACGCCGACCCGGCGCACCGCTGGCTGCGCGGCCTGATCGATGAGATCGAAGGCGACGGTGCTGCTGAGCTCGGGCCCGCGCCGGGCCATTCCCAAGCGGCCTGAGTACCCTCATGGAGGGTGGCGTCGGTACTCCGGCGCCGGGTGTGCAGCTCAGTGGGTCGCCGGCCAGGCCAGCGTGACCAACAAGCCGCCCAGGGCACTGCTGCGGCCGGCCTGCAGCGTGGCGCCGTGGGCCAGGGCGATGCGTTGCGCGATGGACCAGCCGAGCCCGCTGCCGGGCACGCTGGCGTCGGCGGCGCGGAAGAAGCGCTCGCCCAGGCGTGCCAGTGCCTCGGGTGGCAGGCCGGGCCCGCTGTCTTCGACCCGGATCGACGCCGCCTGGCCGGCTTGCACCGGGCTCAGTGTGATCCCAATGCGACCACCCGGCGGGCTGTAGCGGATCGCGTTGTCGATCAGGTTGCGCAGCAGCACCGCCAGCAGACCGGCATCGCCCTGGACCGGGCAGGCGATGTCGGCGCCGTCGAGCACCAGCGATTGGCGCCGGGCCAGCGCTTGCGGCGCCAGCTCGGCCGCCACCTGTCGCGCCAGGCTGGCCAGGTCCAGCGTGGCCGGCGTGACCGTGCCGGTCGCCTCCAGCCGCGCCAGCGTGAGCATCTGCTGCACCAGGTGGCTGGCCCGGTCGCAACCGGCGAGCAAGGCCTCGAGCGCGTGGCGGCGCTCGGCATCGTCGCGCGCGCCGAGGGCCACCTGGGCCTGGGTGCGTACCGCCGCAATGGGCGTGCGCAACTCGTGGGCCGCATCGGCGGTGAAGCGGCGCTCGGCGGCCAGCAGGCCGGCGATGCGCTCGACCCAGTGGTTCAAGGCTGCCAGCAGCGGCACCATCTCGGTCGGTGGCTGGCCACCCGGCAGCACCACCGGCTCGGCCGAGTCCGCAGGACGCTGCGCCAGCAGCCGCCCGAGCCGGCGCAGGGGCGCCAGCGCGGCGCGGACCACAGCCCACGCCGCCAGGGCGAGCGCGGGCAGCAGCATGGCCAGCGGCAGCAGCAGCCCGCGCAGCAACGCCCCCTGCACGTCGGCACGCGCCCGCACTTGCTCGGCCACATAGACCTGTACGTCCACCGCCGCGCCATGGGCTGCGAAAAGCCGCCAGTCGGCGCCCGCCAGCGCACGGGTCTCGAAGCCTTCGGTCAGCGTCGACATGGGCGTCGCGGGGGCGTTCGGCGAGCGCTGCACCAGCCGACCGTCGTGCCAGACCTGGAAGGCGACATGGCGCGCGTAGCGGTGCAGCACCGGCGCGTCGACCTGCTCGTCGTCCTCGTCGTCGTCGCCCCCGTTCGACTGCTGGGCCACCAGCAGCGCGGCCGACTGGGCCAGGTGGGCGTCGAGCAGCTCGTCGATCTCGTGCCGCGCGTCCACGGCCAGCCACAGCGCCACCAGCAGCCACAGCGCGCCGACCGCCGCCGAGACCCCGGCCACCAGCCGCCATTGCAGCGACTGCCAGGGCCGCGGCAACGTCATGCGGCCCCCAGCGTGTAGCCGACACCGCGCACGGTGACGATCAAACCGCTGCCGAGCTTTCGCCGCAGGTGGTGGATGTGGACCTCGACTGCATTGCTTTCCACCTCCTGGCCCCAGGGGTAGAGGTGCTGCTCGAGCTGGTCGCGCGTCAGCACGCGGCCGGCGTGCAGCATCAGGCTGTGCAGCAGGTCGAACTCTCGGGTCGACAAGGTGACCGGCACGCCGTCGCGGGTCACGCTGCGCTGGGCCGGGTCCAGCGCCACGCCCTGCGCGCGCAGGCATTCGCGGGGCTGGCCATGAGCGCGCCGCACCAGGGCGCGCAACCGCGCCGCCAGCTCTTCCAGGTCCACCGGCTTGACCACGTAGTCGTCGGCGCCGGCGTCCAGCCCGCGCACCCGCTGGGCCAGCGCGTCGCGTGCGGTCAGCACCAGCACCGGGATGGTCACCCCGGCGGTGCGCGCCTGTTCCAGCACGTCCAGCCCGTCCAGCCGCGGCAGGCCCAGGTCCAGCACCGCGGCGGCGTGCTCGCCGGCGCGCAACTCGCGCAGCGCCGCGTGACCGTCGCGCACCCAGTCGACCTGGAAGCCGTGCTGGCGCAGGCCGGCGCGCAGGCCGTCGCCCAGCAGCGGGTCGTCTTCAGCGAGGAGGATGCGCATCGGTGAGGCACTCAGTCGTCATCGTCTTCGTCTTCGCTGCGGGGATGGGGGCCGTCGGCGCTGGACCATGCGGCCGCGCCGGGCGGGTCGACCGGCGCACTGTGCCACTGCCAGGCCCAGAACGACACGACCAGCGTCAACAGCAGTGCGGCCACACCCCACCGCGCTCGGGGGATGCCCTCGCGTGCCTCACCCTGCTTGCGGCCGGTGAACATGGCGCGCACCAGGTTCTCGCGGTGGGCCAGGCTGCCGACCAGCACGCCCGCCAGGTGCAGGGCCACCAGGCCCAGCATCAGGCTGGCGGCGGCCTCGTGCACCTCGCCCCAATCCAGCCCCCCCGGCCCGTGCAACTCGGCGTCCGTGGCCCAGCCCAGGGCAGCGGTGGCGGCGCCCAGCAACAACAGGCCGACGATCGCCCATGCACCGGCCGGGTTGTGGCCGGTGAAATGCGGTGCCTCGCCCCGTGCCAGCCCGCGCAGGTAGGCCCATGCGGCCCGCGGCCCGCGCACGAAGGCGGCAAAGCGCGCATGCCGGGTGCCCACCAGCCCCCACAGGCCACGCGCCAGCACCAGGCCGGCGAAGCTGTAGCCCAGGGTGATGTGCAGCAACTGCCAGCGTTCGCTCTCGGCACTGAGCCAGGCGCCGGCGAAGCACAGCACCATCAGCCAGTGCATCAGACGCACGGGGGCGTCCCAGACCAGGATGGAGCGGGTGTCTGCCCGTGGGGCCGCCGTGCGGGACCAGGCCGGGGGCGAGGAAGCAGAAGAGGGCGTGTTCATGCCATGTTCCTTGTCGGTCGTTCAACGGGGCAGGCGAATCTCGCGCTCGCCAAAGCGTCCTTCGGTGGCTCGGGTGTGGCAGGCAGCGCAGTTGCTGGCCTTGCCGACCGCGGCCGAGCGCCACAGCGCCAGTGGCACCTCGTCGTGCTCGCGCACGAACCACGTGCTGCGGGTCAGGCGGTCCTGCGGCGGGGTGTCCGCGGCGCGCCGGCCAGTGGCGGCGTTGGCCTGCAGCCAGGTCGATAAGGCCGTGGCGGTGGCGGCGTCCACCGAGGCGTCGGTGCCGAAGTGGCGCGGCAGGTTGGTCATCAACCGCTGCCAGGACGCGGCGGGCAAGGCCCGCGCCGGAAAGGGCACGTGGCAGGCCCCGCATTCCTGGGTGTAGGCCGCGGGCGCGGGCACGCGGGAGCCCTGGTCGTCGGCCCAGGCCACGGTGGCCATGGCGCACAGGACGGCGCCAATGGCGGCAAGGCGGTTTGCCCTCATGGCTTCAGCCCCACCAGCCAGGCCAGCACGTCGGCCTTTTCACCGGCGCTGCACTCGCGGCCCAGCACGTCGTTGCAGTTGCGGCGGAACCACTTCTCGGTCTTGGCCGCGTCGCGGAAGCGGGCCGGCTCGAAGGCCGGCGCCAGTGCAGCGATCGCCTTGCCCGTGGCCCGGTGCTGGCCGGCGCGCGTGGGCGGCGTGCCATGGCAGCTGGCGCAGGCCCATTCGCGGCCGTGCTTGGCGGTGAAGAAGGCCTCGCCCTGCGCGGGCTGGGCGGGGCGCTGGGCGGCCGTGGTGTAGCCGGCCAGTTGCTCGGCGGGGGTCGTGGCGGCCAGCGAAGCCGCCCCGGCGAAGGCCAGCAGAGAGGCCAGCAAGGCCGGCCGCCTGAGCTGCCGACCAGTGCGGCGAAGAAGAGGTGTCGATTCCATGGCCAGCATCGTGCCGGCCACGGATGAAGCAGGGCTTAAGCCCCGCTCAACCCGCCAGCACCGCCGCCATCGCCTCGGCCGTGCGCTCGACGTTGCCGTTGTTCAGGCCGGCCACGCACATGCGGCCGGTGCGGATCAGGTAGACGCCGAACTCCTCGCGCAGCCGGTCGACCTGGGCCACCGACAGGCCGGTGTAGCTGAACATGCCGCGCTGGGTCAGGAAGTAGCTGAAGTCTCGGCCGGGCACCTTGGCGCTGACGATGGCGTGCAGCCGCTGGCGCATGGCCTGGATGCGGGTGCGCATCGCGTCGACCTCGGACTCCCACAGCGCACGCAACTCGGGCGTGCCCAGGATGGTGGCCACCAGTTGGCCGCCGTGGATGGGCGGGTTCGAGTAGTTGCGGCGCACGGTGGCCTTGAGCTGACCCAGCACCAGCGCGGCCTCGGCCGCGTCGGGGCAGACCACGCTCAGAGCGCCGCAGCGCTCGCCGTAGACGCTCATGCTCTTCGAGAACGAGTTGGCGACGAAGAAGGAGAGGCCGGCGTCGGTCAGCGCGCGCACCGCGTAGGCGTCCTCGGCAATGCCGTCGCCGAAGCCCTGGTAGGCCAGATCCAGGAAGGCGATGAGCTGGCGTGCCTTCAGCGCCGGGATCAGCGCGTCCCACTGCGCCTTCGTCAGGTCGACACCCGTCGGGTTGTGGCAGCAGGCATGCAGCAGTACCACGCTCTTCGGCGGCAGCGCGGCGAACGCGTCGCGCATGGCGTCGAAGCGCAGCCCGCCGGTCGCGGCGTCGTAGTAAGGGTAGGTGTGAACCTTCAGGCCCGCGCCTTCGAAGACCGCCTTGTGGTTGTCCCAGGTCGGGTCGCTGACCCAGATCTCGCTTTGCGGGAACCAGGTGTGGATGAAGTCGGCGCCGACCTTCAGCCCGCCGCTGGAGCCGACCGCCTGCATGCAGGCGATGCGCCCGGCGGCGATGGCAGGGTGGCCTTCGCCCCACAGCAGCGGCGGCACCACGGCGCGGAAGTTGGCCGCGCCCTCCATCGGCAGGTAGGGCTTGGGGCCGACCTTGGTGGCGAGGATGGCCTCGGCCTTCTCGACCGACTGCATCACCGGGATGCGGCCGGCGTCGTCGAAGTAGATGCCGATCGACAGGTTGATCTTGCCCGGCCGCGGGTCCTTCTGGAAGTCTTCGTTCAGCGACAGGATGGGGTCGCCGGCGTAGGGCGTGATGTGGGCGAACATGGGTGGGCTCGGGCTGGGACGGAAGCGTCGATTATCGATGCCCACGCCGCGGCGGCCGGCGCGCTACGGATACCAGTCCAGCCATTCTCCGTGCGGGTGGCTGCAGGCCAGCAGCCGATGCGCCACGCCGCCGTCCGGCCCGCGGGCGCTGGCCGACCACCAGGTGGGCGTGCCATCGGCGCCGGCTGGCGCGGCCGGTGCCGCGAGGCCGGTGGTGGCAAGCAGGGTATGCCGGTCTTCGGCGCTGAGCCAGACCAGGCCGTGTTTGCGGATCAGCGCGTGCACGCGCGCCGTGTGCGCTGCCAGGTCGGCCGGCGAGAAATAAAACAGCACCCAGCTGTTGAACAGCACCGGCGTCGTGTCGGGTGGCAAGGTGCGCAGCCAGTCGGCCAGCAGGGCCAGCCCGTCGTCGGCCGCGCGCACCGGGTGGCGTGCGGCGCGCGCCTGCTGTAACGCCTGCTCGAAGCGCAGTGCCCGCTCGGTCTCGCTCGGCCACAGGCAGGCACGCAGCCAGCGCACGGCGCGCGGGTCGTCGAGCGAGACCAGGTTGAGGTCGGCGCCGAGACGGTGGCCCAGCCGCCAGGGCGTTGCCGGCGGCGTGGCGCCGAGAAGCCGGCAGAACAAGGCCGTGGCGCCGGGGTCGTCGACGCGCCCGAGGGCGATGGCGTCACGGCCGTCCGCCTGACGGTACTGGATGCGAAAGGCGTCGACCGACAGGTTCAGCCCTGCGCTGCAACCGAAGTCGAACAGGGCCAGCGGGCGCCCGCCATGGCGCTGGGCAATGTCGGCCAGCGCGGGCCAGAGCACGGCCGAGCGGCCGACCTCGTTGGTCTGCGTGGCCCGCTGCGCGATGGTCTGTTGCAGGTGTTTTTCTTCACTGGCGAGGAAGGCGTCCAGCGCGTCGCCCAAGGCCTCGTCGAGCGTGCGCCTGCCGCCAATGCTGGGGTAGTAGGCGGCCAGCGCCGGCAGGCTGGCCCCGGCCTCGTGCAGCTCGAGCAGGCGGTCGTGGATGGCGGCGAACAGCAGCACGGGCTTTCGCTGCACGGGCGCCGCCGCGTCCAGCAAGCCGAAGCGGGGCGGGTGCTCGGCGAACAGGGTGGCCAGCCGGGCGTAGAGCGGGTCGCCACGGTGGTCGCGTGCAAAGACGGTGAAGAGGGTGGCCAGCTTGGCGGTGTCGTCGTTCGTCATGGTGCCAGCGTAGTGCCAGGAGCTCCGCCAAATGGTCGGGTACCCGACAATTCAAGTCATGCCCGACGAACTCGCCCAGCTGCTGGCCGCCAACTTCCCGGGCCTGGCCATTCCGCCGGCCGCGGCCCGGGCGCTGGCGGCGCAGGTGGGCGTGCGCCGCCTGCCCGCGGGCGCGATGGTGTTCGCGCAAGGCCAGGTGGCGCCGGCGCTGTTCGGCGTGCTGTCGGGCGAGGTCGAGGGTCGCTTCGTCACCGCCGACGGCCAGGTGTCGGTGATCGAGCACGTGCCGGTCGGGCGGCTGTTCGGCCTGGCCTCGTTCGCCAGCGGCCTGCCGTCGACCTACGAGGCGGTCGCGACGCGCAGCACGCGCCTGGCGCTGTTCGGAACGGCGGCCTACACCGTGCTGCTCGACGAGGTGCCCGGTGCGGCACGCCTGCTGCTGCGCGAGCTGGCGCGGCGCCACGACGGCAGCCTGCAGCTGCTCGCCGCCGCGCGCCACCTGAGCGCAATCGAGCGCTTCAGCCTGGGCCTGGCGCAGTTGCAGCGCGAGGGCCGGGCCGAGCGGCAGGATTCGGCCGGCTGGCGCTTCCTGCGGGCCACCCAGGCCGAGTTGGCGGCGCTGGCCGGGCTGTCGCGCCAGACAGTCAACGAGGTGGTGGCGGCCCTGGCGCGGCAGGGCCGCCTGAGGCCGGCCTACGGCGGGCTGTGGCTGGCGCCCTGAGAAGCCAAAACCTCAGGTGGCCAGCGCAGCCTCGATGTCCTTGGCGATCTTCTCGGGCTCGTCCTGCGGCGCGTAGCGCTTGACCACCTGGCCGTCCTTGCCGACCAGGAACTTGGTGAAATTCCACTTGATCGCCTCGGTGCCGAGGAAGCCGGGCTTCTCGCCCTTGAGCCATTGCCACAGCGGGTGGGCCTGGCTGCCGTTGACCTGGACCTTGGCCATCATCGGGAAGTCCACGCCGTAGTTCATCTCGCAGAACGAGGCGATCTCGTCGTTGCTGCCCGGGTCCTGCGCGCCGAACTCGTTGCTCGGGAAGCCCACCACCGTCAGGCCCTGCTCGCCGTAGCGTTGCCACAAGGCCTGCAAGCCCTTGAACTGCGGCGTGAAGCCGCAGGCGCTGGCGGTGTTGACGATCAGCAGCACCCGGCCCTTGAACTGCTTCAGCGCGACAGGCTTGCCGTCAATGGTCTCGGCGCTGAAATCGTAGACGCTGGGGGAACTGCTCATGGGGCTCTCCGGAGGGGGACTGGGGCGCCGATGCTAGCGCGGGCGCCATACCCGAACCGGCGTCAGGGCCGCCAGGCGGCCAGCGCCGCGGCGCCGACGATCAGGCCGCCGCCCAGGGCCAGCGCCGGCGTCAGCGTGCCCGCGCCCAGTGCCAGCGCCGAGGCCGAGGCGAAGACCACCTCGGTCAGCATGATCACCGCCGTGGCGTTGGCGGGCAAGCGGGCGGCGCCGAACTGCAGCGCCAGGTTGCTCAGCAGGAACAGACTGCCCAAGGCGGCCGCAAAGACCAGCCAGCCGGCCGACGGCAGCACCGGCGCGGCCACGCCGCGCGCGCCCAGCGCCAGTGCCAGCATGCCGGCCACCAGCGTGCCGCCCAGGAACATGGCCAGGGCTCGGGCCGACTCGCTGCGTGCCGACTCGCGCCGCAGCATCACGTTGTTCAGCGCGAAGCTGAAGCCACCGACCAGGCCCAGCAGGTCGGTCAGCTGCAGCGGGCCCAACGGGCCCCCGTCGTGCGGCCACAGCACGATGGCCGCGCCGGCCAGGGCCAGGGCCACACGCAGCAGCGCGGCCCGCGTCAGCGCCTCGTGCAGCACCAGCCGCGCCAGCAACACGGCCCACAGCGGCATCAGGTAGAACAGCAGCACCACGCGGACGACATCGCCTACCGTGACGCCCCAGTTGAAGGTGGCGTTGGTGGTGCCCGAGGCCAGCACGATCAGCCACAGCGAGGGGTGGCGCGCCAACTCGCGCCAGGCCGCCGGCCGGCTGCCGCCGATGACCGCCACCGCCAACAGGTAGACGAAGGCCGTGGTCCACAAGGGGTGCAGGCCGGCCCGATCGTGCAACTGCCGGAAGGGCCACCACGAGGTGCCCCAGATCAGCGCGTTGAGCACCAGGGCCAGGGCGGGCCACAGCCGGCGGCCCGGCGCGGCCGTCATGGGCGCGGCGGGCACCATCAGTGCCGGTCGGAACGCGCGATCGCCAGCAGGCGCTCGACCTCGGCGCGGTGCTCCACCGTGTTGCGCTGGTGCCAGCGGCGAATCCACCACATCGTGCCGGCCACGCCGATGCCGAAGACCGCGATGGTCGTGAAGGCGGTCAGGCCCACGCGCGTCATGCCGGTGTAGAACGCACCCAGGCCGAGGATGCAGGCCTGCTCGTTGAAGTTCTGCACCGCGATCGAGCGGCCGGCGCCCATCAGGTTGTGGCCGCGGTGCTGCAGCAGCGCGTTCATCGGCACCACCAGGTAGCCGCCGACCGCACCCAGCAGCACCAGGAATGGCGCGGCGACCCAGACGTTGGAGATCACGTTCAGCCCGATCACCAGGATCCCCATCGCAATGCCCAGCGGGATCACGTTGGTCGCGCGGTCGAGCTTCATCAGGAACGAGGCCAGCACCGCGCCGAAGGCGGTGCCGATGGCCACCACGCCGACCAGGGTCGACGCCTGGGTCGTCGAGTAGCCGAGCGCCACCGCGGCCCAGGCGAACACGATCACCCGCAGGTTGCCCGACACGCCCCAGAACAAGGTGGTCGTCGCGAGTGAGATCTGCCCCAGCCGGTCGGCCCACAGCCGCGCGTTGCACTGACCGAAATCGCGCACCAGGTCGACCACGCTGATCGACAAGGGTTGCAGTGGCGCCTCGGTGCGCGGGATCTTCAGGTTGAAGCCGGCGGCAATGACGTACAGGCCGACCATCACCGCGATCGCCGCTTCCGGCGGGGTGTCGACGCCAGTGTCGATCAAGGGCAGGTCGAAGCCCAGCAGGACCGACGCGATGCGCGGGCCGACCAGCTGGCCGCCCAGCAGCACGCCCAGGATCACCGAGGCGATGGTCAGGCCCTCGATCCAGCCGTTGGCCTTGACCAGTTGCGACGGCGGCAGCAGCTCGGTGAGGATGCCGTACTTGGCGGGCGAGTAGGCGGCAGCGCCCAGGCCGACCACGGCATAGGCCAGAAGCGGGTGGCCGCCGAACAGCATCATCAGGCAGCCCACGACCTTGATGCTGTTCGAATAGAACATCACCTGGCCCTTGGGCACGGCGTCGGCGAAGGCGCCGACCAGCGGGGCCAGCACGACGTAGAACAGCGCGAACATCGGGATCAGGGCCGGCGTCTGCCAGCCCGGTGCACCGGTGGTCTTCAACAGCTCGATCGCGCCGACCAGCAAGGCGTTGTCCGCCAGCGAGCTGAAGAACTGCGCTGACATGATGGTGTAGAAGCCTTTTTTCATGCGGCGTGGTGTGCCGTGCGCCTGCGGCTGGGCGCGCCTGGGCAAGGTCTCATGTCTCCGGCAGATCGATCGGGAAGCGTCGCGGTTTATAGCACGCGGGGT
The DNA here is from genome assembly GCA_044226465.1 of Burkholderiaceae bacterium. GTDB lineage: Bacteria > Pseudomonadota > Gammaproteobacteria > Burkholderiales > Burkholderiaceae_C > Ideonella. Next base: position 7,807 of record JBGAGZ010000002.1, on the reverse strand, counting down.
TGTCGGCTCCTGGACGCTGCCCAGGTGCGGCGAGGCCGCGCTGGCAGAATTCCACGCGAAGGAAGCCCCCCATGCCGCGCCCGATCGAAGCCCTGATCCACACCGAGGCCCTGGCCCACAACCTGGCCCGAGCCCGCGCCTGCGCGCCGGACGCCCGCGTCTGGGCCGTGGTCAAGGCCAACGCCTACGGCCACGGCATCGAGCGCGCCTATGCCGGCCTGCGCGGAGCGGACGGCTTCGCCCTGCTCGACCTGGCCGAAGCCGAACGCCTGCGTGCGCTCGACTGGCGCGGCCCTGTCCTGCTGCTCGAAGGCGTGTTCGAGCCGCGCGACCTGGAGCTGTGCTCGCGCCTGAACCTGTGGCACGTGGTGCACTGCGAGCAGCAGATCGACTGGCTGGCGGCGCACAAGACGCACCAGCCACACCGTGTGTTCCTGAAGATGAACAGCGGCATGAACCGGCTGGGCTTTCGTCCTTCGGCCTTCCGCGCCGCCTGGGCGCGGCTGAACGCGCTGCCGCAGGTCGACGAGATCGCCCTGGTCACGCACTTCTCGGATGCCGACGCCGACCGCTTCGGCCGCAACGGCATCGCCCACCAAGTGCAGGCTTTCCACGAAGCCACGCACGACCTGCCGGGCGAGCGCTCGCTGGCCAACAGCGCGGCCACGCTGCGCCACCTGCAGGATGCCCGGGTGCGCGCCGACTGGGTGCGCGCCGACTGGGTGCGCGCCGGCATCATGAGCTACGGCGGCGTGCCCGACTACCCTGAGCACGACAGCGCCCACTGGGACCTGCACCCGGCGATGACGCTGCGTTCGCGCCTGCTGGCCACCCAGTCGCTGCAGCCTGGCGAATCGGTCGGCTACGGCAGCGCCTTCGTCGCGCAAGTGCCGCTGCGCATCGGCATCGTCGCCTGCGGCTATGCCGACGGCTACCCGCGCCACGCCCCCACCGGCACGCCGGTGCTGGTCGACGGCGTGCGCACCGCCACGGTCGGACGCGTGTCGATGGACATGCTGGCGGTGGACCTGACGCCGGTGCCGGCGGCGCAGCCCGGCAGCGAGGTCACGCTGTGGGGCGAGGGGCCGCGCGGTGCGCGGCTGCCGATCGACGAGGTGGCCCGCTCGGCCGGCACCATCGGCTACGAGCTGATGTGCGCGCTGGCGCAGCGCGTGCCTGTCACGGTCGTCTGAACCACCGAGAGGCCGCCATGAACCAGCCTTCGCACCAGCTGTCGATGACCGTGCTGATGACGCCGGACATGGCGAACTTCAGCGGCAACGTGCACGGCGGCACGGTACTGAAGTTCCTCGATCAGGTGGCTTACGCCTGCGCCAGCCGCTACGCCGGGCGCTACGTGGTCACGCTGAGCGTGGACCAGGTCATGTTCCGCCAACCCATCCACGTCGGCGAGCTGGTGACCTTCCTCGCCGCCGTGAACCACACCGGCACTTCGTCGATGGAGGTGGGCATCAAGGTGGTGGCCGAGAACATCCGCAGCCAGGCCAAGCGGCATGCCAACAGCTGCTTCTTCACGATGGTCGCGGTGGGCGACGACGGCAAGCCGGTGCCGGTGCCGCCGCTGCGCCCCATGGGCGCCGACGAACAACGACGCTGGGACAACGCCCTGGTGCGGCGCCAGATCCGCACCGAGATGGAACAGCGCCAGCGCGAAATGCGCGTGCCGGCGTCACCCGGCGGCGGGGCGTGATGCCCGCTCCGCGCGTCGACGAGGCCGAGGTCGAGTTCAGCGCGATCCGCGCCCAAGGGGCGGGCGGGCAGAACGTCAACAAGGTGTCGAATGCCGTGCACCTGCGCTTCGACATCCGTGCCTCGTCGCTGCCCGAGCCGTTGAAGGTGCGCCTGCTGGCTTGGCCCGACGCGCGCATCAGCGAGGACGGTGTGGTGGTGATCAAGGCCCAGGAGCACCGCAGTCTGCCGATGAACCGGGCCGACGCCCTGGCACGCCTGCAGGCGCTGGTCGATGCCGCCGCGCACGTGCCGAAGGCTCGGCGCGCCACCAAGCCGACGCGCGGCTCGCAGCAGCGTAGGCTGGCAGGCAAGGCGATCCGCGGTGCGGTGAAGGCCGGGCGCGGGCCGGTCCGGGATTGAACGCGGCACTCGTTGCCGAGCGGGCAGCGAGTGCCGGGGCTCAGGCCGCCTTCTTGAAGGTGGCCAGCAGCATGCCGGCCAGCACGAACAGGCTGCCGAAGGTGCGGTTCAGGCTGCGCATTTGCCGCGGCGTGCGCAGCAGGCCCAGCACCCGCGAGGCCAGCGCCGCGTAGCCGCTCATCACGCTGAACTCGACCACGCCGAAGGTGGCACCGATCACCAGGTACTGCGCCAGCAGCGGCTGCGTCGGGTCGACGAACTGCGGCAGCACCGCCAGCAGGAAGACCGTGCCCTTGGGGTTGACGGCGTTGACCGTCCAGCCGCGCAGGACCAGCGCACGGGTGCTCATCTGGCTGGCGCCGTCGTCGCGGGCCACCAGCGGGGCTGCGGGGGCGCGCCACTGCTGGATGCCCAGCCACACCAGGTAGGCCACGCCCAGCCACTTGACGACGGCGAAGGCGGTGCCGGACGTGGCCAGCAAGGCGCCGAGGCCGACGCCGACCACCGCGAGCTGGGTCCACACCCCCAAGGCCAGCCCGAAGGCGATGCGCTGGCCGCGCTGGAAACCGTGGTTCAGGCCCGCGCCCATGGCGGCGATGGCGCCAGGGCCCGGCGACAGGCTGATCGCCACGGTGGCAAGGAAGAAGGTGATCCAGGTGCCGAAGTCCACGCGCAATGCTCCACAGGGGCCATCAACGGCCGCGAGCAGGCAGTGTAGGCGGCAGATGTTTCCCTGCGCTGGCGCAGGGGCGGCGCCGGGCGCTCAGTCGTCCCAGCCGACGAGCGACAGCACCTGCTCGATCACGTCGCCTGTGACCGGGGTGCGGAACAAGCGGATGCCGGCACGGTCGGCCTTGGCGCGCATGGCGGCCGTGCCGGGCTCGGCCATCAGCGCCACTTGGCAGCCCGGGCGGGCTCGGCGCATGCGCTGGGCAAAGGCCAGGCCGGCTTCGCCGGGCAGGTCCACGATCACCAGGTTGGCGTTGCTCTCGTCGGCTTCGGCCAGCGCGCTGTCGCCGTCGCCGGCTTCGTTCACCCTGGCGTCCGGCCAGCGGTTGCGGATCAGGCCCGCGGCGTGCGTGCGCGACACCGCGCGCGCGTCGACGACGAGGATGGACGGGGCGAGAACGACGGCAGTGCTCATGGCAGGTGCGGTGGTGGCGTTGAGGTGGCAACGGATGATCGGCCGCCTGCGCCGACAATGAATGCGCGAAACACGGCCGGGCACCCTGCCAATTCGCCTCTATTTCACGAACGGCATGAGCAAGACCAAGTCGATTTACGTCTGCACACAATGCGGCGGCGGCAGCCCGCGCTGGCTGGGCCAATGCCCGCACTGCAAGGCCTGGAACACGCTGGAGGAATCGGTCGCCGAGCCGGCGGCCGGTGCGGGCAAGAACCGCTTCCAGTCGCTGGCCAAGGCGCAGCCGGTGGCCACGCTGAGCGAGATCGAGGCGGCCGAGGTGGCGCGCACGCCCACAGGCCTGGAGGAGTTGGACCGGGTGCTGGGCGGCGGCATCGTCGAAGGCGGCGTGGTGCTGATCGGCGGCGACCCTGGCATCGGCAAGAGCACGCTGTTGCTCCAGGCGGCCGATGCCTTGTCGCACCACATGAAGGTGCTGTACGTGACGGGCGAAGAGTCGGGCGCCCAGGTGGCCCTGCGGGCTCATCGGCTGGGCTTGCCTGGCAAGTCGCTGCGGGTGCTGGCCGAAATCAACCTGGAGCGCATCCAGGCCACGCTCGAGTCCGAGCAACCGGCCTTCTGCGTGCTCGACTCGATCCAGACGCTGTATTCCGAGCAACTGACCAGCGCGCCCGGCTCGGTGGCTCAGGTGCGCGAATGCGCCGCACAGCTCACGCGCAGCGCCAAGGCGTCGGGCTGCACCATCGTGCTGGTCGGCCACGTCACCAAGGAGGGAGCGCTGGCCGGGCCGCGCGTGCTCGAACACATCGTCGACACGGTGCTGTATTTCGAGGGCGACACGCATTCCAGCTTCCGCCTGGTGCGGGCGATCAAGAACCGCTTCGGCGCGGTCAACGAGATCGGCGTGTTCGCGATGACCGAGAAGGGGCTGAAGGGCGTCAGCAACCCGAGCGCGATCTTCCTGTCGACCCACGGCGAGCCGGTGCCGGGCTCGTGCGTGATGGTGACGCTGGAGGGCACGCGGCCGATGCTGGTCGAGATCCAGGCGCTGGTCGACTCGGGCGGGCCCAGCCCGCGCCGGCTGTCGGTGGGCCTGGAGCGCGACCGCTTGGCGATGCTGCTGGCTGTGCTGCACCGCCACGCCGGCGTGGCCTGCCTGGACCAGGACGTGTTCGTCAACGCGGTCGGCGGCGTGCGCATCAGCGAGCCGGCGGCCGACCTGGCGGTGTTGTTGTCCATCCGCAGCAGCCTGGCGGGCAAGCCGCTGCCGCGTGGCTTTGTCGCTTTCGGCGAAGTGGGCCTGGCAGGCGAGGTGCGGCCGGCGCCGCGCGGCCAGGAACGCCTGAAGGAGGCGGCCAAGCTCGGCTTCAGTGTGGCCCTGGTGCCCAAGGCCAACGCGCCGAAGAAGCCGATCGAAGGCCTGGCCATCCACCCGGTCGAGCGCATCGAGCAGGCCATCGACCTGCTGCGCGAGCTAAGCTGAGACCATGCGCAAAGACGCCTCCGCCCCACCTGCCGAAGCACGCGCCGCGCCGTGGGGCGTGCTGTCCGACATCCACGGCAACCTGCCGGCGCTCGAGGCGGTGCTGGCCGAGATCGCGGCCGAAGGCATCGACCAGGTCGTGCAACTGGGTGATGCCCTGTCGGGCCCGCTGTGGCCGGCCGAAACGGCCGACCGTCTGATGGCGCTGGGCTGGCCGGCCATCGCCGGCAACCATGAGCGCCAGGTGCTCACGCTGACGCGAGAGCGCATGGGCGCGAGCGATGCCCATGCGGCGCAGCGCCTGGGCGAGGTGCATCGGGACTGGCTGCGCCAACTGCCGGCCACGCGCTGGCTGACGCCCGAGGTCTTCTGCTGCCATGGCACACCGGCCAGCGACCTGGTCTATTTCCTGGAGACCGTGACGCCGGACATCGGCATCCACGGCGGGCGGGGCATCCGCTCGGCCAATCCCGAGGAACTGACCGAGCGGCTGGGCACCGTCCGTGCGCCGGTCGTGCTGTGCGGCCACAGCCATGTGCCGCGCGTGGTCGCCGTCGAAGGCTGCCTGGTCGTCAACCCGGGCAGTGTCGGCTTGCCGGCCTACGATGACGGCCACCCGTACCCGCACCGGGTCGAGACGGGCAGCCCGCTGGCCCGCTGGGCCGTCATCGTGCCGGGGCCGCACGGTTGGCAGGCGGCCTTGCGCGCCACTCCCTACGACCACGAGCAGGCAGCACTACAGGCCGAGCGCCACGGCCGGGGTGACTGGGCCGATGCGTTGCGCACTGGGTGGGTCGGCCGCACCGAGAGCGGGCTGGCGCCCGCTGCAGCGGTGCAGGCCGCCCAGGCAGCGAAAGGCGAACCATGAACAACAAAGGTGTGATCCTTGGCTGGGGGCTGGGCTCGCTGGCCGTGGCCGTAGGCTATGTGCAGTGGGGCTGGCAGGGCGTGCTGTTCGCCGTCACGCTGGTGGTGTTCTGGCTGCTGCTGCAGTTCAGCCGTTCCGTGCGCAGCCTGCGCGAAGCGGGCGCCGCACCACTGGGTCGGGTCCCGAGTGCCGTGATGCTGCACGCCAAGATGCAGCCGGGCATGGCCCTGCCGGAGATCCTGCGCCTGACGGGCAGCCTGGGTCGAAAGGTGGCCGACGACCCGGAGACCTTCGTCTGGGAAGACGACGCTGGCGTGCGGCTGCGGGCCGAGATGCGCGGCGGGCGTCTGGCAACCTGGACGCTGCAGCGCCCGGGCGAAGACGAGGCGCCGCCCGGGGCCTGACCGGCGCCGGCGGGTTCAGCGGCGGTCGGGGCGGCGACGCTTTGCCATGGCGCCCAGGACCACCAGGCCGCTGATGAACATGGCGTAGCCACCCGGCTCGGGCACGGGCATGGTCTGGTACCAGGCGCTCGTGGTGCCGGCATAGTCCAGGCCCTGCACATGGGCGCCGATGCCGGTGAAATGCCCGGCGCCACCGAGCCAGGTCCAGCTGACGCTTTCGTCGTCGACCAGGCGGTCGCCCTTCTTGCCGGTCAGGTCGAAGCGAAACTCCCAACCGCCGCCCGGGCCACCGCCGTTGGCGAGCTTGACCGACGTGTCGCCGCTGACGCCCCCCACGTTGCCCAGCATGTCGCCGTCGATGGACAAGGCGCCGATGAAGGGCTGGCTGCCATCGAACTGGTCCAGACCGCTGGCCTGCAGCGTGAACTGAACGTCATTGCCGACGACGGTGGCGCTCAAGGTGGCGAAGTCCACATCGGACGGCGCGCCCGAGCCCGAGATCAACTGGCCGAAGTGGTAGGTGGTGGTCTGCGCGCTTGCCGGCAACGGGCCGAGGGTCAGCACGGCGGCCAGCGCCAGGGCTGGCGAAACTGTCAGGCGGACATCCAACTTCATCATGGAAACCTCCACCGTTTCCAACGGCCTTGGCGGGGTGCTGCGCAGGGCGCGCCCACCCCCAGGCACAGGGATTCGGGAAAGCGTAACAGGATGTAGGGGATGCCGAGGCGCCAAAGCGTCATCAACGCTCAACGTTTTATGCAAACCCGTCGAGCGGCAGGGGCGCCTTTGGCATATGGGGTGCCCCAAAGCAACACGCCGGGCCGCAGCATCTGCGGCCTGGCGTGCGGGGAAGGAGCCCGACAGCGGCTCAGCGCTGGCGGCGGCGACGAGCCATCAGGCCGATCACGCCCAGGCCAGCCAGCATCATGGTGGTGGTGCTGGACTCGGGCACCGCGAGCGCGGCCTGGTACCAGGCGTTGTTCGTGTCGCCGTAGGAGATGCCCTTGACGTGCAGCGCCAGGTCGTCGAAATGACCGGCGCCGCCGAGCCAGGTCCAGGACACGGTCTCGTTGTCGACCAACTTGCCCAGGTTGTCGCTGAAGTCGAACTTGAATTCGAAACTGCCGTCCGGGCCATCGCCCTTGCCCATGGTGACATTGGCGTCGCCGTTCACGTCCGACACCACGCCGGTCTTCACGCCGTCGACCGACAGGGCGCCGATCCAGGGGGCGCCGCCGTTGAACATGTCGAGCCCGTAGGCGTTCAGCGTGAACTGGACATCGCTGCCCACCACTTCGGCGGTCAGGGTGGCAAAGCTGGCGGTGGCCGGGGCGCCGTCGCCGGCGATGAGGGAGCCGAAATCGTAGGTTTCGGCCGATGCCGGCACGGACGCCAGCATGCCGGCCGCCAGGGCCAAGCCGCCGACGGCGCGATGCAGGATGGAACGCATTGATACCTCCACGAGATTCTGAAAGGCGCCGTTCGGGCGGCGCTCTGAGTGATGTGAGTCGCTGGTCTGGTTCCCAGTGTGCTGAAAAGCCCCGTGTGTTAGAAGGTGTAAGCACCGTTTGATTTAGGGGGTTGTTGGGGGAATGGTGCAGTGCGATTCCAAACGCGTGACGTAGTGCACAAATTGGTCTTGCCCCGGTCCCGCCGCTGACTTTCGATGACGCGGATCAACGCGTGCCGGGGCTCATCGGGGCCGGTTGGGGCCGGCCTCTAAAATCGCCTACCCGCTCGATTGAATCGAGCCTCACCCACAAGGACCACGGCCATGGGCATGGACGACCGCGACG
>JBGAGZ010000129.1:0-2917 GCA_044226465.1 Burkholderiaceae bacterium | reverse complement strand
GGCGGCGACCCACTACGAGGCCTGCCTGAAGGGCCCGTTCGCCGGCGACCTCGAGATCCGCTGGGGTGCCGCCCAGGCCTGGCAGGCCGGTGGACGCCACGCGCAGGCGGTGGCGCAGCTGCAGGCCATCCGCGGCCAGGAGCCGGGCTTTCGCGCCGACGCCGTGGCCGTGGCCCTGGCCCGCGCCCTCAGCGAAAGCGGCCGCCACGACGAGGCCCGCGCCGAGTTCGAAGCCGCCGTGGCGCGCTTCGGCAGCTTCGAGGCCAAGGCCGAGTACGCGAGCTGGGCCGTGACGAATGGCGAGCGCGCGCTCGCCGCGCGCCTGCAGGCCGAGCTGCAGCAGGCGATGAAGCGCTGGAACCGCCACACCCGCGTGCTGAACGAGGCCCTGCTGGCGCGCCTGCGCGTCGCCTTCGCGGCAACGGGGCGCGAGGCCTGATGCGCCAGCCCCCCGTTTGCGGCCCGGTCGCCAGTCTGAGAGACTGCGGCGCATGAAGTACCTGCACACCATGGTCCGCGTGACCGACCTCGACGCCTCGCTGCGCTTCTACCGCGACGCCCTCGGGCTGGAGGTGCTGTCGCAGCGCGAGGTGCCCGCCGGGCGCTACACGCTCGTCTTCCTGGCCGCGCCGGGCGACGGCGCGGCGCAAATTGAGCTGACCTACAACTGGGACCCGGAGGCCTACACAGGGGGCCGCAACTTCGGCCACGTGGCCTATGCGGTGGACGACATCTACGCCACCTGCCAGCGTCTGGTGGACCACGGCGTCACGATCAGCCGGCCCCCGCGCGACGGGCGCATGGCCTTCGTGCGCTCGCCGGACCAGATCTCGATCGAGCTGCTGCAAGCCGGCCAGGCCCGTGCGCCGGCCGAGCCCTGGGCCTCGATGCCCAACGTCGGCGCCTGGTAGCCGCCATCACGGTGGACACGCTGGTGCTGCGGCTGGAGCCGGGGCAGGACCTGCGCGGCGCGCTCGAGGCCGCCGTCGCCGCGCAGGCCGGCGGCTCGGCCTTCGTGCTGACGGGCATCGGCAGCCTGTCGCAGGCCGCGCTGCGCCTGGCGGGCGCCGCCGAGCCGCTGGTGCTCGGCGGCGACATGGAGCTGCTGACGCTGTCGGGCAGCGTGGCCGCCAACGGTGCCCACCTGCACGCCACGCTGGCCCGCGCCGACGGCTCGGTGCTGGGTGGCCACGTGGCGCCGGGCTGCACGGTGCGCACGACTGCCGAGCTGCTGCTGGCCAGGCTGCCGGGCTGGCGGCTGCGGCGCGAAGCGGACACGCGCACCGGCTATGCCGAGCTGGTCGCCGAGTTGGTTGCCGAACAAGTGGCCGGGCCGGCCGGCGAACGCCGCGGATGAGCGACGCGCCCGCCATCCGGCCAGCGGCGTTGTCGCCCTCGGTCAGCCCCTGGCGGCTGCTGCGCCAGGGCACGCGACAGGAGCAGGCCTGGGTGCTGGGCGCGTGGCTCATGTCGCTGCTGGCCAGCGTGGGCCTGGGGCTGCTGACGGTGACGCGCTACTGGTCCGGCCTGCCGCTGGCCTTCGGCGGCGTGACGATCTACATCACCATCTACCCGCCGCTGCTGATCTGCCTGTGGTGGGTGCTGAACTTCGGCTGGTGGTGGGGCGCCGTGCCGGCCTACCTGGCCACGTTGACGCTGGGCCTGTACGCCGGCATGCCCTGGCCATGGGCGCTGCTGTTCGCGGGCGCCAACCCGCTGGGCTTCGCGGTCATGCACCTGGGCTACCGCGCCATCGCCATCGAGCGCGGGCTGCGCAGCCTCACGGCCTGGCTGTTCTACGCCCAGCTCGCCTTCGTCTCCAGCGTGTTTGGCTCGGCCGGGGCCCTGGTCTGGTGCTACACGAACCGGCTGGACACGACCGCCGCGCTGCCGATCTGGCAAGGCTGGTGGCTGGGCAGTTTCGTGCAATGCCTGCTGGTGCTGGGGCCGCTGCTCGCCCTGGGCGAGCCGGCACTGGCGCGCTGGCGCGCCGCCCGCCCGGCGTTGCTGGTGCCGCCGGTGGCCGAGGCCCGGCGGCCGGTGCTGGGGTGGATCCTGGCGGTGGTGGCCGGGGTGCTGGGCTACGGCTGGGTCACGCTGCGCCTGGGCACCGACGGGGTCGGCACGGCCCTCGACGGCGCCGAGCCCGGGCCGCTGGTGGACGCGGCGCAGACCCTGTCGGCCACGGCGTGGGTGTTCTTCTGGGTCTTCGCGCTGCTGGTGGGCTTCGTCGGCTTCTTCGGCTACCGGCTGTTCGCGCATTGGCAGGCCGAGAGCTCGCGGCTGCTGGCCGAGCTGGGCCATGCCAACGACGAGCTCGCGCTGCTGGCCCGCACCGACGCGCTGACCGGCCTGCGCAACCGGCGCGAGACCGAGGCCCAGCTGCAGTGGCACTGGCAGCGCGCGCGCCGCTTCGGCGAGCAGGTGGCGGTGGTGATGCTGGACCTGGACCATTTCAAGGCCATCAACGACGAGCACGGCCACGCCGCCGGCGACGCCGTGCTGCGCGCCCTGGCCCAGGCGATGCGCGAGACGGCACGCGCCGTGGACGTGACCGGACGTTGGGGCGGCGAGGAATTCGTGGTCGTGCTGCCCCACATCGACCGCGACGGTGCGCTGGCCTTCGCCGAGCGGCTGCGCCAGCGCGTGGCCAGCGTGCCGGTGCCCGCCGGCGACCGCACGATCGCCTGCCACATCAGCCTGGGGCTGGCGGTGCTGAAGGCCGAAGACGCCACGCCCGAGGCCTGGCTGAAACGGGCCGACGACGCGCTCTACGCCGCCAAGGCCGCGGGCCGCAACCGCTGCGTGCTGGCCGATTGACCGGCGCATGGGTGTGACGCCAAGTGCTCGCCGGCGGCCGAGCGCCGGGCCGCCCCAAGCCGGCCGGTCACCCGCTCGGCGGGTGGCGCCGGTACCC
>JBGAGZ010000082.1:0-23320 GCA_044226465.1 Burkholderiaceae bacterium | reverse complement strand
GCTCTACGCCCACCGCGTGCTCGGGCCCGAGGGGCAGGTGGCCGGGGTGCTGGTGCTGCGCTTCCGCTTCGAGGACGAGATGTCCCGCATCTTCGCGGACGTGGCCGGCGAGCGGCCGCAGATCGCGCTGATGCTGGTCGACGCGCAGCAGCGCGTGATCGCCAGCAGCGACGCGGCGCACGTGCCGCTGGGCGCTCGCATGGCCCTGGCCGCCTCGGGCGGCAGTGGCATGCAGCTGACCCAGTTCGCCGGCCGCGAGTACCTCGGCCTGCACTGCGCCGGCACGGCGTACCAGGGCTACCCCGGCCCGGCGGGCTGGCGCGCGGTGGCCATGGTGTCGCTGTTGACCGCCTTCACCGGCCGCAAGGACGCCGGCCACGCGACGGCTGACGACGCCGACGGCGCCGTCAGCCAGGGGCGGTTGGCCGACATCCGCGACGACGCCGACGCGATCAACCGCGAGCTGCGCCGGGTGGTCTGGAACGGCCGCCTGATGGCGCGTGCCCAGACCGGCGACAGGCTGCGCCTGACGGCCGTGCTGCGCCAGGTCAGCGCCGCCGGCGTGCGCACCCAGACCCGGGTCAACCAGGCCATCGGCGAGATCGGCGCCACCGCGCTGGCCCGTGGCCGCCAGCGTGCCCGCGACATGGCCCGCCTGGCCATCGACATCCTGGACCGCAACCTCTACGAACGCGCCAACGACTGCCGCTGGTGGGCCTTGTCGCCGCTGCTGCGCGAGACGCTGGCCAGCGGCCGGGCCGCGGCGCAGGGCGCGGCCCTGAACGCGCTGCTGAACCACATCAACGGCCTGTACACCGTCTACAGCCGGCTGGTGGCCTTCGATGCCGAGGGCCGCATCTGCGGCGCGTCCGCCGGGCCCGCCGGCGACGACCCGGCCGACGCGCTGCTGGGCCTCGCCGTACCCGATGCGGTGCTTGCCGCCGTGCGCGGCCTGCCCGACGCGCAGCACTACGCCGCCACCGCCTTCGAAGACAGCGCCTGGCACGCCCAGGGTGCCACCTACACCTACCTCGCCGCCGTGCGCGACCCGGCCAATGACAGCCGCATCGTCGGCGGCGTGGCCATCGTCTTCAATGCCGCGCGCGAACTGCGCGCCATCCTCGACGACATCCTGGGCGGGCGCGAAGGCCTGGCCGCCTTCGTCGACCCCGAGGGCCGCGTGCTGTGCGCCACCGAAGGTTTCGAACCTGCGCTGCTGGGCTTCGACGGCACACAGGGCGTGGTCGAGCACGGCGGCCAGCGCTACCTGCTGGCCCGCGTGGCCGGCGGCGGCTACCGCGAGTTCAAGCAGGACGATGGCTACGACAACGGCGTGCAGGCCGTGGTGGGCCTGGCGCTGGGCACGGTCGAGCGGCGGCGCAGCGGTGCTGGCCATGCCGAGCTGCGCCCGGCGGCGTTGCCCGCACGGACCACCACTGCCGACACGTCGCCCCTCGACGAGCTGGCGCTGTTCAGCGTGGGCGGCGGCTGCTATGCGCTGCCCGCGCAACAGGTGATCGAGGCTTCGCCCGCACACGGCCTGGTGCGCACGCCCACCGCCGGCGCGGCCGGCCTGGGCCTGCTGGACGTGCAGGGTGCCGCCGGCAGCCACCTGGTCCAGGTGCTGTGCGCGCGGCAGCTGCTGGGCGTGCAGCGCCCCGCGCGTGCCGGCGACGGCGTGGTGCTGGTGCTGCGGGCCGAGGGTGCGAACGGCGCCCCGATGCGCGTGGGCCTGCAGGTCGACGACGTGCTGTCGGTGCTGGAAATGGACCGGCGTCATTACCACCCGGCCCCGGCCGGTTTCCAGAGCTTCGCGCCCTGGGTCACCGGCCTGGCCGAATGCCAGCGCGAGTCCGACGGCAGCGCGCAGCTGGTGCAGCGGCTGGACGTGCATGCCCTGCTGCGGGCGGCCGGGCTGCCGGCATGCGGTGGCGAGGGGGCGGCTGCCGGTGTCGAGCCGGCTGCCGACGCCTCGCGTGTAGCAGAGCTTGCCGCTTCGCTCAACCACTAAGGCAGCGGTACCGCCCGGTTTGCGCCCGGGCGGTTGGCGCGACTACTATCCCGAGACAAGGCCGTTACCCACGGCCTGCGCTCCAAGGAGGAAGCCGCGATGAACAAAGTCCTCGCTGTCTTGAAGAGCTACCTGGCCTATTTCCGCCTCGTGCTGCAGCGCCGCGCCAAGGCCGCGGCCGACGAGGAAGAAGATCCGTTCATCTACCCCCATAGCTGATCGCGATGGGCGCGTTTGCCAGCCAGGCGCCGCTCTACCTGTTTTCCACCGAGCACATGCCCGCGGCCCCGCGCCCGGAGCCTGAGCCGTTCTGCCAATGGCACGGGGGCGACAGCGAAAAGCGGTACCGCAAGCAACCTCACCCGGCGCTCGGCCCGGGCGATGTGCACTACCGCTTCAACCGGCTGGGCTACCGCTGCGCCGAATTCGACCACCTGGCCGAGCAGGACCCGATCACGGTGGCCGTGCTGGGCGCCAGCGAAATCCTCGGCACCGGCGTGCCGCAGGACAAGACTGTCTCCGCCGTGTTCGCGCAACGGCTCGGCGAAAGCCTGGGCCGCCCGGCGGTGGACTGGAACCTGGGCATCGCCGGCAGCAGCCCCGACTACATCACCCGCATGCTGATCTCGGTGCTGCCGGTGTTGAAGCCCGACGTGGTGCTGCTCTCGTTTCCCTACCATGCGCGCCGCGAGCACATCGACGCCGACGGCAAGGTGTCGTACTTCAACACCGGGCGCGCTGGCCACCGCAAGCTGGCCGAGCGCCTGCTGGAGCCCGACAAGTTCGCACTGATGCAGGCGAGCATGACGCTGTCCAGCGAATACAACGACGCCTTCAGCCTCTACAAGAACTACCAGGTCTGCGAGGCGTTGTGCGAGAAGCACCGCACGATGTGGCTGTACACCTCGACGCGCGACGTGTTCTTCTCGGAGATCGAGCACCTCGTGGACCGTGCCCACTGGGTGCGGCCCGGCCTGAGCGACCTGAAGGCCACGTTCGAGAACGACCCCGGCGCCGGCCTGGCGCGCGACATGCAGCACCCCGGCGTGGGGCCGCACCGCGAGATGGCGTCGCGCTTCTTCGACCTGCTCCAGACCTGCTATCCCGACTGGCGCCAGCGCTTGGGCCGCGCTCCGGCGCTGGTGGCGTGATCGCCGGTGTCTTGAAAGCTGCCCGCCGATGCGCCCCCTGCTGTTGCTGCTGTTCTATGGGCTGCTCACGCCGCTGGCCGTGCTGCTTCGCCTGCTGCGTGTCGACGTGATCGGCCGACGCTTCGACCCGCGGGCGGCCAGCTATTGGCACGAGCGCGGCCCGGGGCCGCTGTGAAGATCCTCGGCCTGTCGGCCTACTACCATGACAGCGCGGCGGCCCTGCTGGACGATGGCGTCATCGTCGCCGCGGCCCAGGAAGAACGCTTCTCGCGCAAGAAGCACGACCGCGCCTTCCCGCAGGCGGCCACGCGCTACTGCCTCGAGGCGGCTGGCCTGCGCATGGAGCAGGTCGACCGGGTGGTCTTCTTCGAGCAACCGCTGCTGAAGTTCCGCCGTGTCATGGCCACCTGGCTCGGCTACGCGCCGGCCGGCGGCACCGCGTTCGCGCGCGTGGTGTCGTCGTGGCTGTCGACCAAGCTGCACCAGCGGCGCGAGCTGGTCGAGCAACTGGGGCGGCTGGGCCGCTTCGACGCCGAGCGCCTGGCCTTCACCGAGCATCACCTGAGCCATGCGGCCAGCGCGTTCTACCCCTCGCCGTTCGAAGAGGCGGCGATCCTCGTGGTCGACGGCGTGGGTGAGTTCGCCACCACCACGGTGGCCAGCGGCCGCGGCCCGCGCATCAGCTTGCGCAAGCAGCTCGACTACCCGCACTCGCTGGGCCTGCTGTATGCGGCCTTCACCGCCTACCTGGGCTTCAAGGTCAACTCCGGCGAGTACAAGGTGATGGGGCTCGCGCCCTACGGCCGGCCGACCCAGGCGCAGAAAATCATCGATCATCTGGTGGACCAGAAGGCCGACGGCAGCTTCCGCCTCGACCAGCGCTATTTCGACTACTGCGTCGGCAGCGCGATGACCAACGCGCGCTTCGATGATTTGTTCGGCGGGCCGCGCCGCCAGCCGGAGAGCGAGCTGACGCAGCGGCACTTCGACCTGGCGGCATCGATCCAGCAGGCGACCGAGCACATCCTGCTCGGCATCACGCGCGCCATGGCCCGCGAAGACACGACCGGCAACCTCTGCCTGGCCGGCGGTGTGGCGCTGAACTGCGTGGCCAACCGCAAGATCCTCGATGGCAGCGGCTTTCGCAACATCTGGGTGCAGCCGGCCTCGGGCGACGCTGGCAACGCGCTGGGCGCGGCCCTGGTGGGCCACCACCTGCATGCCGCGCGCCCTCGCCAGGTGACCGCCGGTCGCGACACCATGCAGGGTGCCCAACTCGGCACGGCCTTCGACCAGGCAGACTGCGAAGCGCGGCTGCAGCGGGCCGGGGCGGTGTTCGAGGTGCTCAACGACGCGGCGCTGATGCGGCGCTGCGCCGGGCTGCTGGCCAGCGGCCAGGTGCTGGGTTGGTTTCAGGGGCGCATGGAGTTCGGCCCGCGCTCGCTCGGCAACCGCTCGATCCTGGCCGACCCGCGGGTCGTCGACATGCAGCGCCGCTTGAACCTGAAGATCAAGTTCCGCGAGTCGTTCCGGCCCTTCGCCCCGTCGGTGCTGGCCGAGGACGCGGCCGATTGGTTCGACCTCGGCGTACCCAGCCCCTACATGCTGATGGTGGCGCCGCTGAAGGCCGAACACCGCATCGAGTGTGCTGCGGCCGCCGGGGCCGCACCCGGCACCGAGGCGCTGAACCTGCCGCGCTCCACCGTGCCCGCCATCACCCATGTCGACGACTCGGCGCGTGTGCAGACGGTGGAGCAGCGCACCACACCACGGTTTCATGCACTGCTCACCGCGTTCAAGCAGCAGACCGGCTGCCCCATCCTCATCAACACCAGCTTCAACGTGCGCGGCGAGCCCATCGTTTGCACGCCCGAAGACGCCTTCGCCTGCTTCATGGCCACCGACATCGACGCGCTCGCGGTCGGCAACTGCCTGCTGCTCAAGCCGGCGCAGACGGCCCGCCACATCGAGCGACCTGCCTTCGAGCCCGACTGACGATGGAGCCGACCGTGGAGCCCAGCGTGTCCGACACCGCCGCCAAGGTGCTGGCCTTCTACGCCAGCCTGCCCTTCAACCAGCACGCCACGCCGGCGGCCCAGGCGGCCGACATCCGCCGCCACGACGCGACCCAGTCCTACCCCGTGCTGCGGCCCTTGCTGCAGCCCGGCGTGCGGGTGCTGGACGCCGGTTGCGGCACGGGCTGGCTCAGCAACAGCATGCAGCTGCGTTACCCGGCCCACGTCACTGGCATCGACTTCAACCCCAAGGCCGTCGCTTTCGCCAAGGACGTGGCTCGCACCCTCGGCGTGGGCACGGCCTTCGAGGTGGCCGACGTGTTCCGCTACCGTGCCGCCGCGCCCCATGAGCTGATCGTCTCGATCGGCGCGCTGCACCACACGGGCGACTGCCACCGCGCCATTCGCCACCTGGTGGGCGAGCCGCTGGCACCGGGCGGGCACTTCTTCGTCGGCCTGTACCACCTGCACGGCCGCGCACCTTTCCTGGCCCACTTCGACGCGATGCGGGCCGCGGGTGCCGACGAAGCCACGATGTTCGAGGCCTACCGCCGCCTGCACCCCTACACCGCCGACGAGACGCATTTGCGCTCCTGGTTCCGCGACCAGGTGCTGCACCCCCACGAGACCCAGCACACCCTGGCCGAGCTGCTGCCGCTGCTGCAGGAGCTGGGTCTGTCGCTGGTCGCCACTTCGCTCAACGGCTTTGCGCCGATCGACGACCTGCCAGCGCTGCTGCGGGCCGAGCAAGGCCAGCGCGAGATCGGCGAGCGGCGACTGAAGGAGGGGCGCTATTTCCCCGGCTTCTTCCTGGTGCTGGCACGCAAGCAGGGGCCGGGATGAACGCGCCCGAGACGCTGCCTGCCGAAGTCGATGGCCGGGTCGATCCCCAGGCCGAAGGCGACGCGGGCAGGCGTTTCGACTGGCAGGCTTGCTGGCACCCGGTGGCCTTCTGTGCCGACCTGCCGGAAGGGCGGCCGCTGGCCTTCACGCTGCACGACGAGCCACTCGTGCTGTTCCGAGACGGGCAGGGCAGGCTGTGCGGCCTGGAAGACCGCTGCCCGCACCGCATGGCGCAGCTGTCGAACGGCCGCGTGGTCGACGGGCGGCTGGAGTGCGGCTACCACGGCTGGCAGTTCGGCAGCGATGGCGCCTGCCTGCACATCCCACAACTGCAGCCGGGCCAGCCGGTGCCGGCGCGGGCCTGCGTTCGCGCGCGGGCGGTGGTCGAGCGCCAGGGCATCGCCTGGGTCTGGTCGGGCGAGGCCTCGGCCGCGCGGCCCGACGAGATCCCGGCCATTGCCGCGCTCGATGTGCCGGGCGTGACCCATGTCGACTACGTGACCGATCTGCCCTACGACCAGGGCTACTTGGTCGAGAACGTGATCGACGTGGCCCACATCCACATCGCCCACGACGGCATGCGGGGTGGCGGCCACCGCCACCTGGCGCTGCCGCTGGCCTTCGACGTGCTCGAAGACACGGCGCGAGGCGTGCGCGCGCACTACCGCTCGATCGTGCCGGGGCGCGACCCCACCCGCTCGCCGCTGGCCCACGCGGTGGTCGAGTTCCGCGCGCCGGGCCTGGTGCACTACACCTCGGAATACCGCAACCACGACCGCATCGCCGGCCTGGCGCTCTACTCGCTGCCGCTCGGCCGCGGGCGCTGCCGCCTGCTCTACCGCAAGTACAGCAACTTCTATTCATGGCGCGAGCGCTGGAAGCCGCGTTGGCTGGAGCACTGGACGCAGAACACCATCCTTCGCCAGGACATGGACCTGATCGTGCGGCAATACGCCGCCACCGAGTGCTCGGGCCGCGAGCTGCGCGAGCTGTGGCTGCCGCTCAAGAGCAGCGACACCCTGGTCATCCGCTACCGCCAATGGCTGGACCGGAACGCACCGCCACCCGGCGTGCCCTACCGCGGCTTTGCGACGCATGCGAGCGGGGAGGGTGCCAAGGAAGCTCCGGGCTCATCTGGCGATTCACCCCTTTCGAGCCCCCCCGGCGAATGGGCCGGGCCCGGCACGTTCGCCTTGCACACGCACCAGTGCGCAACCTGCACGCAAAGCCTCCGACGGGCGCGTGCGGCCCGGCACGCCATGCTGGTGGCGATGGCCTTGCTGCTGCCAGCGGCCTTGCTGGTGCCCGCGGGCGGGGCGCGCATCGCGGCCCTGGTGGCTTACGCAGCGGCCGGCCTGGCCGCCCTGGGCTTGCGGGCCTTCGAGAAGCGCTTCGAGTAGGCGCCCCCTGCCGGCCTGTCAGGCCGTCTGCGGCTCGGCCACGCGCTGGGCCAGGTGGGCCAGCGCTTCTTCCACCTGGTCGACCAGCACCAGGCACAGGTCGCCCGGCTGCAGGTGGGCGAGCGCGGTGTCGATGGCGATGAACTCGCCGCGGATCTCTTCCACGTGCCGGGTGCGGGGCGCGCCTTCCAGGCCTTGGCGCAGCAGGGCCATGACCTCGCCGTCCTCGCGGCCGCGCTGGCAGGCGTCCTGGTAGAGGATGACCTCGTCGAAGGCCTCGCCCAGGATCTGCGTCTGCTCGCGGATGTCCTCGTCGCGCCGATCACCGGCGCCGGAGATGACCACCGAGCGGCGCTTGGCCGGCATCGCGTTCACGGCCTGCACCAGGGCGCGCATCGCGTCCGGGTTGTGGCCGTAGTCGGCGATCAGCGTGGCACCGCGGTAGTCCATCACGTTGAAGCGGCCGGGGGCGTTGTCGGCATCGTTGACGAAGCTGGCCAGGCCCGAGCGGATCGCGTCCCAGCTCAGGCCCACGCCCCAGGCGGCGGCGATGGCGGCCATGGCGTTGTCGACCTGGAAGCCGACGGTGCCGTGGCGGGTGAGCGGGATGTCGCGCAGTGGCACGAACTCGCGCCAGTTGCCTTCGGCCGCGACGATGTGCTCGTCCTCGACATAGACGCAACGCTGGCCTTGGGCACGGTGGGTGGCCAGCACCGGGTGGTGGCGATCCTGCGCGAAGTAGATGATGCCGCCGGGGCAGGTGGGCGCCATGTTGACGCAGTGGGTGTCGGTGGCGTTGAGCACCGCATAGCCGGTGGGCGCCACGTTCTGCACGATCACGCGCTTGAGCACCGCGAGGTCTTCGACCGTCGTGATGTAGTTCAGGCCCAGGTGGTCGCCGGCGCCGATGTTGGTCACCACCGCCACCTGGCAGCGGTCGTAGCCCAGGCCTTCGCGCAGGATGCCGCCGCGCGCCGTCTCGAAGACGGCCGCGTCGACCTGCGGGTTCATCAGCACGTTGCGTGCACTCTTCGGGCCCGAGCAGTCGCCCGAATCGATCTGGCGGCCGTTGACGTGCACGCCGTCGGTGTTGGTCATGCCCACGCGCAGGCCAGTGGACGCGAACAGATGCGCGATCAGCCGCGTGGTGGTCGTCTTGCCGTTGGTGCCGGTCACGGCGACCACCGGGATGCGGCCGTCGTCGCCCGGCGCGTAGAGGTGGTTGATGATGGCCTCGCCCACAGCGCGGCCCTTGCCGTAGGACGGCGACAGGTGCATGCGCAGGCCCGGCGCGGCGTTGACCTCGACGATGCCACCGTGCTGCTCTTCGAGCGGGCGGATCACGGTCTCGCACACCACATCGACGCCACAGATGTCCAGGCCCACCATGCGCGCCGCGGCCACGGCGCGGGCGGCGACCTCGGGGTGCACGTCGTCGGTCACGTCGGTGGCGGTGCCGCCGGTCGACAGGTTGGCGTTGTTGCGCAACACCACGCGCTGGCCCTTCTCGGGCACCGATTCGGGCGTCAGGCCTTGAATGGCCAGGCGTGCCACGGCAATGTCATCGAAGCGGATCTTGGTCAGCGAGGTGGCGTGGCCGTCGCCGCGCTTGGGGTCGGCGTTGACCATGTCGACCAGTTGGCGCACGGTGTGCACGCCGTCGCCGCTGACCTGGGGCGGGTCACGCCGCGCGGCGGCGATCAGCTTGTTGCCGACGACCAGCATGCGGAAGTCGCTGCCGGGCAGGAACTTCTCGACCATCGGGTGGCCGATCTCCTCGGCCGCCTTGTACGCGATCGCCAGATGGGCCGGGTCGACGATGTTGACCGTGACCCCTTTGCCCTGGTTGCCATCCTGCGGCTTGCAGACCACGGGCCAGCCGATCTCTTCCGCCGCGGCCACCGCGTCCTCGACGCTGTCCACGGGGCGGCCCAGCGGCACCGGCACGCCGGCGGCGCGCAGCAGGGTCTTGCACAGGTCCTTGTCCTGCGCGATCGATTCGGACACGGCGCTGGTCGAGTCGACCTCGGCGGCCCAGATGCGGCGCTGCTTGGCGCCCCAGCCGAACTGCACCAGGCTGCCGCTGGTCAGGCGCCGGAACGGGATGCCGCGCGCCACGCCGGCGTTGACGATCGAGCCGGTGGAGGGCCCGAGGCGGATGTCCTCGTCCAGCTCGCGCAGGGCGTGGATGGTGGCTTCGCTGTCGAAACTGGCGCCGTCCTCGGCCAGCGCGGCGCGAATCAGCGTCTCGGCGGCTTCCAACGCCTGGCGGCCGACCTTTTCTTCGCTGTACTCGACGACGACCTGGTAGACGCCAGCGTCCACGGTCTGGGTCACGCGGCTGAAGGTCACCGGGCAGCCGGCCTGCGTCTGCAGGGCCAGCGTCGCGGTCTCGACCACATGTGCCAGCGAGGCCTCTTCAGGCTTGCGGCGCAGCGCGCCCAGGCCGGGGAAGAGCGCGCGCAGGCGGGCCTCGAAGCCGGGCAGCGTGGCCAGCGAGCGCTCGTGTTCGGCGCAGGTCACGATGGCCTCGACGGCGGTGTGGCGGCTCCAGAGGTTGGGGCCACGCAGGGCGCGGATGCGGGAGATGTCCATGGCGATCGGTGTCGTCGGGTCGGTCGTGGAAAAGGGGCGGGCTCAGGCGTGGGTGCGGGCCGGGCCGAGGTCGAAGGTCTCGACGCCGGCGGCGATCAGCTCGGGTGAGATGCCGAACGCCCAGGCCGCGGCCACGGCGGCGAGCAGGGCTTCGGCCAGGCCGGCGTTGCCGCCATGGCCGTGGCGTTGCAGGATGCTGGCGAGATCTGGCCCGGCGTGTTCGCTGGCACCGGTCAGCAGCAGCACACGGCCGCTGCGCAGCACCGCGGCGCGGCCGCCTTCCAGGCAATGGTCGCGCAGGGCCGGCGGGTCGCCGGCCGGGCCTTCGACGGCGTAGAGCATGATCTCGCCGTCGCACAACTCGCCCAGCTCGGTGATGCGCGGGTCGTTGGCGTTGAGCACGCCCACGCCGTCGTCCAGCACCACGTCGATCTGGGTGCGCAGCACCTTGTAGAGCTGGTCGGACTCGCTCACGTCGTGGCGCTTGAGCGTGTCGGCGCCGTCGAAGTCGGTCACCACGCCGACATGGCAGCGGTCGTAGGGCAGGCCCTCGTCCAGGATCAGCGCGGGTCCGTTCTCGAACACGGCGGCCTGGGCGTCGCGGTTCATCAGCAGCCGGTGGCTGGCTTCCCAGTAGGCGGCGCTGCGGGCCACCGCCGGCTCGGTGCGGCGCTGGCCCACGAACAGGCCATCGCGGCAGGCCAGGGCGGTGTGGCGGCCCGACAAATGCACCAGCCAGGCGATGGCGCGGGCGATCACCTGGGTGTTGCGCGTGCCGGCCACGCCGACGATGGGGATGCGGCCCGGGTGCGCGTCATGCTCGTCGGTGGGGAACAGCTGCTCGACGATGGCCTGGCCCACCGGCCGCGGCTTGCCGACGGCGGGCTTCAGGTGGCTGAGCAGGCCGGGGCCCGCGTTGACCTCGACCACCGCGCCGCCCTGCTCGTGCAGCGGGCGGCCGATGTCCTCGGCGACGACGTCGATGCCGGCGATGTCCAGGCCCACGGCCTGGGCGGCGAGCGACACGTAGTGGTCGACCTCGGGGTGGACCTCGTCGGTGCAGTCGATGGCGACGTTGCCGTTGCGCTGGATCAGCACGCGCTTGCCTTGCGCCGGCACCGAGTCGCAGGTCAGCCCCTGGCGCTGCAGATCGAGCAGGATCACGCCGTCTTCGCGCGGGTTCAGGCGGTTCAGCGGGTGATCTTCGGTGGTGCCGCGGCGCGGGTCGGTGTTGATCTGCTGGTCGACCAGATCGGCCACGTTGTGCTGCCCGTCGCCGGTGACCCAGGCCGTCTCGCCGCGGGCGGCGGCGACCACGCGGCCACCCACCACGAGCAGGCGGTGTTCCTGACCCGGGATGAAGCGCTCGACCATCACCTCGCTGCCGTGGCGGGCGGCCACCTCGTAGGCGGCTTCGATGTCCTCTTGCTTCGTCAGGTCCAGCGTGACGCCGCGGCCGTGGTTGCCGTCGATGGGCTTGACGACCACCGGCTGGTCGAAGTCCTGCGCGGCCTGCCAGGCGGCGGCGGGGCTGTCGACGATCTCGCCCTCGGGCACCGGCACGCCGCAGGCCACCAGCAGGCTCTTGGTCAGGTCCTTGTCACAGGCGATGGTCTCGGCGATCGCGCCGGTCAGGTCGGTCTCGGCCGTCCAGATGCGGCGCTGGCGGGCACCGTAGCCGAGTTGCACCAGGTTGCCATCGTTCAGTCGGATGTGCGGGATGCGGCGGTCCGTGGCCGCGGCCACGATGCAGGCGGTGGACGGGCCGAGGTAGCAGTCGTCGATCGCGTCGCGCACCACGGCCACCGCGGCCTTGACGTCGAAGGGCTGGTCGTTGATCGCGGCCGTCAGCAGCGCGTGGCCCTGGGTCAGGGCGGCGCGGCCCACGTCCTCGTTGCGCGAGCGGAAAACCATGCGGTAGACGCCGCGCTGGCTGGTCGAGCGGGTCTGGCCGAAGCCGGTGGGCATGCCGGCCAGGTTCAGCAGCTCGATCACGCAGTGTTCGAGGATGTGGCCGGCCCAGGTGCCCTCGCGCAGGCGCTGCAGGAAGCCGCCACGCTCGCCGACGCCGCAGTGGTGCTCGGCCAGCGCCGGCAGCAGGGCCAGCAGGCGGTCGGTGAAGCCGGGCAGCTTGTCCGAGGGGTGGTCTTCGAGTTCGCCCAGGTCCAGCCAGACTTCGAGCACCGAGCGGTAGGTCCAAATATTGGGGCCGCGCAGGTAGGTGATGCGCTGCAGCGTGATGTCGTTCTTCTGGGCGGTCATGGATGGTCGGGTTCTTGGGGGCTGGCCAGGGGGCGAATTTTGCGCCCGCCGGCTGGCCGGCGCTGCCTGGGGGTCACACGGGGCAGGCGGTGAGGGCACTTTCAAGGAAAATGCGCCGCTTGAGCATGAACCAACACCCCACCCCCCCGGCCACCGAGGCCGCACCCCTGGATGCCGGGGACAACGTGCTCGCCACGCTGCAGGTTGACCTTGACGAGGCCCTGCACTTCGCGCCGGGCCAGCTGGTGCTCGGCGAACGTGCATTGTTCGCGCGCCTGGGGGCCGGCGGCACCTGGCAGCGGCACGAGGTGAGCCCGGCGCTCAGCCTGCGCCACCACGACCACGCCGGCGTCGGCACGCTGGAGCTGGCCGACACCACGCCGGGGCACGAGCGGCTCGTCGCCCGCTGGCGCTTCACGCTGGCGCACAACGTGCAGGCTTTGCGCCTGGTCAAACGTTTCGAGCAGTTGCAACTGGCCCGCGCCAGCGGCCAGGCCCCCGAAGGCGACGACCCGACGCGCTGCCCCACCTGCCGTGCGCCCTTGCCGCCCGACTCGGACGAGTGCCCGCTGTGCACCCGCGAGCTGCACGAGGTGCCATCGACCTGGGTGTTGCTGCGCCTGTGGCGGTTTGCCAGGCCCTACCAGTGGAAGCTGCTCGGCGGCTTCCTGCTGACCCTGGCCTCGACCGGGGCCCACCTGGTGCCGCCGTACCTGACGATCCCGCTGATGGACGAGGTGCTGATCCCGTTCCAGAACGGGCAGAAGATCGACCCGACCTACGTGATGTGGCTGCTGGCTGGCCTGCTCGGCTCGGCGCTCGTGGCCTGGAGCCTGGGCTGGGCGCGCACCTACCTGCTCGCGCTCGTCTCCGAGCGCATCGCGGCCGACTTGCGGGTGGGGGCCTTCGAGCATTTGCTGCAGCTGTCGCTCGACTACTTCGGTGCCAAGCGTACCGGCGACCTGATGAGCCGCATCGGCTCGGAGACCGACCGCATCTCGGTCTTCCTGTCGCTGCACGCTCTCGATTTTGCGACGGACGTGCTGCTGCTGGGCATGACCTCGGCGATCCTGTTCTCGATCAACCCCTGGCTGGCCCTGGTCACGCTGCTGCCGCTGCCCTTCATCGCCTGGATGATCCACATGGTGCGCGACCGGCTGCGCACCGGCTTCGAGAAGATCGACCGCGTCTGGGGCGACGTGACCAACGTGCTGGCCGACACCATCCCGGGCATCCGCGTGGTCAAGGCCTTCGCGCAGGAGGCGCGCGAGGCCGGGCGCTTCCGCCAGGCCAACCAGCAGAACCTCGTCGTCAACGACCGCCTGAACAAGACCTGGAGCCTGTTCGGCCCGACGGTGTCGCTGCTGACCGACATCGGCCTGCTCGTCGTCTGGGGCTTCGGCATCTGGCAGGTCAGCAAGGGCCAGATCACGGTCGGCGTGCTGACCGCCTTCATCGCCTACATCGGCCGCTTCTACGGCCGGCTGGACTCGATGAGCCGCATCGTCTCGGTCACGCAGAAGGCGGCGGCCGGCGCCAAGCGCATCTTCGACATCCTCGACCACGTGTCCAACGTGCCCGAGCCGGCCCACCCGGTGAAGATCCAGGCCCTGCAAGGCGGCGTGACGATGGACAACATCGGCTTCCGCTACGGCAACCGCTCGGTGATCCGCGGCCTGAACCTCGAGATCCGGCCCGGCGAGATGATCGGCCTGGTCGGCCACAGCGGCTCTGGCAAGAGCACCCTGGTCAACCTGATCTGCCGCTTCTACGACGTCACCGACGGCCGCATCCTGGTCGACGGCACCGACATCCGCCGATTCGCCGTCGCCGACTACCGGCGCCACATTGGCCTGGTGCTGCAGGAGCCCTTCCTGTTCTTCGGCACCGTGGCCGAGAACATCGCCTACGGCAAGCCCGACGCGACCCGCGACGAGATCGTCGCCGCCGCCCGCGCCGCGCACGCGCACGAGTTCATCCTGCGCCTGCCGCAGGGCTATGACTCGCTGGTGGGCGAACGCGGCCAGGGCCTGTCCGGCGGCGAGCGGCAGCGCATCTCGATCGCCCGCGCGCTGTTGATCGACCCGCGGCTGCTGATCCTCGACGAGGCCACCTCGGCGGTGGACACCGAGACCGAGAAGGAGATCCAGAAGGCGCTGGACAACCTGGTCCAGGGCCGCACCACGATCGCCATCGCCCACCGCCTGTCCACACTGCGCAAGGCCGACCGCCTGGTGGTGATGGACCGTGGCGTGGTGGTCGAGGTAGGCCCGCACGACGAGCTGATGGCCAGGCAGGGCGCCTACTGGCGGCTCTACGAAGCCCAGGCGCGCAAGGCCGAGGCCGAGGGCAGCGACCACGACGCGGTGCTGATCGCCAGCAACCTGCCGCAACCGTCGGCCCACACGGTGGAGAGCCCATGAACGGATCCGACCGCCCCCCCGCTTTCGAGCTGAGCCGCGACGGGCTCGGACGCCTGAACTATGTGGGCGCCGACGGCGAGCAGCACCAGGGCGTCACGCCGGTGCGGGCGTTCCCGATCGGCGCACCCGACGAGGGGCTGTCCCTGGTCAGCACCGAGGGCAAGGAGCTCGTTTGGCTGCCGCGTCTATCGGACTTGTCCGCGGGCCAGCGCACGCTGGTCGAGCAGGAACTGGCGAACCGAGAGTTCATCCCCGAGATCCGCCGCATCGTGAAGGTCTCGACCTTCTCTTCGCCCAGCACCTGGGACGTGGACACCGACCGCGGCCCGACCCAGCTCGTGCTCAAGGGTGAAGAGGACATCCGCCGCCTGCCCGGCACGCGCGCCGGCCTGCTGATCACCAGCGGCCACGGCATCGTGTTCCGAGTGCCGGACCTGCTCGCGCTGGACCGGCATTCGAAACGGCTGCTCGAGCGCTTCTTATAAGGCGAGTTGCGGGGCTAGCGGTTCACGTCGACGACGGTGCGGCCGCGGATGCGGCCGGCCAGCAGGTCGTCGCTGGCCTGCACGATGTCGCTCAAGGCCACCTCGTGCGTCATCTGCGCCAGCTGTTCCGGTTTCACATGCTCGGCCAGCAGAGCCCAGGCCTGCTCGCGCACGGCGTTGGGCTGGAACACGCAGTTGACGCCGTAGAGGGTGACGCCGCGCAGGATGAAAGGCATCACCGTGCCCGGCAGGTCGCCGCCGCCCGCCAGGCCACAGGCGGCCACGGCGCCGTTCCAGCGCGTCTGCGCCAGCGCATTGACCAGGGTGTGGCTGCCCACGGCGTCCACCACGCCGGCCCAGCGCTCGCTCTGCAGCGGCTTGCCCGGCGCGGCCAGCTCGCCGCGGTCGACGATGTGGCGGGCGCCCATGCAGTGCAGGTAGTCCGACTCCTGTGGCCGGCCGGTGGACGCGGTGACCTCGTAGCCCAGCCCGGCCAGCAAGGCCACCGCCACCGAGCCCACGCCGCCGGCGGCGCCGGTGACCAGCACCTCGCCGTCGCCCGGCTTCAGGCCGTGCTTTTGCAGCGCCATCACGCACAGCGCGGCCGTGTAGCCGGCGGTGGCGATCACCATCGCCTCGCGGGTGCTGAAGCGCGCGGGCAGCCGCAGCAGCCAGCCGGCCTTCAGGCTGGCCTTCTGCGCCAGGCCACCCCAGTCGGTCTCGCCCAGGCCCCACCCGTTGACGACCACGCGGTCGCCGGCGGCCCAGGCCGGGTCGCTGCTGGCCTCGACCACGCCGGCCAGGTCGATGCCCGGCACCAGCGGCCAGCGGCGCACGATCGCGCCGCGGCCGGTCACCGCCAGCGCGTCCTTGTAGTTGAGGGCCGAGTAGTCGACCCGCACGCGCACGTCGCCAGCGGGCAAAGCCGCGTCGTCCAGGTCGACGAAGCTTGCCTGTGTCTGCTTGTTCTCCTGGGTCAGCATCAGGGCTCGGAACATCGCGGGTCTCCTCTTGTGTTGGCGTTGAATGCTATGCCTTCGTGGCCGCGGGGGCGTCGATCGCCACGTCACCGTCGGGCAATGCCACGCAAGGCAGGACCCAGCCCTCGGCCTTCTCCTCGGCCAGCAGCCCGGGCCACTCGACACGGTAGTGCACCGAGCCTTCGGTGAGCTTGCACAGGCAGGCCCGGCAGCTGCCGTTGCGGCACGAGCGCGACAGGCGGATGCCGGCGGCCTGGGCCGCCTCGAGCAGGCTTTGCCCGTGCGCCACCGGCAGCGACCAGCCCTGCGGCTCGATGCGCAGTCGGGGTGTCGCCGGGGTGTCTTCTTGCATGCCGCGGGCAATGCTAGCCTTGCCGGATGCTCGCATGCCGGTTCGACCACCTGATCATCGTCGCGCCCGACCTGGCCGCTGGCGCGGCCGCGGTCGAGCGCTGGCTGGGCGTGCCGCTGCAACCGGGCGGCGAGCACCCGCGCATGGGCACGCACAACCGCTTGCTGCGCCTGGGTGACGAGGCCTTCCTCGAAGTGATCGCACCCAACCCGGCAGCGCCGCCGCCCGGCCGGCCGCGCTGGTTCGGCCTCGACGCGTTGCCCGCCGGCGCGCCGCCCCGGCTGGCGACCTGGGCCGCGCGTGGCCGCGGCCTGGCCTCCATGGCCGAAGCCTTGCAGCCCCTGCACGGCGAGTTGCTGCCGATGAGCCGCGGTGACCTGCGCTGGCAGATCACCGTGCCGCCCGACGGCCACCTGCCGCTGGCCGGCCTGGCGCCAACGCTGCTGGAATGGTCCAGCGACGACCACCCGTCGCGGCGCCTGCCCGACCAGGGCTGCCGGCTGCGACGCTTCACCGCCCACACGCCCGAGCCCGCCGCGCTGCGGGCCTGCCTGGCCGGGCTGGGCCTGCTGGACTTGCTCGCCATCGAGCCCCTGCCGCCGGGCGCCGCACCCTGGCTGGACGCCGAGATCGACACCCCCGCGGGCCCGCGACGCCTGTCGAGTGAAGGAGGCTGAATGGGACCCTTGCAAGGACTGCGGGTGATCGAGCTGGCCAGCATCGGCCCCGGCCCGATGTGCGCGATGCTGCTGGCCGACCTGGGGGCCGATGTGGTCCGCATCGACCGGCTGGAGCCCAGTGGCCTGGGCGTGCCCATCGACAAGCGCTTCGACGTGGCCGCGCGCAGCCGCCGCTCGATCGCGCTGGACCTCAAAGCGCCCGAGGGCCGCGAGGCCGCGCTGCGGCTGATCGACCGTGCGGACGTGCTGATCGAAGGCTGGCGCCCCGGCGTGGCCGAGCGCCTGGGCCTGGGCCCGGCCGACACGCAGGCGCGCAACCCGGGCCTGGTCTACGGCCGCATGACCGGCTATGGCCAGACCGGGCCGCTGGCGCCGGTGGCGGGCCACGACCTGAACTACATCGCGCTCAGTGGGGCGCTGCACGCGATCGGCGGCGCGGGTCAGGCGCCGGTGCCGCCGCTGAACCTGGTGGGCGACTATGGCGGCGGTGCGCTGTACCTGGCTTTCGGCCTGCTCGCTGCGCTGTTCGAGCGCCAGCGCTCGGGCCGCGGCCAAGTGGTGGACGCGGCGATGGTCGACGGCGTGGGCTCGCTGCTGTCGCTGTTCCACGGCCTGGCCGCGGGCGGCGCCTGGGACGCCGACACGCGCGCCGCCAACCTGTTGGACGGCGGCGCGCCTTTCTACGCCACCTACGAGACGGCGGACGGCCGCTGGCTGGCGCTGGGTGCGCTGGAGCCCAAGTTCTTCGCCGAGTTCGCCGCCCGGGCCGGGCTGGAGGAGCGCTTCGTCAAGCGCCAGTACGACCGCCGCCTGTGGCCCGAGATGCGCGAGGCCATTGCGGCCTTGCTGCGGCAGCGCCCGCGCGACGACTGGGCCGCGCTGTTCGCCGCCAGCGACGCCTGCGTCGCCCCGGTGTTGACGCTGGCCGAGGCGCCGCTGCACCCGCACGCCGTGCAACGCCAAGCCTTCGTGCAGGTGGACGGCGTGACCCAGCCCGCGCCGGCGCCGCGCTTCGACCGCAG
The DNA here is from genome assembly GCA_044226465.1 of Burkholderiaceae bacterium. Lineage (GTDB taxonomy): Bacteria > Pseudomonadota > Gammaproteobacteria > Burkholderiales > Burkholderiaceae_C > Ideonella. The sequence goes on along the minus strand of JBGAGZ010000082.1, from coordinate 5,101 downwards.
CCAGCCCGAGTCGCCGCGGCCCGCGCCGGACGTGGGCCAGCACACCCGCGAGCTGTTGGGCGAGGCCGGCTACTTCGACGACGAGATCGCCACACTGCTGGCGCAAGGCCATGCGCGGCAGACAATCGCCGCATGAACGAGACAGCCTCCTTCGACGACGACACGGCCGGCGCACGCCGCGCGGCCAGCGTGATCGTGCTGCGCGACGGCGAGACGGGCGCGCCCGAGGTGCTGATGCTGCGGCGCGCCGAGCGTGACGGCGACATGCGCAGCGGTGTCTGGGTCTTTCCTGGCGGCGTGCTGGACGCGGTCGACGCCACGCTGCACGGCCGCTGCGATGGTGACACCCCGGCGGGGGCGGACGAGCGCCTGGGCCTGCCGGCCGGCGCGATGGACTACCTGGTCGCGGCCATCCGCGAGTGCGCCGAAGAGGTGAGCCTGTTGTTCGCCTCGGGCGGCGACACCGCGGCCGCACTGCGCGAACTGTCGGGCCTGCGCACCGGGGAAGACTTCGTCGCCCTGTGCGAGCGCCACGGCCTGCGCCTGGATGCGGGCGCGCTGGCGTACCACAGCCACTGGCTCACGCCACCCGGCCTGCCCAAGCGCTTCGACACCCGCTTCTTCGTTGCCCGCGCACCGGTCGGCCAGGTGGCGGTGGCCGACGAGGGCGAGGCGGTCGAGATCGCCTGGTTCACGGCCGCTCAGGCGCTGGACAAGGCGCGGGCCCTCAAGCTGTTGCCGGTGACCCGCGAGACGCTGAAGGACCTGGCCCGCTTCGACACGGTCGACGCCTGCCTGGCCGAGGCGCGCGCGCGCCGCCACCCGCCGCGCATGATGCCGCGCCTGGGCCGCAACACGGCCGGCCAGGTGCGCCCGGTGCTGCCCGGCGAATGGGCCTATGCCGAGATCGCCCGGCTCGACCCGGCGGGCGCTGGCACGGTCTGCTTCGAGCTGCCGCCGCTGCAGCCGGTGCGGCTGTCCGAACGCGTCACCCGCCTGACCTGCAACAACGGCTCGGTGATGACTGGCCCGGGCACCAACACCTACCTGCTCAAGGCGCCTGGTGGCGACGAGGTCACCGTGCTCGACCCCGGCCCCGACGATGCCGACACCGAGGCCCACCTGCAGGCCGTGCTGGCCGCGGCCGCGCCGGGGCGCATCGTGCGCATCGTCACCACCCACACCCACAAGGACCACTCGCCCGCCGCGCGCCGCCTGGCCGAGCTGACCGGTGCGCCGGTGATCGGCTGCGTGGCCGACCACGCCGAGTGGCAGGATGCGCACTTCGCCCCGCAGCATCAGCCGGTCGATGGGGAACACCTGGTGCTCGGCCCCGGTGCCACGCTGCGCGCGGTGGCCACGCCGGGGCACGCGTCCAACCATGTCTGCTGGCTGCTGGAAGAAGAAGGCCTGCTGTTCACCGGCGACCATGTGATGCAGGGCTCGACCGTGGTCATCAACCCGCCCGATGGCGACATGGCGGCCTACTTCGCCTCGCTGGAGCGGCTGCTCGCGATCGACGGGCTGCGCTGGTTCGCCCCGGGCCATGGCTTCCTGATGGCCGGGCCGCAGGCCGAGGTGCGCAAGCTCATCGCCCACCGCCAGGGCCGCGAGGCCAAGGTCGCCGCCGCCTTGCGCGAGGCCGGCGCGGCCACGGTGGGCGCGCTGGTGTCCACGGTCTACGGTGACGTGCCTGCGGCGCGGCACGGCATCGCGGCACGCTCGTTGACGGCCCATTTGCTGAAGCTGGCGCAAGACGGCCGGGCACGGCAGGATGGCGAGACTTGGCACAGCCTGGACAAAGAATGAGCGACGACACGACGGGCTTCGAGGGCGGTTGCGATTGCCGCGCCGTGCGCTACCGGCTGCGAGGCCGGCCGCTCTTCGTGCACTGCTGCCACTGCCGCTAGTGCCAGCGCGAGTCCGGCGCGTCCTTCGCGCTGAACGCGATGATCGAGGCCGACCGCGTCGAGTTGCTGGCCGACGCGCCCGTGGCCGTGGACACGCCCAGCGAGAGCGGGGCGGGCCAGCAGATCCTGCGCTGCCCACGCTGCTGGGTGGCGCTGTGGAGCCACTACGCCGGGGCCGGCCCGCTGGTCAGCTTTGTGCGCGTGGGCACGCTGGACGCGCCGGACCGGCTGCCGCCCGACGTGCACATCTTCACCGCGTCCAAGCAGCCCTGGGTGGTGTTGCCGCCGGGCACGCCGGCCGTGCCCGAGTACTACGAGCGCGAGCAGCTCTGGCCGGCCGAAAGCCTGGCCCGGCGCCAGGTGCTGCTGCCGCAGATCGAGGCCTACCAGGCCCGCCGGGCCGCCGGGCGCGCGGCGCGCGAAGAGGGCGGCGAGTAGCGCCCGACTGAGACGACGAGACGCTGAGGTGCTGCTATGGGCCAAGCCTTGACCTGGATTGCGGTGCGCGGCAAGGACGCGATCCAGGTCCTGGCCGACCTGGACGCCAGCCCCACGGGCGAGCACGGGGCGTTGGGTGAGCACCGCTTCGCCGCCTGCCCGCTGCGTGGGGGCTGGTACGCCGTGGCGGCCACCGAAGCGGGCCACCGCTGGGGCGGGCCGGACTGGCTGGCCGCCTTGTCCGCCGGCGCCGAGCTGGTGGCCTGCCAGGTGCAAGAGCAGGTGATGTTCGCCAGCGCCGAAGGCTGGCGCGCCGGCGAGCGCCGCTGGCGTGTGGTGCACGACGCGCAGCAGGGCCTGGGCCATTTGCAGGCCGAGGGCGAGCTGCCACCAGCCTATGCCGGCATTGCCGCCGAGCACCGTGCCTTGATGATGGCGGCGCCCGGCAGCCAGGTCGACCACCTGTTCGAGGTGCCGCTGAAGCTCGCACAGCGCTTGACCGGCTTCAAGCACGACGAGGGCGGCCCGGGCGGCGACAGCGTGTGGAGCGAGCTCAGCGATGGCCCGGTGCGCACCGTCAAGGCCGACAAACCTTGGTGGAAGCGCTGGTGAAGCCGGGCCCGGCTCGCGACAATCGGGCCACCGAAGACAAACCATCCGCAGCGGAGGCGCCGATGTTCCCCTGGCTCTGGTATTGGTCACCGCAGGTGCACCTGCCCTGGAGCGGCAATGTCGCCCAGCAGATCGACCCCGACACCACCTGGTTCTTCAACGCCATCTCGCCGTCCGCCGGCGACGGCCGCATCGAGCAGCGCGCGGTGCAGGTCGCGTCCTACGGTCGGCAACTGGGCCTGATCAGCGAGCTGCTGCTGGACCTGGCCGAGCAGACGCCACCGGCCACGCCCGCCGGCAAGAAGGCGCGCCAGCGCCTGGCCGACATCCAGCGCCGCATCCAGTCGATCAAGCAGGACGCGACCGGCGACGAAGGCGAGCAACTGCTCCTTCGGTTGAAGACGCTGCGGCAGACCGACCCGGCCGCCTTCTCGCGGTTGCGCGCGCAGCTGGAGTGAGCCGGGCACGCGGCGCCGGAGCAAGGGGGCGACCCGTCGAATGGGGTCTCAGGTGCGTTTGAGCTTCCCACGCCGCAGGTCGCGCAGCACCTCACGCGCGGCGTTGTGCCCCGGCGCGCCGGTGACGCCGCCGCCGGGGTGGGTGCCCGCGCCACACATGTACAGGCCCGGCAAGGGCCCGCGGTAGTCGCCATGGCCCAGCACCGGCCGGGCCGAGAACATCTGGTCCAGTTGCAACGCGCCGTGCATGATGTCGCCGTTGACCAGGCCGAAGGTGCGCTCCAGGTCCAGCGGGCTCATGATCTGCCGGCCCAGCACCGCGGCCTTGAAGTTCGGCGCGTATTCGTTGACCGTGTCGATCATCAGGTCGGCCACTTCCTCGCGGCAGTCGTCCCACGAACGGCCGTCGGGCAGTTGCGGCGCCACGTGCTGGCAGAACAGGCTGGCCACGTGCTGGCCGGGCGGCGCCAGGCTGTTGTCCAGCGTGGACGGGATCAGCATCTCGACAATGGGCCGGCGCGACCAGCCATGGGTGCGCGCGTCGAAGAAGGCCTGCTCCATGTAGCGCAGCGTCGGCGCGATGATGATGCCGGCCGTGTGGTGCTCGGCCCGCGCGGTGCCGGGCAGGCAGCGGAAGCTGGGCAGCTCGGACAAGGCCACATTCATGCGAAAGGTGCCTGAGCCGCAGCGGTAGTTGGCCATGCGGCGCCGGAAGTCCTCGGGCAGCGCGGCGGGGTCGACGAGTTCGCCGTAAAGCAGGCGCGGGTTCACGTTGGCAACGACCACCCTGGCGCGATAGCGGCGCCCGTCTTCGGTGACGGCACCGACCGCGCGGCCGCGCTCGACCACCACCTCGCGCACCGGGCTGGCGGTGCGGATCTCGACGCCACGGGCCTGCGCTGAGCGGGCCATGGCCTGGGTGATGGCGCCCATGCCGCCGATGGCGTGGCCCCAAGCGCCCTTCTTGCCATTGACCTCGCCGAACACGTGGTGCAGCAGCACATAGGCCGTGCCGGGCGTGTATGGGCTGGCGTAGTTGCCGACGATGCCGTCGAAGCCGAAGATCGCGCGCACCGGGTCGCTCTCGAACCAGGATTCCAGGTAGTCGCCCGCCGAGGCCGAAAACAGCGCCAGCAGGTCGCGCCGCAGGTCCATGTCCAGCGCGCGCAGCCGGCCACCGAGGCGCGCCGCGTGCAGCAACTCGGGCAGGGCTGCGGCCCAGCCGCCGGCCGTCACGTTGGGCGGCGTCTCCAGCACCAGGCCGCGCAGCACGTCCGCCAGTTGCTCCAGCCGCTCGCCGTAGCCCGCCAGGGCCTCGGCGTCGTGGCGCGAGAACTTGGCGGCCTCGTCGTGGGTGCGCCCGGGGCCGGTCTTCAGGTAGCGGCCGTCCTCGGTCGGCAGGAAGTTCGACACCTCGCGCTCGACGATGCGCAGGCCGTGGCGCGCCAGCTCCAGGTCGTGAATGACCTGCGGGTTCAGCAGCGACACGGTGTAGGCAGCGACCGAGTTGCGAAAGCCCGGGTGGAACTCTTCCGTGACCGCCGCGCCGCCCACCACCCCGCGCCGCTCAATCACCGTGACCTTGAGCCCGCCGGCGGCCAGGTAGGCGGCGCAGACGAGGCCGTTGTGCCCGCCGCCGATGATCAGCGCGTCGCAATCGGTGGTTGACGCTGGCATGCGGAA
>JBGAGZ010000081.1:0-23255 GCA_044226465.1 Burkholderiaceae bacterium | reverse complement strand
AAGCACCATGCGCATCGAGATCACGCCCGGCGTGCGGCTCTTCGTCGACATCGACGGCTTCGGCCTCGTGCCTGAGGGCCCGGCCATGCGCGAGAAACCCACGCTCGTGCTGCTGCACGGCGGCCCGGGCTTCGACCACAGCGGCTTCAAGCCCGCGTTCTCGCAGCTGGCCGACGTCGCCCAGATCGTGACCTACGACCACCGCGGCCACGGCCGCAGCGACGCCCGGCCGGTGGAAGAATGGACGCTGGACACCTGGGCCGACGACGTTGTGCGCCTGTGCGACGCGCTGGGCATCGTCAAGCCCATCGTGCTGGGCCAGAGCTTCGGCGGCTTCGTGGCCCAGCGTTACCTGGCGCGCCACCCGGGCCACCCGGCCAAGGTGGTGCTGTCGTCGACCTCGGCCGCCTTCAACCTGGAGCGCAAGCTGCCCGTGTTCGAGCGCCTGGGCGGCCCCGAAGCGCGTGCGCTGGCCGAGGCCTTCTGGCGCACGCCCACCGAGGCGAACACCGACACCTACCTGAGCGAGCTGCACCCGCTGTACAACACCCGCCCGCCGGCCAGTGCCGACGGCTCGCAGCGCATCCGCCACCGTTTCGACATCCTGCGCCACTTCATCGTCAACGAGATGCATGCGATGAACTTGCTGCCCGGCCTGGCCGCCGCCCGCTGCCCGGTGCTGGTGATGGCCGGCGCGCAGGACCCGGTCTGCCCGCCCGCCGACAGCGAGGACATCGCCGCCGCGTTGCCGCCCGGCCTGGGCCAACTGCAGGTCTACGCCGGCAGCGGCCACGGCGCCTGGCGCGACGAGCCCGAGCTGGCCTTCGCCGCGCTGCGCCATTTCATCGTCGCTTGACGGGCGATACTGCGCCCGCCTTTCCTTCGAAACCCACCCCACCATGCAGAACAAGCCCAGCCTCGAACATGCCGACGTGACCAAGATCCTGGAGGCCGCGCGCGCCGAAGCCTGGACGCACCACTGGACCGTGTCCATCGCCGTGGTCGACGACGGTGGCCACCTGCTGGGCATGTACCGGCTCGACGGCGCCTCGCCGATGAGCGCCGAGATGGCGCCCGCCAAGGCGCGCACCGCGGCGCTGGGCAAGCGCGAGTCCAAGCAGTACGAGGAGATGATCAACCAGGGCCGCACCGCCTTCCTCAGCGCGCCCGGCCTGAGCGGCATGCTCGAAGGCGGCGTGCCGATCGTGGCGCACGGCTTCGTGATCGGCGCGGTCGGCGTGAGCGGCGTCAAGTCCGCCGAAGACGCGCAGATCGCCCGCGCGGGCGTCGCCGCCGTGGTGCCGATTCAGGGCTGAGGCAGCGCCTGCCGGGCCACGGCGGGCTGCACGCCGCCGTGCAGCCAGGCCTGGGCTTCGGCCGGCGGCAAGGGCCGGGCGAAGTGGTAGCCCTGCAGTTCGTCGCAACCGGCGTCGCGCGCCGCCTCGGCCTGCGCCGCCGTCTCCACGCCTTCGGCCACCACCTGCAACCGCAGCGCGCGCGCCAGCTGGCACACCGCGCGCACCACGGCCATCGCGTCGTCGGCCGGCAGCGGGTCGATCAGCAACCGGTCGATCTTGACCACCTGCAGCGGCAGGCTGCGCAGGATGTTCAGTGACGAGACGCCCGCGCCGAAGTCGTCCAGCGCCACCTGCAGCCCCAGCGCACCCAGCTCGGCGAGGCGGCGCCGCGCCTCGTCCAGGTGGGTGACCGCCGCTGTCTCGGTGATTTCGATCGACAAGGCCTGCGGCGGCACGCCGTGCCGCGCCAGCGTGGCCTGCACCAGCGGAACGAAGCCGTCGTCCAGCAGTTGAAGCGGCGACACGTTCACCGCCACCGGCACCATGGGTTCGCCTGACGCAGCCCAGGCCGCCACCTGGGCGCAGGCCTTGTCCAGGATCAGCGCGCCCAGCGCGCCGATCAGCCCGGTGCGCTCCGCCGCCGGGATGAACTCGGCCGGGCTGACCATGCGCCCGCCTGGAGGCAGCCAGCGAACCAGCGCCTCGAAGCCGACCAGGCGCCCGTCAGCCGCCGCCACCTTGGGCTGGTAGACCAGCACGAACTCTTCGTTGCGCAGCCCGGTGCGCAAGGCCTGCTCGGCGCGCAGCGACGCGCCCGAGCCGCGCTCGAACTGCGCCTCGGCCCGCTGCAGCGACATGCCCGGCAGCCGCTTGGCCTGGTGCATCGCCGCCTGCGCCGCGCTCAGCACCGACTCGGGCACGATGCCGGCCGCCGGGTGCGCGGCCAGGCCGATCGACACGTCGACATAGAACTGGTGCTCGGGCAACTGCAGCGGCTGCTCCAGCCGCGCCCGCACCCGGTCGGCCAGGGCCAACGCGTCGGACTCGCTGCCCGCGGGCGGAGGCAGCAGCAGGGCGAACTCGTCCTCGCCCAGGCGCATGACCTCGGCCGTGCCCTCGGCCGCCGCCACCAGGGTTGAGGCCAAAGCGCCCAGCACCTCGTCGCCCACGGTCGGGCCATGGGCCTCGTTGAAGAGCTTGAAGCGGTCCACGTCCAGCAGCAGCAGGGCGAAGGGCCTGGCCTCGCTGCACAACTCGCCCAGGCGCCGCAGCAGCACGCTGCGGTTGGGCAGGCCGGTCAGCGCGTCGTGGGTGGCCTGGTACAGCAGCGCCTCGGTGGCGTCGTGGTGCTCGGTGTCGTCGATCACCACCACCTGCTCGGCCGGCCGGCCGTCCCACTCGATGCGCCAGGCGGCGAAGCGCAGGTACATGCGCCGCCCGTCGTGGCGCTGGCGCGGCCCCTCCCAGAAGGCCTGGTCGGGCTCGCCCGCCAGGATGGCGCGGTGGCGTGCCAGCGCGCGCTCGCGGTCGCCCTCGCTGACGTGCTTGCTGCGCCAGGGCAGCGGGAAGGCCTTCTCGCCCGGGTGGTTGTAGATGCTGCGGGCGGCGCGGTTGGCATAGGGCACGCGGTCGTCTTGGATCACGATGACGCCGAAGTGCGACTTCTCGGTCATGCGCAGGTACTGGTCGCGCATGCGCTGGGCCATGTCGCTGCTGCGGCGCAGCGCGGCATAGAGCAGGCCCAGGCCCAGCGCCGTGCGCAGCACCGTGCCCAGGCTGGCCTGCACGAGGGCGCCCGGGTCGCCGAAGAGGCTGAACAGGTACTGGTTCAGGCCCAGCGCGACCAGCAGCAGCCCGCTCAGGCGCTCGGCCGCCGGCTGGGGCCACAGCCAGCGCGCCGCCACCAGGCCGACGCCCAGGTTCAGGGTGGCGGTGACCAAGTGCGCCGCGCGCAGGTCCTGCGGTAGCAGGGCCAGGTAGACCAGCGCCAGCGCCACGCCATAGCCGACGACCCAGCGCCGGGGCATGGTGCGGCCAGCCAGGCCGGCCGCGCCGACCGACAGCAGCAGCACGCAGCCAGCCGCCGCGACCGTGAGCACCACCGCCGCCGGCAGCGCCCACAGGCCGTGCACGGCACTCCACCACAGGTAGGCCGGCGGGGTGACCGCCTGCATCAGGGTGGCCGCCCCCAGAGCGCGCAGGAAGGCCTGCTCGCGGTGGCGTCGCCAGGCCATGACCAGTGCCAACCCGACGATGATGTTGACCAGTGAATTCGTGAGCAGCGCGTAGACCATCCGGCGGGGCCTTCGGGCGAGGCAGGCAACCCCCGGACTATCGACCCCGCCTCGCAAAAATCAAGCGCGGAGTGCACCAATCGCGGGTCTTCATGGAGGTGGCTGCTTCATTTGCGGTCGCGCCAGCCGATAAACGCCGACAGATGTGATATTTCGTCGTCAGACATGACCACCTCATTCGCCGCACCGGCCGCCGCCCAGGCCATCGAGCGGGAACTCGACCAGGCGCGCAGCCACGGGCCGCTGCGCACCATCGTGATCCCGCCCTGCCCGGACCTGCTGGCCCGGGTGCAGGCCGCCCTGGCCCTGCCCGAGCCGGACCTGGCCGAGGTCTCGCACATCGCCTCGTGCGACGTGGCCATGGCCGCCGCCCTGCTGCGGGTGGCCAACAGCGCGCTCTACCGCGGCGAGATGCCGGTGCACACCGTGGGCCAGGCCATGAACCGCCTGGGCCTGGAGCGCACGGCCGCCGAGATGCGCAGCTACATCGCCCGCCGCGCGCTGCCGGTGCGCAGCCCGCACCTGACCCGCTTCTGGGAACGCGCCGGCAAGCGAGCCACCGCCATGGCCTACCTGACGCGGCGGCTGCCCGGGCTGTCGGCCGACGTGGCCCACACCTGCGGCCTGTTCTCGCACGTGGGCCTGCCGGTGATGCTGCAGGGCCTCAAGGGCTACTCGGGCACGCTGGTCGAGGCCAACGCCCGGCTGGACCGCCCCTTCATCGCCACCGAGAACGCCAACCACCGCACCGACCACGCCGTGGTGGGCGCCCTGGTGGCCCGCGTCTGGCACCTGGGCCCGACCGTGATGGCCGCCATCCGCCGCCACCACGACCTGGACATGCTGGGCGACCAGGGCACCGACCACGACGTGCACCACCTCGTCGCCTCGCTGCACGTGGCCGAGCACCTGATGCGCCTGAACGAGGGCCTGGAGCCAGACGCCGACTGGACCGCCCACGGCCAGCGCTCGCTGGACTGGCTGGGCGCCGACGACCAGGACCTGCTGGACTGGGCCGAGGACCTGCAGGCGGCGTTCGAGGCGGTCTGACGCGGCTGCGCCTTTGCCGCGCTCAGGGCATGGCGACTGCGTAGCCGGTGAGCGTATCGTTTCGGATGTAGCTGCGAGGGCCGTCCTGCGGGGTCACGCTGCGGTATCGCTGCACGACCCCGATGCCGGGCACGTGGACGTCCTTCGTGACCGTCAAGGCCCACACCGTGTCGCCGTCGCGGGTGCCGACCATCGTTTCCGTCAACCCCGTCGTCACTTCGTATGCATCGTTGAAGGTTCCCACTGGCGTGGTGACCACGATTGGCCCCTGCACCGACGTTTCAGCGTACTCATGAACGGGGTCGACGAGGCCATCACCGTCCCAGTCTTCGTCACCCGCCACCATGGTGTCGTACTGCGTCCAACGTTGCCCATTGGTCAATGGCAACTTGAGGGTCACCACCGGGCCGATCGCCAATTCATGCGCCGTGGCATTGCTGGGCGGCAGTCGCGTGACTTCGGTGGCGGTGCGCTGGTAATACTCGTCATAGCCGCCCCCGCCGGACCACTGAACATGAACGACTCGGGCATCCACGCCGTCGACGCGTGCGGTGCCCGTGACGCGCCGTGTTTCAGTGAAGTTGGCCATACTGGTATCTGAAACCTGCAAGGCCCACTGGTCGCCCGTGGACAGGGGGAAGGGGTCGGTACCCCGAGGCCTGTCTTCGCCGCCACCGCAGGCGGCAAGCAAGGTCGTCGCCAGCACCCAAGGTGCGGCGCCAATGAGTCTTCTTGTGTTCATGGATTTCTCTCCCGGTTTCGTGCGCGTGGCTCGGACAGTGCGGCATGACCCTCTGGGCATCAACGCGCGCGCGGGGTCGCCCGCTTGACCACGGGGCTTGACGCGCCGAGATCATGGCATCGGAGCGGCTTGACTTTGTTTCCGCCCGTCAATGCATGGCGGGCCAAAAGACCACCAATTGCAACAGTCGGTTCAGCCCGCTTCGAACAAGGCGCGCCGCATCGTGGCCGCGTCGTTGACCGTGCGCCACTGCTGGTAGGCGGCCTCCGCTTCGGGAAAGCGCCGGCGCAGGAAATTCAGCCACTGCTTCAGACGGCCGGGCCGGTGGCGTGGCGTGATGTGCGCTTCCAGCCCGCCCCAGAACTGGCGCAGCAGGCCCAGCAGGTGCGGCCATTCCAGTGCCGCCGTCTGGCCTGCAGGCGCGGGCTCGCCCAATGCCGCACGCACAGCCAGGGCCAGGCCAGGGTCTGCCACCATGCCGCGGCCCAGCATCAGGCTGGCGCAACCGCTCACCTCGCGGCAGCGCAGCGCGTCGTCCACGGTCCAGATCTCGCCGTTGGCGACCAGGGGCACCGACACCGCGGCGCGCAGCTCGGCGATGCGCTCCCAGTACGCCGGCGGACGGTAGCCGTCGCGCTTGGTGCGGGCGTGGACCACGATCTCGCCGGCGCCGCCCTCGGCCAGGGCGCGCGCGCATTCCTCGGCGCGGTGGCTGCTCTCGGTGCCCAGGCGCATCTTGGCCGACACCGGCAAGTGCGCCGGCACCGCGCGGCGCACGGCGCCCACGATGCGCCACAGCAGCTCGGGGTCGTCCAGCAGCGCGGCGCCGCCGCCGTGGCGGTTCACCACCTTGGCTGGGCAGCCGAAGTTCAGGTCCACCCCCGTGGGCCCCAGCGAGGCCAGGCGGCCGGCGTTGTCGGCCAGGCAGGCCGGGTCCGAGCCCAGCAGTTGGCCGCGCACTGGCACGCCGGCCGGTGTGTTTCCGCCGTTGGCCAGCTCGGGCATGACGCGCAGGAACACCCGCTCAGGCAACAGCGTGTCGGTGACGCGGATGAACTCGCTGACGCAGCGGTCGATGCCGCCGACACGGGTCAGCATGTCGCGCAGGTGGTGGTCGAGCAGGCCCTCCATCGGGGCCAGAAGGATGTGCATGGCGGGCGTCATTGTCCGCTCCGTCGACAAGGTAGTCGAAAGGCACGGCTTCGGGCCGACCCGGTTGACCCTGCGCGGCGGCGGCGCGACGATGCCGGCCATGCCCGCCGAACTGGCCACACCCCAGCCTGCCGCCGCCCCCTGGCGCGACCCGCGCCGGTACTGGTGGCTGCTGAGCCCCTTCTTCGCATTCGCCGCGGCCTGGCACCTGGTGAACTTCTGGCGCAGCGGGGCCGAGTTCTGGCTGTGGCTGCTGCCGGCGGTGATGTACACCGTGATCCCGTTGGTCGATGCGCTGCTGGGGCCTGACGGCCGCAACCCGCCCGAGGCCGACACGGCCGCACTGGAGGCCGACCCGTACTACCGCGCGATCGTGGTCGCTTTCGTGCCGGGCCAGTACGCGGCCACGGCCATCGGCTGCGCGATCGCGGCGGGGGTGCCGCTGTCACCCATCGGCTGGCTGGGGTTGGTGCTGACGGTGGGCGGCATCAATGGCGTGGCGATCAACACCGCGCACGAGCTGGGCCACAAGCGGCCGCGTTGGGAGCGCTGGTTGTCACGCGTCACGCTGGCACCGGTGGCCTACGGGCACTTCTATGTCGAGCACAACCGCGGCCACCACCTGCGCGTGGCCACGCCGGAAGACCCGGCCAGCGCCCGCATGGGCGAGAGCTACTGGGCCTTTTTGCCGCGCACGTTGATCGGCAGCGTGCGTTCGGCCTGGCAGATCGAGCGCGCCAGCCTGGCCGCGCGCGGCCTGCCCCCCTGGCACTGGCGAAACGAGCTGCTGCAGGCCTGGGGCATGACGGTGCTGCTGTATGCCGCGCTCGCGGCGGCCTTCGGGCCGGCGGTGCTGCTGTTCCTGGCGGTGCAGGCCTTCTATGGAGCTTCGCTGCTCGAGGTGGTGAACTACATCGAGCACTACGGCCTGCTGCGCAGTTTGCGTGCGGACGGGCGGCGCGAGCCCTGCAATGCGACGCACTCGTGGAACTCCAGCCACGTGCTGTCGAACCTGTTCCTGTACCAGTTGCAGCGCCACAGCGACCACCACGCCCACCCGGGCCGGCGCTACCAGGCGCTGCGGCATTTCGACGAGAGCCCGCAGTTGCCGTCTGGCTACGCGGCCATGCTGCTGCTGGCCTATGTCCCGCCGCTGTGGTTCCGGGTGATGGACTGACGAGGGCATGGCTGCGTGCCGACGAACAGGACCTGCTGGACTGCCGGCCGAAGTCAAGGCCCACACCGTGTCGCCGTCGCGGGTGCCGACCATCGTTTCCGTCAACGGCGTTCGAGTCCGTCTACGATTGGCCCCTGCACCCGCAGCGGAACGCGACAGGCTCGCGGTCACCCGCCACCATGGTGTGCTGCGTCCAACGTTGCCCATTGGTCAATGGCAACGAGGGTCACCAATCGCGCGCCGTGGCATTGCTGGGCGGCAGTCGCGTGACTTCGGTGGCGGTGCGCTGGTAATACTCGTCATAGCGCCCCCGCCGATGAACATGAACTCGGGCATCCAGGTCGACGCGTTTGACGCGCCGTGTTTCAGTGAAGTTGGCCATACTGGTATCTGAAACCTGCAAGGCCCACTGGTCGCCCGTGGACAGGGGGAAGGGGTCGGTACCCCGAGGCCATCTTCGCCGCCACCGCAGGGCGGCAAGCAAGGTCGTCGCCAGCACCCAAGGTGCGGCGCCAATGAGTCTTCTTGGTTCATGGCGGTTTCGTGCGCGTGATATGACCCTCTGGGCATCAACGCGCGCGCGGGGTCGCCCGCTTGACCACGGGGCTTGACGCGCCGAGATCATGGCATCGAGCGGCTGGTTTCCGCCCGTCAATGCATGGCGGGCCAGCAGGTCGGTTCGGCCATTCCAGCGCCGCATTGCCGCCGCGTCTGACCGTGCGCCACTGCTGCAAGCGCCGGCGCAGGAAATTCAGCCCAGACGGCCGCGCGCAGTGCGCTTCCAGCCTGCCCCAGGGCGCAGCAGGGCAGTCGGCCACCATGCCGCGGCCCAGGCGCGGGCTCGCCCAATGCCGCACGCACAGCCAGGGCCAGGCCAGGGTCTGCCACCATGCCGCGGCCCAGCATCAGGCTGGCGCAACCGCTCGCGGCAGCGCAGCGCGTCGTCCACGGTCCAGATCTCGCCGTTGGCGACCAGGGGCACCGACACCGCGGCGCGCAGCGCGGCGATGCGCTCCCAGTACGCCGGCGGACGGTAGCCGTCGCGCTTGGTGCGGGCGTGGACCACGATCTTCACCGGCGCCGCCCTCGGCCAGTGCGCGCGCACTCCTCGGCGCGGTGGCCGTTTCCGGTGCCCAGGCGCATCTTGGCCGACACCGGCAGTGGGCCGGCATCGCGCGCCGCACGGCAGCCATGATGCGCCACAGCAGCTCGGGGTCGTCCAGCAGCGCGGCGCCGCCGCCGTGGCGGTTCACCACCTTGGCCGGGCAGCCGAAGTTCAGGTCCACGCCGTGGGCCCCAGCGCGAGGCGGCCGGCGTTGTCGGCCGTGCAGGCCGGGTCCGAGCCCAGCAACTGGCCGCGCACGGCACGCCGGCCGGTGTGTTGCCGCCGTTGGCCAGCTCGGGCATGACGCGCAGGAACACCTGCTCGGGGCAACAGCGTGTCGGTGACGCGGATGAACTCGCTGATGCAGCGGTCGATGCCGCCGACGCGCGTGAGCATGTCGCGCAGGTGGTGGTCGAGCAGGCCCTCCATCGGGGCCAGAAGGATGCGCATGGCGGCATTGTCCGCTCCGTCGACAAGGTAGTCGAAAGGCACGGCTTGACCGCCGCCGCGCGGCGGGGGCGACGATGCCGGCCATGCCCGCCGAACTGGCCACGCCCTCACCCCAGCCCGCCGCCGCCCCCTGGCGCGACCCGCGCCGGTACTGGTGGCTGCTGAGCCCGTTCTTCGCGCTCGCCGCGGCCTGGCACTGTCAACTTGGCGCAGCGGCGCCGAGTTCTGGCTGTGGCTGCTGCCGGCGGTATGTACGGCGTGATCCCGCTGGTCGATGCGCTGCTGGGGCCGGACGGCCGCAACCCGCCCGAGGCCGACACGGCCGCGCTGGAGGCCGACCTGTACTACCGCGCGATCGTGGTCGCTTTCGTGCCGGGCCAGTACGCGGCCACGGTCATCGGCTGCGCGATCGCGGCGGGGTGCCGCTGTCACCCATCGGCTGGCTGGGGTTGGTGCTGACGGTGGGCGGCATCAACGGCGTGGCGATCAACACCGCGCACGAGCTGGGCCACAAGCGGCCGCGTTGGGAGCGCTGGTTGTCGCGCGTCACGCTGGCACCGGTGGCCTACGGGCACTTCTATGTCGAGCACAACCGCGGCCACCACCTGCGCGTGGCCACGCCGGAAGACCCCGCCAGCGCCCGCATGGGCGAGAGCTACTGGGCCTTTTTGCCGCGCACGCTGATCGGCAGCGTGCGTTCGGTTTGGCAGATCGAGCGCGCCAGCCTGGCCGCGCGCGGCCTGCCCCCTGGCACTGGCGAAACGAGCTGCTGCAGGCCTGGGGCATGACCGTGGCCGTGTACGCCGCGCTGGCGCTGGCGTTCTGGCCTGCGGGCCCCGCGGTGCTGCTGTTCCTGGGGGTGCAGGCCTTCTATGGCGCGTCGCTGCTCGAAGTGGTGAACTACATCGAGCACTACGGCCTGCTGCGCACGCTGCGCGCGGACGGGCGGCGCGAGCCCTGCAATGCGACGCACTTCGTGGAACTCCAGCCACGTGCTGTCGAACCTGTTTCTCTACCAGTTGCAACGCCACAGCGACCACCACGCCCACCCGGGCCGGCGCTACCAGGCGCTGCGGCATTTCGACGAGAGCCCGCAGCTGCCCTCAGGCTACGCGGCCATGCTGTTGCTGGCCTATGTGCCGCCGCTGTGGTTCAAGGTGATGGACCCGAAGGTCCTGGCGCACTATGGTGGCGATGTCACCCGCGCCAATCTGCACCCGCCGCGCCGCGCCCGCTTGCTGGCGCGGTACGGGGCGGCCCCTCGTCAGGCCGCGGAATAGTCCCGCATGACGGCCGGTTCGGCGTATTCGAAGCCGATCACCGCACGGGCGTAGAAATAGTTTTCGCGGGCACGTTCGCTCAACGCATCCAGGTCGACCTTGCCCCGCGCATCGCAGGGGAAGACCATCGCCCGGCCCTGGTTGAACAGGGACTGGAAGCGCAGCGCGAAGCGTTGGCTGGTCGACGGGACGGGATCGGCAAGAACGGCATCCATTTCGGCACCCTCCTTCGGGCGGCACCCGGCAAACAGGCCCGGTGCGTATGTCCTCAACTCTAGGCAGGGTGGGTTCGGTTGACATCGGCGCATCGCCGCGCCGCGGTGTCGGTGGCTGGCCTGAGACTTTGTCAGCGTTTGGCTGACACGCGCTGCACCACGGTGACCACCGCCAGCACCGCGGCACCGGCCAGCACGCCAGCCAGGGCGTTGGCCCCCGCGGACACCAGGCCGCCGAGGCCCGGCACGCCACCGGCCCAACCGTCGACCAGGTGGTGCAGCGGCGTCACGCCGTGGACCAGGATGCCGCCGCCGACCAGGAACATGGCCGCCGTGCCCACCACCGCCAGCACGCGCATCAGGCGCGGCGCCGCGGCCAGCAGCAGCGCGCCCAGGCGCTGGCTGAAGGCGCCCGGGCGCCGGCTGAGCGCCAGACCGGCGTCGTCCAGCTTCACGATGCCGGCGACGATGCCGTAGACGCCGACCGTCATCACCACGGCCACCAGGGCCAGCACGGTGGCCTGTGTGGCCAATGCAATGCCCGCCACGCTGCCGAGCGTGATGGCGATGATCTCGGCCGACAGCACGAAGTCCGTCCGCACGGCGCCCTTGATCTTGTCGCGCTCGTAGGCGACCAGGTCCACCTCGCCGGCCACCAGGGCCTGGGTCAGGCCCGCATGCGCGGCCTCGTCCTCGGCCGCGCTGTGCAGGAAGCGGTGGGCCAGCTTCTCGGCGCCTTCGAAGCAGAGGTAGGCGCCGCCGACCATCAGCAAGGGCGTCACCAGCCAGGGCGCCACCGCGCTGATCAGCAGCGCTGCCGGCACCAGGATGGCCTTGTTCACCAGCGAGCCCTTGGCCACCGCCCACACCACCGGCAACTCGCGTTCGGCCTGCACGCCGGTGACCTGCTGGGCGTTCAGGGCCAGGTCGTCCCCCAACACGCCGGCCGTCTTCTGCGCGGCCACCTTGGTCAGCACCGCCACGTCGTCCAGCACGGTGGCGATGTCGTCGATCAGGGCAAGCAGGCTGGCAGCGGCCATGGGGTGTGGGCTTCGAGGTGGAAAGGGCGAATGCTAAGCGGTGGCCGGCCGCGATGCGCCGCAGCCCGCACCCTGTCTCATCAGCGGAACAGCTCGGGGTGCATGCGGCCGTAGTAGCCGCTGGCCTGGTCGTGCGGCAGGTTCAGGAAGCCGCGGTAGCCGGGCACCAGGAAATAGCCCCAGCCGACCATGAACAACCCGGTGCCGAAGGCCAGGTACACCGCGTGCACCGACACCGCCGCCAGCCCCAGGCCAGCCAGCGCGGGCCCCAGCACGCCGGCCACCTGGAAGGCCATCATGTTCACCGAGGTCATGCGCGCCCGGTAGTTCGGCGGGATGGCCAGCATGCGGTGGGTCTGTCCGACCAGCGACACATTGGAGATGCACAGGCCCACCAGCCCCATTAGAGGTACCAGCATCCAGGGCACGCTCGCCAGGCCGATCAAGGCCAGGCCCAGGCCCTCGCAGAAGATGGAACCGACACTGGTGCGAAACCGCCCCAGCTTCGTGGCCAGCGCCGTCGACACCCCGAGCGAGCCTGCCAGCATGCCGGCCGACAGCCCCGCCTCGCAGGCACCCAGCCAGCCGCCGGACAGGCCCAGGGCCTGTACCTTCAAAGGCACCAGCATGCCGATGGCCGGGCCGAAGAAGACCATCACCAGGAAGGAGACGAAGGTCCAGCCGCGCTCGAGGCGGATGTGCCACTTGGCTGCCAGCCCGGCCCGCAGGTCGGCCCACCAGTGCGCGGCGGTCACCAAGCCCCGCACCGGTGTGGGCGCCTCGATGCGGGCGGCCAGCACGGCGGCGAGCAGCAGCAGTGCCGCGTGCCCCCACAGCGCCAGCTCGGTGCCCGCCACCGCCAGCAACCCGCCGCCCAGCAGCGGGCCGAACAGCCGCCCCAGCGACTGCGCGCTCTTCTGCACCGCGAGGCCTTCAGACAATTGCTCCGGCGGCAGCAGCTCCGCCACGATGCTGAAGGTGGCCGGCATGATGGCTGCGGTGCCGATGACGCCAAGCAACTCGAGCCCGATGATCCAGCCAATGCGGTAGATGCCCGCCTGGGCCAGGCCGGCCAGCACCAGGGCGTCGACCAGCATGACCAGCAGGCCGCCGGTGATCAGCGTGCGCTTGCTGAGCCGGTCACCCAGAGGCGACAGGGCCGGCAGCGCGAGGATGGAGCCCAGCGCCAGCGCCCCGGCCCACATCGCCAGGTGATGCGCACCACCTTCGTGGGCGATCCACCAGGGCACGGCCACGTGGCCGGCCATCAAGGCGAGCAGGGTCAGCGCGTCGCTGGCGATCAGCAGGCGAAACGGCCGGCCCAACACCCCCAGCCGCTGCTGCGCGGCGTTCCACACCCCGGCCCCCCTTGCCCACGTTGGCGAACTTTGTTGATCGAAGGCCAGTCTACCCGCCGCCCTCGCTTGCCCTACAGTGCCGCCCCATGAACACCGCCCCCCGATCCGCCATGCGATTCGCCCTGTTGAAACCCCTGCTCGGCGTGGCCGCGACGACATTGGCCATCGCCTGCGGCCCCGCGCTCGCCGCCGATGCGCCGCCGGCCCCCGACGTGCTGGCCCCCAACGCCAACCTTCATGTCGAGGGCATCCCGCCGGTGCCGCAGTCGCTGGTCAAGTCGGTCGAGAAGTACACCGACTTCCGCGGCCACGCCTTCGTCGACTGGCACCCCGGCAAGCGCGAGATGCTGGTGGCCCACCGCCCCGCCGGCGGCAGCACGCCGCAGCTCTTCCGCGTCGCCTCGCCGCTGGCCGAGCCCGAGCGCCTGACCGATTTCACCGACCCGGTGACCACGGCCCAGTACGAGCCGCGCGACGGCCAGTACATCGTCTTCGAGCGCGCCAGCGGCGGCAACGAGGTCAGCCAGCTCTACCGCATGGACCTGGCCACGCGGGCCGTCGCGCAGCTGAGCGACCCCGACCAGCGCCACAACCTGGAAGGCTGGCTGCACGGCCAGCCCGGCGTGCCCAGCCAGCTGCTCTACACCTCGGTGCCGGTGGACCGCACGGCCGTTGGCGCCAAGCGCGCCAGCATCGACACCACGCTGTGGCTGATGGACCCGTTGAAGCCCGAGGGCCGCCGCAAGCTGGCCGACCTGCCGGGCGGCGGCTGGGGCGCCAGCGTGGTCTCGTGGGACGACAAGCAGATCGCGCTGACCAACTACCTGTCGGCCAACGAGTCGCAGGTCTGGCTGCTGGACATCGCCACCGGCGAGCGCAAGCTGCTGTTGCCCGCGCCGGGCACCACGCTGAAGGCCACCCACCTCGCATCGGGCTTCGAGCGCGACGGCAAGGGCCTGTTCGTGGTCAGCGACCGCGCGGGCGAGTTCAACGAATTGCTGCGGGTGGACCTGGGCAGCGGCGCCATCGCCCGGGTCACGGGCCACATCCCCTGGGACGTGAGCGGCGGCAGCCTGTCGAAAGATGGCACACGCGCTGCGCTGATCCTGAACGAAGACGGCCTGGGTAAGCTGCACCTGTTCGACACCAAGAGCCTGAAGGAGCTGCCCTCGCCGGCCCTGCCCGCGGGCAACCTGAGCGGCATGCGCTTCCACCCGGCCCGCACCGAGATCGCCTTCGCGGTGAACGGCTCAGCCGGCCCGAGCCAGGTCTACAGCCTGGACACCGCGACCGGCGGTGTGCAGCAGTGGACGCGCGCCTACGCCCCCGACGGCGTGGACCCGACGCGCTTCGCGCCGCAGCAGATCGTGCGCTGGAAGAGCTTCGACGGCCGCAGCATCAGCGGCCTGCTGACCCTGCCGCCCGCGCGCTTCACCGGCAAGCGGCCGGTGCTGATCAGCATCCACGGCGGGCCGGAGGCCCAGGCGCAGTTCGGCTTCCTGAACCGCACCAACTATTTCGTCGAGGAACTGGGCATCGCGCTCATCCAGCCCAACGTGCGCGGCTCGGCCGGCTACGGCAAGACCTTCCTCGCGCTGGACAACGGCATGCTGCGCGAGGACTCGGTCAAGGACATCGGCGCGCTGATCGACTGGATCGCGACGCAACCCAACCTCGACGCCAGCCGCATCGTGGTCACCGGCGGCAGCTACGGCGGCTACATGAGCCTGGCCGTGTCGACGAACTACGCCGACCGCATCGCCGGCTCGATCGACGTCGTGGGAATCTCGCACTTCGTCACCTTCTTGAACAACACCGAGAGCTACCGCCGCGACCTGCGGCGCGTCGAATACGGCGACGAGCGCGAGCCGGCGATGCGCGAGCACCTGGACAAGATCTCGCCGCTGACCAACGCCTCGAAGATCAAGAAGCCCTTGTTCGTCGTGCAGGGCAAGAACGATCCGCGTGTGCCCTGGACCGAGGCCGAGCAGATCGTGCAGAAGGCGCGCGCCAACGGCACGCCGGTCTGGTACCTGCGCGCCGAGAATGAAGGCCATGGCTTCGCACGCAAGGAGAACGCGGACTACCAGTTCTACGCGTCGGTGCTGTTCCTGAAGGACGTGTTGAAGCTGAACTGAGCTTGTCCTGGTCGGCGCTTGCTGAGGGATTGGGGTACCGGCTCCGTTCATGTCCCCCGTCAGCAGCCTGCGGCTGCCGACTCCTCCCAATACTTCACTGCGCCGGTACCCCAACCCCTCAGCCGAACACCCGTCTGCCTTGCCCGGACCGAACAGCCGCCACCGTGCCGATCTGGACGGTGGGATGTTCTGTGTAGCGAAGTATTAGGAGGAGCTGACAGCCGCAGGCTGGCAGCGGGGGACATGAGCGGAACAGAGCGTCCCAGCGGCCGGATCACACTCCACGGTTCCAGCTCAAGGTGCGGCGGCGAATCACTCGGGGATTCCCCGCTCCCCACCCCTCCCCGCCTGATCGCAAAGTTTGCGGGCACGTTTTCGAACGAGCGTGCTATTTTTTAAAAGCAAACACGAGGAGACGGACATGGCAAAGCGCTTCGCGCGGGCTTGGTGGCTGGTCGTCGTTGTCATCGGTGGGCTGGCCGCCGTGGCCCACGCGACCAACTACTCGCTGTGGATCAACGGCCGCACCGGCGGCGGCCAGATCGGCAACTACGCCGACTTCACCTACTGGGGCCCCTCGTCGGCCAATGCCGGCGTCAACAAAAAGGCCGTCAACTGGGACGGCTACAACCACATCTCCGACCAGAACTACCTGGTCCGCAACGCGCTGGACTGCTATTGCACCGGCCAGAACTGGTGCTACGTGGCCGTGCACAGCGCCGGCAACCTGCAGATCGGCTACTCGCTGGCCCTGTACGGCGGCAGCACCCGCTACATCAAGAACGCCAGCCCCGGCGCCGACGGCAGCTGCAGCAACCTCAACGGCAGCACCCAGACCGGCTGGAACATCAAGTGGGTGGACGTGGCCGGCGGCGCGGCCGGCGGCTCCGAGCTGGCCGACGCGGGCGACTGGGCGCTCAGCGAGCCGCTGGTGTCCGACCTGAAGACCAGCACCGCGCGCGCGATGTACGACCACAGCGCCACGCGCGCCACCTGGCTCTACATGTACGCCGGCGCCAACGGCACGCTGTATTCGTTCGTGCTGCCCGGGCAGGACGACGAGGCCATCGCCTACCACTCCAGCGGCGGCGTCTCGGGCAACAGCGGTGCGGCGTTCTGCAACCCCAGCGACTGGTTCTGCAACGACCTGACCACCGGCACCTCCAAGACCGAGAACGGCAAGGCCAAGTGGGGCTACCACTCGGTGGCCTTCCGTGACACCGGCGAGAGCTTCAACCACTACACCAACGGCAACTGGGCGGGCATCGTGAGCAAGGTGCGCGCCGACATGGAAGCCAACGCGAAGTGAACGGGCGCCGTTGGACGGCGGCGGCCGGGGTGGCCGCCAGCCTCGCCGCGCTAGTGGCCTGGTGGCCGAGCGCGGGCCGCACCGACGATGGGGAGGCCCCTGGCCCGCAGGCCGTGGCGCCCATGCCGGCGGCCGCCAGCACGCCTTCCGCCGGCCCGCGCCTCGTGGCCAAGGGGCCGGGCCGCGCGGCTGACCGCGAACTCTGGCAGCAGCGTCTGGCACGCGCACAACGCACGCTGGACAGCTACCGCCAGGCCACGAGCTACCCGCACGAATCGCGGCCGATCGCCGAGCACCCGGACCAGGTCCACCCCAACAAGGCCATCGTCGAGGAGCGCCCCTTGCGCGAGCCCGGCGGCACGGTGGTGGACGGCCTGACCCTGCGCACCACGCAGGAGCGGGTCTTCGTGCAGGGCGACGAGAGCGTGCTGTTCACCGTGGCCGCGGTGGATGCCGACGGCAAGACGCTGCCGCTGCAGGTGCCACATGCCTTCGCGCACGAGGGCGCCACCGGCAACCGGCCGTCGCGCGTGGCGCCGATCACCGTGGCCTTCACCGACGACGGCCGCAACGGCGATGCCCGCGCCGGCGACGGCGTGCTGAGCTTGCGCCTGCAGCCGTCCCGCCAGGGCCTGGCCGAGGTGGACGGCGTGATCCGCGTCGAGCTGGCGCTGCAGTCCGACGACCACCCGGGCTACGCCTACTTCGACATCATCTACTCACCGGTGGCGCCCGCGGCCTGGGGCAACGGCGTGCGCGAGGCGCTGGAGGCCGGCTCGCTGAACCTGTACCTGCCGGTGCAGGTGATGCAGCCCGGCCGCTACGTGGTCACCGGCCGCATCGACGACGCCAACGGCCGGCCCTTTGCGCTGGTCAGCTTCAACGACGAGCTCGGCGCGGGCCCGGGCGAGGTGCGGCTGCAGGTCTTCGGCAAGCTGGTGCGCGACGGGCAGCCGGCGTTCCCGTTGAGCCTGCGCGACGTGGACGGTTTCCTGCTCAAGCCCGACGCCTTCCCGGACCGGGCGCTGATGCCCCGCCGCACCGGCACCGTCTGGCGCACCAAGCCCTACCCGCTGGTGGCCTTCTCGGACGCCGAGTGGGCCAGCGCCGAGCGGCAGCGCTACCTGGACGAATACACCAAGGACGTCGACGAGGCCGAACAGCACGTCAGGGACTTGGGGCCTGGCCCCTGATGCACCGCGGCGGGAACTGGTACAACCCGCAGCGATTCGACCACCTTGACGCCACGAGGCCACGCATGACCCGTTTGCTCGCCCGCTGCCTGACCACGCTGGGCCTCGGCCTGGCCGGTGCCCACCTGGCCATGGCGCAAGGCGCCGGCACACCCGACCCCGAACGCCTGCGCCAGACCGTGACCGACACCGAGCGCGCCTTTGCCAAGACCATGGCAGACCGCGACCTGGCGGCCTTCACGAAGTTCCTTTCCGCCGACACGGTGTTCCAGGGCGGCAAGGGTCCCCTGCGCGGCCCCGAGGCGGTGGTCGCCGCGTGGCGCAAATTCTTCGACGGCCCGCAGCCGCCGTTCTCGTGGGAGCCGGACAACGTCGTGGTGATGACCAACGGCGAGTTGGCCCTCAGCAGCGGGCCGGTGCGCGACCCGGCCGGCAAGCTGGTCGCCCGCTTCAACTCGGTGTGGCGGCAAGAGTCGCCCGGGGTCTGGCGCATCGTGCTGGACATGGGCAACGACGCCTGCGACTGCCCGAAGCCGTGAGCTCCAAGCCCTGACCGCTTTCAAACCTCCTGGAGTCGACGATGAACCTGCTCTACACCGGCCGCGGCCACGCGCTCAGCGCCGCCGCCTTCTGCGTCGCCAGCCTGGCCGCCCCGGCCATCGGCCATGCCGCTCTCGCCGTGGGCGCTGCCGCGCCAGACTTCAGCGCCGACGCCGCATTGGCCGGCCAGCCCTACCGCTTCGTGCTGGCGGACGCACTGAAGAAAGGCCCGGTGGTCCTCTACTTCTACCCCAAGGCCTTCACGAGCGGCTGCACGGTCGAGGCCCACCAGTTCGCCGAGGCCACGCCCAAGTTCGCCGCGCTCGGCGCCACGGTGCTGGGCATGTCGAACGACGACATCGACACACTGAAGAAGTTCTCTGTCGAGGCCTGCCGCAACCAGTTCGCGGTGGCGGCGGACCCTGGCGCCAAGGTCATCAAGCAGTACGACGCCAACCTGGCCGTGATGCCCAACATGGCCAACCGCATCTCGTATGTCATCAGCCCGCAGGGCAAGGTGCTGCTGGCCTACTCGAGCATGGACCCGGACGGCCATGTGAACGCCGCCATGAAGGCCGTGCAGGACTGGAAGGCGAGCGCCAAGCCCTGAGCGCGTTCCGTTCCTCGCGTGCAAAGTAGTGTGTCGTCGCTGACATCGCTGCTTACGGACCTTTACCGCCCGGCGCGCATCGGCAATCTTCACAGGCACAGACGGCGCTCCCAATCGCGTCACGTTCCCGCCATCCCGGCGGGGGCCATCAACGCCTCAGGAGATTGCCATGTCATCCTTCATCGAGGTGCCGTCTTCGCGCCAGCACCGACTTTTCCGACACATTCGTCCTATCGCCATCGCCACCGTGGCCGCGGCCGTGCTCGTCGCCTGCGGCGGAGGCGGCTCCTCCAGCGGGTCGAACAACGGCTCCGGCACGCTCGCGGTGCGCATCACCGACGGGCCCGACAGCGCGGCCCAGCACGTCTGGGTCACGCTCACCAAGGTCGCGGTGAGTTCGTCCGACACCGCTGGCAGCGAGGACAACAGCTGGACCAGCGTGACGCTGCCCAGCCCCATGACCTTCGACTTGAACGCATTGGCCAATGGCGGCCTGTCGGACGTGGTCGCCAACATCACGCTGCCGGCGGGCAACTACAAACAGATCCGGCTGATCCTGGCCGGCTCGGACGAGGCGCTGACCGATTCGGCGGTGGCCGCGGGCCTGGTCTACAACGACCAGGTGGATTACCTCGACGACAACGGCGTGCTCACCAAGGCGCCACTGGAGATCGCGCAGGCCAAGCAGGGCATCTCGCTGCACGGCGACTTCGTGGTCACCGTCGGGCAGAGCCTGAACCTGGCGATCGAGTTCGACGCCGGCAACGACGTGGTGCCGTTCCGCTCGGCCAACACCACCGCCTTCACCATGGTGCCGGCGCTGAAGTATTTCGACCTCGCCGCATCGGGCGCGGTGATTGGCAAGGTCGACACCTCGGCTTGCAACGCGCTGGCCACCAACCCCTGCGCCAACCTGATGGCCAAGGCCGAGGCGCCCTCGGCCGACGGCAGCGTGCACGCCGTCAAGCGCTGGACGAGCGTGGCGGCGGACGGCAGCTTCGTGCTTTACCCGCTGCCGGCGAGTGTGGGCCAGACCTATGACCTGGTGGTGCGCGGCGACAACGCACAAACCCTGGTCGTGCGCGGCGTGCCCGTCACGGCCGGCACCGCGCCGGACAACGGCGCGACCTCGGTGTCGACCAACCCGCTGACGGTGGCGTCGGCCGCGTCGTACGCCGTCAACTGGTCCGCGTCGCCGCAGCCCACCGGCGTGACCGGGCGCTTCTACCAGACGCTCGACGGCGCGGGCAGCCTGCCCTACGAGGTGTCGACCCGGCGGCTGGACCCGTTCTCCGGCAAGTTCATGAACGACCTGATGCTGACCAGCGGCGCCGCGATGGTCGGCACCTATGTGGCCGGTGGCAATCCGGCCATGGCGCCGGTCACCGCAGGCGAAGGCGACGGCGCCTACACCGCCATGCTGGACGGGCAGGACCTGGCACGCACCAGCGCCGGCACGGTGACCGCGACGATGGATGGCTCGACCGCCCTGATCGCACCGCCCGAGATGGTGGTGAGCCGCAACGTGGCCGGCTTCGGCACGCTGAGCGGCACGATCGCCCAGGCCACCCCCGGCAAGTACGACAGCGGCTATCTCGTCGTGACGCGCGGTGGCACCTTCGTCAACACGATGGACATCGGCGCCGTTCTGAAAAGCAACGGCGGATCCGGCGGCGCCTACAGCATCGGCCACCTGCCCGCTGGCAGCGAAGCCATGCCGCTGGGCCACGACGGCAACGGCTCGGGCATCTACTACGCCTACCTGCGCGTGTGGAACTCGGCCACGCCCGACACGGTGACGCTGGTGCCCGTGGCCGGCTCGGCCGACATGAACACGGTGAACACCGCCACCTTGAACGCCACCGCGCAGTAGCCGCTCGGCGCGTTCGGGGCCGGCGGGCCCCGGACGCACACGCCGGGCCCGTCATCCGCGCTTGGCACGGACGACGGCCCGTGCCGCACGGCCGCGCTGCTTCCACTCTGAGAGTTGGCGGTGCCGGTCCAGCACCGTCATCTCGTGGCGTTGCGCCTCGCGCAACAGCTTGTGGTAGCTGAGCAGCCGCCCTGCCGGCACGGCAGGGCGCACCGCGCAGCCGGGCTCGTCCTCGTGCGCGCAGTCGCGAAAGCGGCACAGCGGCGCCAGGCGCGAGATGTCGTCGAACACCGCGTCGAGCTGGGCCTCGTCGGCATCGAGCTGCAGGCCGCGCAGGCCGGGCGTGTCGATGATGCAGGCGCCGCTGGGGCAGCGATGCAGGGTGCGCGCCGTGGTGGTGTGGCGGCCGTGCTCGTCGCCCAGGCGCACCCCGCCGGTGGACTGCACCTTCCCGCCCACCAGGGCATTGGTCAGCGTGCTCTTGCCGGCACCGCTCGAGCCCAGCAACACCAGCGTCTGCCCCGCCGCCAGCCAGGGCGACAAGGCCGCGGGCGTGGCCGGGTCCAGGCCGTTGACGGCCAGCACGTCGACGCTGCCGCCCACGTGGTGGCGCACCTCGGCGACGCGGGCGGCCGGATCGGCACACAGGTCCGCCTTGCTCAGCACCACCAGCGGCACCACGCCGGCCAGGCGAACGAGCGCGAGGTAGCGGTCGAGCCGGCGCAGGTTGAAGTCTTGCCCGGCGCCCATCACCAGCAGCGCGGTGTCCACGTTGCTGACCAGGGCCTGGCGCTGGCCACTGCTGTCGCGGCGCACCAGGTGGTTCACCGGCGGCACGCGCGCCACGGCCCAGCAGGTGGCATCGGCCACGTCGCCCGGGCGCGCCGCCACCCAGTCGCCCACGACCAGTGCCTCGCCCTGCATCTGCAGGGCGATTCGCAAGGTGGGCCAGACCTGGGCGACATGCTCGGCATGGCCGTCGTGCAGGTGCAGGCGGTCGCGCTGCACCTCGGTGATGCGCATGAGCCGGTCGCCCGGCTCGGTTTGAAGGGAGAACATCTGCGCCACCAGGCCTTGGGTCAGGCCGATGCCGCGCAGGGCTTGAAAGTCGATCGAATCGAACATGAGAAGAAGATCCGCAACGAAACAGACATGAAGGGGCCGCGGCGCAACTGCCCGGACGAGCCGGGCGCGCATGCGGCAGCTGGCCCGTGAGGCCAGACAGGTCAGAGGTGGGGTGCGGATCGCCCGGCGTCAGCGGCCGGGGTGGCTAGCGCTCAGCGAGCGTGTGCTGAGGCTTCAACCAACCAGGGCAGCGTGCTGCTGGCGAACCGCGGGGCGGGTGGTGATGACTTCATCCATGGCTGCCTCCTTGCGGTTGGGTGGTGCGCCCCGCGATGGCCGCGAGGCAAGGTGGCGCACTATGCGACGGCACGGGGCACGTCGTCAATCCCCCGCCATCCCCCCGATGCATGAGTGCGACAAGTGGGCACGACAATGCGCCGCATGCAGACCATCGACTTCGAATTGCGCGGCGACCACATTGCGCTGGACGCCCTGCTCAAGGCCACGGGCCTCGCGCACAGTGGCGGCGCGGCACGCCAGCTGATCACCGACGGGCAGGTGCGCGTCGACGGCCAGGTCGAGTTGCGCAAGACGGCCAAGATGCGCGCAGGCCAGGTCGTCGTCTTCGAAGACACGACCGTCAGAGTTTCAGCTCCAGCTGCACCCGCCAGTTGACGAAGGTGGGTGACACCGTGGTGGCGGTCTCGTCGTCGACGATGCTGCTGCTGTCGGCGTCCTCGTGCAGCAGGTTGCTGGCGGTCACCCGCACGCGCATGCCGGGGTTGATCGTCCACAAAGCGTAGGCGTCGAAGACACGCTTGGCCGACTGCACTTGCCACTGCGCGTCCGACAGGCGCGTGGTGTAGCCCGGCGTGAGGTTGACGTTGCCGCCCACAGTCAGCGGAAGGCCGGGCCAGCGGTAGTCGGCGCCGAAGTTCGCGGTGCCGCCGGGCTGCGAGTCGAGCCGGTTGTTGGGGCCCGGCACGCTGTCGACTGAAGAACGGAACACGCTCAGGTTGGCCCGCAGCTCGACCGCGGGCGCCTCGTCCACCAGCTCGTTGAGCTTGAACTTCGCTTCCAGCTCCAGGCCCTGTGTGGTGGCCTCGCCCACGTTTTGCGGCCGCGCCACCCAGCGCGGGTTGTCGAAGCCAGGCACGTCCTCCAGTGTGGTCAGCGTGCGCATCAGGTCGCGCACCCGGCGGTGGAACACGTTGGCGCTGAACATGCCGCTGCCGGGCAGGTAGTGCTCGTAGGCCAGGTCGATGCCGGTGGCCAACTCGGGCTGCAGTTCGGGGTTGCCAGCGCGGTCGGGGCTGGTGGGCGTGTTCGAGCCCGTGGGGTAGCGCGTCGAATAGGTCAGGCGGCC